>DAHUZI010000083.1 GCA_027306595.1 Candidatus Dormiibacterota bacterium | reverse complement strand
GGCGCCGGCCGCAGCCGCGGGCCGCCTCGCGCGCGCCCTGCCCGAGCCGCTGCGGGTCCGTCGCTTTCGCCGATTCTGGCTCGGCCTCCTTCCCCTCCTCCTCGGAAAGTGGATGCAGATGGTGGCCCTTGGCTACCTCGCCTTCGCCGTGACTCGCTCGGTGCCCGCGGTCGGGCTGGTGGGAGCTGCGGACGGGCTGCCGGCCCTGGTCTTCGGGCTGCCCGCCGGGGTCCTGGCCGACCGTGCCTCACGCCGGCATGTCCTGATGGCCACGACGACCGCGATGTCCGCGACCGCGATCGGGCTGGCGCTGGCCGTCGCCAGCGGCCATGCGTCCCTTACGGTGCTGGTCCTCGCGGCGGTGGCGTTCGGCACCGCCGACGCGATCGACCTGCCCAGCCGGCAGGCGCTGGTCACGGACCTGGTCTCCGCGGAGCAGCTTCTGGGAACCGCCGCCCTCACCTCGACCGCGTCCAGCGCCGCCCGCATCGTCGGCCCCAGCCTGGCCGGGGTCCTGATCGGGTTCGTCGGACCCGCAGCCTGCTTCGCGGCCATGGGCGTGCTCGCCCTGCCATTCCTCGTCGTCCTGGCGCTGGGGCTGCGCGGGGTGCCGAGGCTCCACCGAGCCGCGGGCGGCCCCACCGCCATCCAGGATCTCGTCGAGGGGCTTCGCTGGGCGATGGCGGACGCCAGGACCCGGTGGCTCCTGGTCGCGATGGCGGCGCTGTCGGTCCTCGGGGTCGGCTACATGCCCTACCTGCCGGTCCTGGCGCGCGACCAGCTCCACGGTGGAGGCCAGCTCCTCGGCCTCCTCTACACGATGGGCGGGATCGGAGCCCTGGCCGGGGGGATCACGATCACCGCGCTGAGCCGCCGCCTCCCCCGCGGCCGGCTCCTGCTCGGGGCCGCGCCCCTCTACGCGGCCGCGCTCTTCGCGGTGACCCGGGCCGGGACCCCCGCGGTCGCCTTCCCCGCGCTCATGGGGGTGAGCCTGGCCTTCGTGGCGCTCAATACCGCCAGCCTCAGCGCGATCCAGAGCGAGACGCCGGCGCGGCTCCGGGGTCGTGTGCTCGCCTGCTACGCCCTGATCTGGGGCGTCACGCCCTTCGGGACACTCGTGTATGCGGCCCTGAGTCGGGTCGTGCCCCTGTTCGACGCCATCGCCGGCGGGGCGATCACGGTCGGGCTCGTGATCCTGGTCGCCGGATCGCGGCCGGCGGTCCGGCAGCTCCGATGAGGTAGCCAACCCGCTCGGCGCCGCTCAGCACGGCGCGCGTGGCGCACGGGTGGCGTCGACCGGGGCGTCGCCGCCAGGGTCTCGGACCCGGCCGGGCCGGGGCGACCGGCGTTCATGGTCGTCCGCGAGCCCGCCGTCCCCCGCGGCCCTAGCGCTGGTCGGGCCCGGGCCGACCAGCCGGAGCCGGCTCGACGTTGGGGTCGGGCGTCGAGCCGGCCGGGTGGCCCGAGCCCGTGTGGGACCGCCCGCATCCCCTCCCTGGGTGGGGCCCAACCACCGCCGGCGCCGGCGCCACGGCCGTGAGACGGGACGGGCCCCCGGCGAGCTCGCGCAGGACCTGCGGCTGTCGCGGCCACCGGAGGCGGCCGCCGCTCCAGGTGGCGGCGGCCCGACGGGACGCGCCCGCCGCTCCCGGGCTCGCGGGATTGGATGCCGTCCTCGCCCGCCGGCAGCTGCCCCGGTGCGCCGCGCGCGCCGGGGCCGGCGACGTCAGCGCCGCGGGGCCTCGGAGGCCTCGACGAGCCGCCACGGTCCCGAGCCGGTATCCACCACCACCGCCAGCTCGTGCCAGCTGCCGCCCGCGCGAAGGACCCGGCGGCCGATCCGGGTGCGCGAGCGGTCGCGGAATCGCAGGCGCAGCGACAGGTACCGGCCGCACCGGTCAGCTCCGGCCGCCCCGACCCGGGCCTCGCCCGCCGCCCAGGACAACGCCTCTCGAGCCGGCTCGAGGCGGGCCCCGACCCGGGCCATCCGGTCGAGGTGCCCGACCAGCCGATCGCGTGCCGGCCCGGCGGTGCAGGCGCAGACCGCGGGGCGGTCCGCGGCTGCCATCGCCCGCTCGAGCGCCTCCACGAGCTCCCGAATCCCACGGCTGATGTCGGCGGGGGCCCGGCCACGGTGGCCGAGGCGCCGGGACCCGGCGATCATCGCGGGGGCAGGACCCGGCGCTCCAGGGCCCCCTCGAGCCGACTCGCGAGCCGCGCGAAGGCGCGGCCGCAGGCGGCGTCCGCGCGGCTCAGGGCCAGGCCCGCGAGCTGGGCTCGCAGCGCGGCGTCGGGGGCCCACGGCAGGGCATCGAACGCCACCTGCCGCGCCGCCCCGGCCACGCCCGCCGCTCGAAGTCGCCGCGGCCGATCCCCGTTGAGGATGGGCAGCACGGCCTCGGAGGCGACGCCGAGCCGCCGCGCCTGGTTGCGCAGCCGGTCGACATCGCGCAGGCCCGCCGGCTCGCCGCGAAAGGGCACGAGCACGAGGTCGGCGCGCTGGATCCAGAACGTCGCCGCCCGTCCACCGGCGGTCCCGGCCCCGGCCAACCCACCGCAGTCCACGATGACCAGTCCGAAGCGCGGCGCGAGGACGTACGTGAGGACGTAGTCGAGATGCTCGGGCCCAATGCCGTCGGCGTAGCCGGGGGAGTCCGGCGCCAGGACGACCCGCAGCCGGGAGTCGCGGTCGCGGGCGAGGTAGCCGTCGACGTCCCCCTCTCCGGCCGCCAGCGCCGGGAGGGCGTCGAGGAGATCCGCCAGCGTGGGCTGGCCCCCACCGGTGCGCAGGTCGAGATCCGGGGCGTCGAAGTCCCCCTCGACCAGGACGACGCGGCCGCCGCCGGGACCGTCGCCGAGGAGAGCCGCGAGCCCGTGGGCGACGGTCGACCGCCCGCTGCCCCCGCGGCCGCTGGCGACGGCGACGATCAGGGGGCGGCCGTCGCCCCCGTCCGTGAGTCGTCGGTGCGGGGTTGAAGCCCCGCCCGCCGGCCGCCACCGGTCGCGCAGCCGCTCAACGAGGCCCGCGCGCCGAGCGTTGGCAGCCACCGGGGTTCTCCCACCCGGCTCCCGCCGCCCGGCGGCACCGGGAGGGCTCGATCGTGGCAGGCCGGGTTCCGGACCGGTGGCGGTCGGCACCGGATCTGACGCGACGAGGAGGGGATGGCGGGCAGAGATCGCCCCGGGATCGGCGCCGGTCGCCGGGTCGGTCGCTGCTGGTTCGGGCTCCGCCGCCGCCGGCACGTCGATCGGCGCAGGGGGCGTTCGGGGACGTCGCGTGGGAACGCCGCGCGGGCGGGGCCCGAGCGCCGCGGGACCCTGGGGAGTCACCCGCACCGCACCGGTGTCGCCGGCAGCGAGCCCGAGGCGACGTCCGTGGCGAACCCGTGTGCCAGCCGGGCGGTCCCGGCCGCCGACACCTCGACCGTCGTGATCCCGACGAGGGCGAGCAGGTTCAGGGACACGGGACGCCACAGGTACACGCGAAGCTCGGCCGGCGCGGTGGGCGCGTACGTCGGCGTCGCACCGGCACCGAGGCCGGCCGCGCACCCCGAGAGGTATGTGTACGCGCAGCCCCGGCCGACAGCCGCCGGAGCCACCGGACCGGGTCCGCTCTCCCACAGGTTGCCAGGGGGCGAGCCCAGAAGAGGTCGGCATGATCCGAGCCCGGCGGCCGCGACGATCTGTTCGAGCACCAGGTCGGCGGATCCGATTCCGTTCCCGCAACCGGTCGGATCGGCGGGACGGGTGCACAGCTGGATGCGACCGGTCGCCTGCAGCTCGCGGACGTCCAGCGCTCCCGCCCCGCCCTCGGCCGCGGCGGTCGCCACACCGTCCAGCTCGGCATGCGCCGCCAGCACGAGCCCGCCGTCCACTGCCAGCCCGACGACGGGGACGATGCCCAAACCGAGGAGGAGCGCGAATGCCGGCATCACCTGGCCGGCCATCCACCGCCGCCGCCCGATCCGACTCAGCACGTGTCCCCCTCGGTGGTGATCGCGACGTCGCGGCTGCGGAAGGGATCGACCTTGACCACGGCGCGCGCCCCCAACCGCAGGGGGAGGAACGCCCCCCCGTTGGGGAGCCAGGGGATCCGAGGGTGAAGCGCCGCCAGCACGATGACGTCACCGGGATCGCCGCCGCCTGCGCCCGGCTGGCCGATGCGGCAGAAGGCGCGCCCCGGGCTCCGGCCGAACCAGATCGCCGCCCCACCGCCCGATCGGCTCAGTGGGAGCGACCCGAGCGACGGCAGGGGCCCCACGCACCCACCGGCGAGGGCGATCCGAAAGGTCACGGTGGCGAGGGGGGGGCTGGCAGCGACGATGCTCTCGAGCTGGCTGCGCCCGCCCCGGCAGGCGGCCACCGCGTCGGCCGCCCGCGCGGCGACCAGAGCCGACGCCTGGGTGGCGGCTCCGAGCGCCAGCTGGATCCGAGCCAGCTGGACGACGGTCACCGTCCCTACCACCAGCACCAGCACCAGCGGGGTGACGAGCGCCAGCTCCACCAGGCTCTGGCCCCGGGCCCTAGGGCCGTGGTGGGCACGACGGGCGCTCATGCCGCCAGCTGCTCAACCTGCAACCGCAGGCGGGCGTTGATCGCCAGGCGCGTCCCCACCGCGCCGAGGGGGACCGGGACGATCGGGTCCAGCGACCCCCTCACCCACACGTCCACGGCCGTGGCCGGCCAGTTGGCGTAGGTGAGGCAGACGTCCACGACGCCGGTGGGCGGCGGGTGCCGGCAGCCGGCCATGGCTCCACCGACCCCGAAGCACGCCCCCCCGGCGCACCCGGGATTCTGGGAGCCGTCGAGCTCGATCGGGGCCGGGCCCCACCCGGCGGCGCCGCCGCCCGGCAGCGCGGCCGGGCCGCAGGGCCTCAGGCTGTGGGGAAGCGACACCGCCCCCCGATAGCGCGTGCAGTACTCGGGAAGTCCGCAGGCCAGACAGGCCGCGAGCCGACTGCCGAACAGCGCCATTGGCAGCAGGCGGTCGAGCTCGGAGCTACCGGCCTGGAGGGCCGCGAGCGGCATCGCCTGCGGGACCGCGGCCGACGCGATGCGCGCCCCCTCCAGCACGTCGGCCTGGGCGCCCTCGTTGGCGAGGGCGACCAGGGCCAGCTGGGTCAGGCCCAGCACCAGCAGCAGCAGGACGCCCGTGGCGATGGCGAACTCCACCATCGCCTGCCCACCGGTAGACCGCCGCTGGGACCGCCCTCGCTCGGTCACGCCAGGGTGCCCATCAGGCGCGCCACCGCCGGATAGAGGACGAGCACGATAAAGGGCAGCAGGATGCAGAGACCGGTCGGGATCAGCATCTGCACCACCGCCCGCTTGCCGGCCGCCAGCAGGGCGTCCCGCTGCTGATCGCGGAGCGTGGAGGCTAGCTGGCGCAGCAGGGGCGCGACCGCGGCCCCCTCCGTGCGCTGCAGCCGTGCCACCGTCGCCAGCGAGGCCAGAGCGGGAAGCGCAAGCTCGAGCGCGACCCGGTCCATGCTTTCGTCGAGATGATCCGCTCCGGTGAGGGCGCTCTGGGTGAGACAGCCGAGGAGCGCGTCACTGGCCACCCCGCCAACCCGGGTCACGACCTCCTCCAGGGCATGGCGAAGCCCGATTCCGCCGCCGGTCTGCTCGAGCACCACGAGATCGGCCAGGATCGGAAGCTGGAGCAGCACGGAACGGCGTCGCCGCTGGCCGCGCTGGACGATCTCCGCCGCGCCCACCAGCGGGACTCCCGCCGCGATGCCCGCGACGATCGGGGGCGGCAGGGTGAGGATCCCCGTGCGCGCGAGGAGGAGGAGGCACGCGGTCACCGCGGCCGTCAGCCCCGCGAGCCCGCCCAGCACCTCACTCGGACGGGACTCGATCCCCGCCTGGCGGACCCGCCGGGCCCACCAGCTCGCCAGGCTCCGCGCGATCGAAGCTGGCCACCCGCGCAGACGCCACCCCCACGTCGATCGGGAGCGGGCCGGTCGGCGCCCGTCGACGTGAGCCCGAATCGGGCGCAGTCCGGCGCGCTTCCGGTGGCCGAGCCATGACGCCAGCGTCGGCCGGCGAGGCAGGCACGCCACCACGGCGGTGCTGATGCCGGCCAGGGTCGCCGCCGCCGCCAGCCCCAGGGCCGTACCCGTCGGCCCGCCCGTAGCGATCATGGGTCCTCCTCGCGGCGAGGCGGCGGCGGGGGAGGCGGGAGGGCAGCGCAGGCCCCGCGGCTCGCCGATCGCTGCCGTGGAAGCGGGACTCCTGTCGCCTGCCCGTCGATGGGGGCCGGGGCAGCGCTGGCCCGGGGCCGCCGCCCACGGGATGGCCTGGCGCCGACGGGCAGCGAGCCCGCCGCAGGCCGCCTTCCGTCGTCCGGTCCGATCCGGCCCACGACCCATGCCCACGCGGGCCGAGCCGGCGGGCGCGGCCACAGCCCCGCGGTCGGCCCAGTCGGGTCGACAGGCGGGCGTCGAGGGTCATGCAGACTGCGGCTCACCCTGCCGGTCCGCAGCGGCAGTCGATCCGGATCGGGAAGATGCAGGATCCGACGCATCCACGCGTACCCGAGAGCCATCACCACCAGGCTGCCCCCGAGCACGACTTGGCCGTCGGCGGTCGCGTACGGCGCGAGGTATCCGGGGTTGAGCCATCGCAGGGTCACGAGGACCACAACCGGCATGCAGCAGATGACCGCAGCGCCATAGCGGCCCTGAGCCTGTTCCGCCTCAACCTGACCTCGCACCAATTCGTTCGCCCGCGCCGCCCGGCCCAGCTCCTGGAAGAGGGGCACCAGCTGGCCGCCCGAGCGGTTGCCCACGATGAGCGCGACGGCCAGGAGGCTGGCGAGCGACTCATCGAGCCGGACCTCGGCCTCACGAACCGCCGTCTCGAACGGCACCACGCGGCTGCGCTCCACCAGCCGGCCGACCTCCGACCGGAGCGCGAGTGGACCCCGGTCGGCCAGCACCTCCAGAGCCTGCCGCACCCCCTGCCCCGTCGGAAGCAGCTGCACCAGAAGCTCGATCGCTTCCAGGAGCGCCATCCGCCGGGACCGCCGCGCGCGGGCGCGCCGCGCGCGCACCCCGACGACCACCATGGCGCCGACGCCGACGCCGGCGGCCGCGGCTAGCACGGGGGTCCGCAGCACCGCCGCCGTGAGCGCGACGGCGGCGGCGCTGGCGGCGACCGCCGCCAGCG
>DAHUZI010000082.1 GCA_027306595.1 Candidatus Dormiibacterota bacterium | reverse complement strand
CCGCCACCTCGGCCACCGTCCCCGGCTCCCCGGCCGCGGCGGCCTCCGCCCCCGGCCGGCCGGCGAGCAGCCGGACCCTGGCCCCGCCGAGCGGCACCGTCACCCCGGGCCAGGGCTGGAGGGCGCGCACCCGCCGGTCGACCTCGGCCGCGCGCTGCGCCCAGTCGAGCTCCCCGTCCGCACGCCGCAGCGGCGGAGCGTAGGTGGCCATCGCTGCATCTTGCGCTACCCACTCGGCCGTGCCCCGCTGGAGCTGGCCCAGGACCTCGACCAGGAGCTCGGCCCCGCGGGCGGCGAGGAGGGCGCGCAGCTCGGGAGCGGTGGCGGTGGCGGCCAGCGGGACCCGCAGCTGGCCCAGCACCGGCCCGGTGTCGAGGCCCGCCTCCATCTGCATGAGGCTGACCCCGGTCTCCAGGTCGCCGGCCAGGATCGCCGCCGCGATCGGGGAGGCGCCGCGGTGGCGCGGGAGCAGCGACGGGTGGACCCCGAGCCCGCCTTGGGGCAGCTGGTCGAGAAGGGCCGTGGGGACCAGCTGGCCGTAGGCGGCGACGACCAGGCCGTCCGCGCCGAGGCCCGCCACCGCGGCGACCGCCTGCGGGTCCCGAAGCCTTCTGGGCTGGAGCACCGGGATCCAAAGGGCGCGGGCCGCGTCGCGCAGCGGCCGCGGCGCCGGCCGGCCGCGGTGCCCGAGCCGGTCGGGGGCGGTGAGGACGGCCACGACGGCGTGACCGGCGGCGAGCACGGCCCGAAGGCTGGGCAACGCGAAGTCGTCGGAGCCGGCGACGATCAGCCGCATCGGCGCCTTCCTCGGTCCGGGCCGCCGCCACGGGGCGCGCTCACAGCTCCGGGTCCACCTCGACCGACCACCCGGGACCGGCCGGCAGCTCGGGCCAGAGCGGGTCGAGGGTCGCCCCCCGCACGGTCACCTGCCACCGATACCGCCCCCGCAGCCGGTGGACGAAGGCCGGGCTCGGCCCCAGGACCTCGAGCGCGGCGCCGGCGGCGGCCGCCAGGCGGGGCCCGAGCCGCCCGCGCAGCCCCTCGGCCGCCGCCCGGGCCTCCTCGTCCTCGGGGTCGCTGCGGGTCACGGTGCACAGGCGGCTGAAGGGCGGGAAGCCCAGGGCCCGGCGGGCCGCCAGCTCGACTGCGGCGAACCCCAAGGTGTCGTGGGTGACGGCGTGGCGGACCGCCGGGTGCTCGGGGCTGTAGGTCTGGAGGATGACCCGCGCCGGCTCGTCGCCGCGGCCGGCCCGGCCCGCGACCTGGGTGAGGAGCGCGAAGGTGGTGGCGGCGGCGCGAAAGTCGGGGAGATGGAGCTGGGTGTCGGCGTTGACGATCCCCACCACCTGGACGCCCGGCAGGTCCCACCCCTTCGCCACCATCTGGGTGCCGATCATCAGGTCGGCGTCGCGGGCCCGGAACGCCTCGTAGAGGCGGACGTGGGCGTCGCGCCCGGCGACGGTGTCGCGGTCCATCCGTAGGAGGCGGGCCGCCGGCCAGCGAAGCCGAACCTCCTGCTCCAGCCGCTCAGTCCCCATCCCCAGCTGCTTGATCCGGGGGGAGCCGCAGGTCGGGCAGGCCGCCGGCAGGGGCCGGGTGTGGCCGCAGTAGTGGCAGACGCAGCCGGCCCGGTCGGCGTGGTGGACCAGGGCCACCGAGCAGTGGGGACAGCGCAGCGGCTCGCCGCAGCCGCGGCAGAGGACGACGGTCGCCGAGCCCCGGCGGTTGAGGAAGAGGATCCCCTGGCCCCCCCGCGCCAGGGCCTCGCCGACCGCCGCCTCCAGCGGGGCCGAGAAGGGGGAGCGGTTGCCGCCGGCGAGCTCCAGCCGCAGGTCGACCACCTCGATCGGCGGGAGCGGGCGGCCCCGGACCCGGTCGGTGAGCCGCAGGCGGGTGATCCGACCGCAGGCGGCGGCGTGATGGGTCTCCATCCGTGGGGTGGCGCTCCCCAGGACGACCGGGATCCCCAGGTGGCGGCCGAGCCGGCGGGCGACGTCGACGGCGTGGTAGCGGGGCACCCGGTCCTGCTGGTAGGCGAAGGAGTCCTCCTCATCGACGACGATCAGCCCGAGGGTGGGGAGGGGGGCGAAGACGGCGCTGCGAGACCCGATCACCACCGAGGCCGAGCCGGCGCGGATGCGCCGCCACTCGGCGGCCCGCTCGGCGTCGGTCAGGGCCGAGTGGAGGACGGCGGTCCGGCCCGGGAAGCGGCGATCGAACCGGCGGACCGTCTGGGGGGTGAGGGAGATCTCGGGGACCAGGACGATCGCCGAGCGGCCCCGGGCGAGCGCCGCCGCGATCGCGCCCAGGTAGACCTCGGTCTTGCCGGAGCCGGTGACCCCGTGGAGGAGGAAGTCCTCGGCCCGCCCGGCGTCCAGGGCGGCGACGATCCGGTCCACGGCGACCGCTTGGGCCGGCTCGAGGACCGGGGCCGCCTCCCCCAGCGCCGCCGGCCGGAGCGCGGGGGTGCCCAGGCTGCGGCGCCTCGGCCCCCGGGGGGCGACCCGGCGCCGGGGTCGGGCCGCGCGCAGGGCCGGCGGCAGCATCGCCTGGATCACCGCCCGCAGCGGGCTGGCGCAGGCGGCCGCGATGTCGGGAGCGCAGGCGATCAAGTGGGCGGGGAGGAGCGGCTCCTCGTCGTAGAGCGCCTCGAGGGGGCGCAGGTCGGCGCGGTCGGAGGTGTCCGCCAGCGCGATCACGTAGCCGAGCAGCCGCCGTCGGCCGAGGGGGACCACGACCCGGAGGCCGACGCGGATCCCGGGCCGGAGCTCTTCGGGGACGGCGTAGGCGAAGCCCCCCTCATGGGGGCCGGACGCCGCCTCGGGGAGGACGGTCGCGACCCGGGGCCACGGGGGCGGCGTGGACGCTTCGGGATCGGGCGCGGGCGTGACCGGGCCCTCGCTCAGTCGGGGGTGGGCGGGACCAGGCGGCGGACCGCCTCGTCGAGGATCGCCTCGGCGACCTGCGGCTTGGGGGCATAGGCGACGGTCCGCCGCCGCCCGTCGGCGGCGAGGATCAGGGCTGCGGCCCGCCCACCCCCCATCGCCGATTTGGAACCGGCCACCCGGTTGGCGACGAGGAGGTCGACCCCCTTGGCCCTGAGCTTCTCCTGGGCAGACGGCAGCAGCGCTCCGGTCTCGGCGGCGAACCCCACGACCAGACAGCCGGGCGGGCGGGCCTGGACCACGTGCTGGAGGATGTCAGGGGTGGGCACGAGGTCGAGGCGGAGCCGGCCCCGGCCGGCGCGGCGCAGCTTGTCCGGCGCTGGCGCCGCGACCCGCCAGTCGGCGACCGCGGCCGCCAGGAGCGCCAGCCGGGCCGGCGGCAGGGCCTCGAGCACCGCGGCCAGCATCGCCTCCGCCGTCTCAACCTGGACGACCGTGAGGCCGGGGGCCGGCGGCGGCGGCGGGGCGGCCGTGACGAGGACGACCGACGCCCCACGGCGGAGGGCGGCCCCCGCGAGCGCCGCGCCCATCTGCCCGGAGCTGCGGTTGCCCAGGTAGCGGACGGGGTCGATGGGCTCCCGGGTCCCGCCGCTGGTGACCAGCACCCGGGCCCCCGCCAGCGCCCGATCCCCCGGCTCCGCAAAGCGGTCGGCGGCCGGCCGCCCGATCGTCGCGGCCGCGACCGCGGCCAGGATCGCCGCCGGGGGGGCGAGGCGGCCGACGTCCTCGTGGCCCGAGGCCAGCCGCCCCTCGACGGGGGGCACGATCGAGGCGCCCCGCTCCTCCAGCCGGGCGATGTTGGCCCGGGTCGCGGGATGGCGCCACATCGCCGCCTCCATCGCCGGGGCCACGACCAGCGGGGCCGGCGAGGCGAGGCAGGTGGCGCTGACGATCTCGTCCGCGAGCCCGACGGCCAGCCGGGCGACCATGTCGGCGGTCGCGGGGACGACCAGCTGACACTGCGCCCACTGGGCGAGCTCGAGGTGGGCCATCCCGTGGCCCCCCTCCCCCGCTCCGCCGTCGAGCAGGGCCGTGGCGACCGGCGCGCCGGCCAGCGCCTGCAGGGTCATCGGCGCGATGAAGGCGGTGGCGGCGGGGCTCATCGCGACCCGGACCCAGGCCCCCTGCCGCCGCAGGGTCGTGATGAGCTCGGGGACCTTCACCACCGCGATCCCCCCGCACACGTGGAGGAGGACGCGCCGGCCGGCGAGCGGCCCCGGTGCGGGACCCTTCACCTGGGGTCGCCGTTCACGTGGGCGGCCCCTCGCCGCACCCGTGGCGGAGGAGGGTCGTGGCCGGGGCCGCCGGCGGCGCGGCGCGCGGCCCTGGGGCGGGCGCGTCGGCCAGGATCGCGAGGATGGCGTCCACCGCCCGGTCCACGCGGTCGTTCACGACCCGAAACGCGTACTGCTCGGCCTCCGCCAGCTCCCGGTCGGCGTCCTGGATCCGGGTCTCGAGCTGATCCGGGTCCTCGGTGCCCCGCCCGAGGAGGCGATCGGTGAGGACGGAGCGGCTGGGCGGCAAGAGGAAAATCGTCTCCGCCTCGGGCTCGCGGGTGCGGAGCTGGGCCGCCCCCTGGACGTCGATCTTGAGCAGGACGTCCTCGCCCCGGGCGCGCATCGCCTCCACCCGGTCGCCCAGGGTCCCGTACCAGTCGTCGCCATGCACCTGGGCGCACTCGAGGAAGGCGCCGCGGCGGCGGAGGGCCGCGAAGGTCGCCGGATCGACGAAGGTGTAGTCGACGTCGTGGCGCTCGCCGGGGCGGGGCGCCCGGGTGGTGACCGACACCGACTTGTGGAGCCAGGGGGCCCGCCGGCGCAGGGCGCGGATCACCGTGTCCTTGCCCACCCCGCTGGGGCCCGAGATGACGATCAGCCGGCCCCGGGCGGTGGCCCCCGGGTCGGTCATGCGGGGCGGTCGGGGATCAGAACGGCGGGAGCCAGGCCGGGCCAGCCGGCGGGGTCGCCCCCGGCGGCCTCCAGCGCCGCCACCAGCTCGGGGGGCAGGGGGCTGCGGAGCCGCATCGGCCCCCCGTGCGGATGGACGAAGTGGAGCTCGGCGGCGTGGAGCGCGGGCCGGTCCCGCTCCCGGTCCCCGGCCGGCCCGTACAGGGGGTCGCCGACGAGCGGCCGGCCGATGTAGGCGAGATGGCAGCGGATCTGGTGGGTTCGGCCGGTCTGGAGGCTGACCCGCAGGACGGTGTGCCGGGGCAGGCGGGCGAGGACCCAGAAGTCGGTCACCGCCGCCCGGGCGCCGGCGACCACCGCCATCCGCCGCGGGCGTCGGGGATCGCGGCCGATCGGCGCGTCGATCCGGCCGCGGTCCTCGCGGACGGCGCCGTGGACGAGCGCCCAGTAGTCGCGTCCCATCGATCGGTCCCGGAGCTGGGCGGCGAGCTGGCGGTGGGCGTCGGCGGTCCGGGCCACGACCAGCAGCCCGCTCACCGAGCGGTCGAGCCGATGGACGATCCCGAGCCGCTCCGAGCCGGCCAGGGTCGACCAGCCGCCGCCCAGGGCGCGCAGGCCGTCGGCCAGCGTCCCGTCAGGCCGGCCCGCCCCCGGGTGGACGGTGAGCCCGGCGGGCTTGTCGACCACCGCGAGCCAGGGGTCGGCGTGGACGATCCGCAGGATCGGGGGCGGCAGCCCGCCGGCGCGGGGACGCGCCCCGCCGGGCCCATCGCACCGCCGCCAGGCGACGCGGTCGCCGGGGCTGAGGGCCGCGTCCGGGCGGGATTCGGCCCGGCCGTTGAGGGTGACCGCCCCCGCCAGGATCAGCTCGTGGGCCCCGCGGCGGCCGCTGGCCGCGGCCCGCGCCAGCCAGCGGTCGAGCCGCCCGCCAGCG
>DAHUZI010000132.1 GCA_027306595.1 Candidatus Dormiibacterota bacterium | reverse complement strand
CCGCCCGCCGCCCAGCCGTCCGCGGCTCAGCCGCCCGCCGCTCAGCCGCCCGCGGCTCAGCCGCCCGCCGCAGGCCCCGCCCCCGAGACCGCGGTCGCCGCCGGCTCGGGCGCCACGGACGGGGTCACGCGCTCGAAGGTGAGCGAGTCCCCGTTCAGGGCGACCCGAATCGCGTCGCCCTCGCCGAACCGACCCTCGAGGATCGCCATCGCCAGGGGGTCGGCGATCCGCCGCTGCAGGAGCCGCTTGAGCGGCCGGGCGCCGAAGGCGGGGTCGTACCCCTCCCCGGCGAGCCACGCCCGCGCCTCCTCGGTGACCGTGAGGGTGATCCCCCGGACCGCCAGGCGCTGACTGAGCTCGGCCAGCTGGATCCCCACGATCGCCTCGATCTCCGTGGCCGACAGCCGCCGGAAGATCACAACCTCGTCCACCCGGTTGAGGAACTCGGGCCGGAAGTGGCGGCGCAGCTCGGCCAGCACCGCATCCCGGACCGCGGCCGCCTGCGCCTCGTCGGCGTCGGCCGGCAGCGCCGCGATCTCCGGGCTCCCAAGGTTGCTCGTCATGAGGACGACCGCGTTGCGAAAGTCGACGGTGCGGCCCTTGCCGTCGGTGAGCCTCCCGTCCTCCAGCAGCTGCAGGAGGATGTTGAAGACGTCGGGATGCGCCTTCTCGATCTCGTCGAGGAGGAGGACCGCGTAGGGGCGGCGGCGCACCGCCTCGGTCAGCTGGCCGCCCTCGTCGTAGCCCACGTACCCGGGCGGAGCCCCGATCAGGCGCGCGACCGCGTGCCTCTCCATGTACTCCGACATGTCGAGCCGTACCATCGCCTTGTCGCTGTCGAAGAGGAAGAGCGCCAGCGAGCGGGCGAGCTCGGTCTTCCCGACCCCGGTGGGCCCGAGGAAGATGAACGAGCCGATCGGACGGTTGGGGTCAGAAAGGCCGGCTCGGCCGCGCCGGACGGCATCGGCCAGGACGCGCACGGCCTGGTCCTGGCCGACCACCCGCTCGTGCAGCCGCTGCTCCATCGCGAGGAGCTTGCGGACCTCGCCCTCCAGCATCCGGCTGACCGGCACCCCCGTCCAGCGGGCGACCACCTGGGCGATGTCCTCCTCGTCCACCTCCTCCTTGAGGAGGGGCTGGCCGCCCTGGAGCGCGGTCAGGCGCCGCTGCTGCTCCTCCAGCTGGCGCTGGAGCTCGGGCAGCCGGCCGTAGCGGAGCTCGGCGGCCCTACCGAAGTCGGCCAGCCGCTCGGCCCGGTCGGCCTCGAAGCCGGTGCGCTCGATCGCCTCCTTCGTGGAGCGGAGCTCGGCGATCGCCGCCTTCTCCTGCTCCCAGCGGGCCCGAAGGCCGTCGGCCCGGGCCTTGAGGTTGGCCAGCTCGCGCTCGATCGCGTCCTGGCGCTCGCGGGAGGCGCGGTCGGTCTCCCGCCGCAGCGCCTCCCGCTCGATTTCGAGCTGGCGGACCTCGCGGTCGACGTCGTCGAGCTCGGCCGGCATCGAGTCGATCGCCATCCGCAGCCGGGCGGCGGCCTCGTCGACGCAGTCGATCGCCTTGTCGGGCAGGAAGCGGTCGGTGATGTACCGGTGGGCGAGGGTGGCGGCCGCCACCAGGGCGCTGTCGCGGATGCGCACGCCGTGGTGGACCTCGTACCGCTCTCTGAGGCCGCGCAGGATGCTGATCGTGTCCTCCACCGTCGGCTCGCCCACCATCACCGGTTGGAACCGGCGCTCCAGCGCCGCGTCCTTCTCGATGTGCTTGCGGTACTCGTCGAACGTGGTCGCGCCGATCGCGCGGAGCTCGCCGCGGGCGAGCGCGGGCTTGAGCATGTTGCTGGCGTCCATCGCCCCCTCCGCGGCGCCGGCGCCGACCAGGGTATGCAGCTCGTCGATGAAGAGGACGACCCGGCCCTCGGACTCAACCACCTCCTTGAGGAGGGCCTTGAGCCGGTCCTCGAACTCCCCGCGGTACTTGGTGCCGGCGATGAGCTGGCCGAGGTCGAGCGCGGCCACCACCCGATCCTTGAGCGATTCGGGCACGTCGCCCTGGGCGATCCGCTGCGCCAGCCCCTCGACGATCGCCGTCTTGCCGACCCCGGGCTCGCCGATGAGCACGGGATTGTTCTTGGTCCTGCGGACCAGGACCTGCATCGTGCGGCGGATCTCCTCGTCGCGGCCGATCACCGGGTCGAGCGCGCCCCGGCGGGCGAGCTGGGTGAGGTCGCGGGTGTACCGGTCCAGGACCCCGTGCTTGGCCTCGGGGTTGGGGTCGACGACCCGCTGCCCCTGGCGGATCGCCGCCAGCGAGGCGAGGACCCGCTCCCGGGTCACCCCGGCGCCGTGGAGCAGCCCTGCGACCGGCCCGGTGCGCCGATCGGCCAGCGCCAGCAGGCAGTGCTCGGTCGAGCAGTACGCGTCCTGGAGCCCCTCCATCTCGCCCAGCGCCTGCTGGAGCACCGCCGTCAGCTCCCGGCCGGCGACGGGCTGGGCCCCGATCTGGCGCGGTCGCTCCCCCAGGTCGTGGCGGATGCGGCTCGCGATCGCGGATGGGTCCGCCTCCAGCCGGCGCAGAAGCGGCGCCACCACGCCGTCGGGCTGCTCGGTGAGCGCGAGGAGCAGGTGCTCGGGCTCGACCTCCGGCTGGCCGTGGGTGCGGGCGAGCTCGGTCGCCTGCTGGAGAGCCTCCTGGGTTCGCTCGGTGAGGCGGTCTGGGCGCATGGGTAGGGCTCCCTTCGTGGCTGCAACGCGGGGGCACGGCGGCCGCCGCGTGGGTGCCGCGGTCCCGGCCCGCTCGGGTCCTGTCTACCCGCCCCCGGACCGCGCCGAAACCGGGCGCCCGAGCCCGGGGCCCAGGCGCCCGGGGATCACGCCGCCACCGACCCCTCCCCGGGAAGGACGGCCTCGACGGCGGCGGGCCGCCCGGGCCGGAGCACCACGAACGCCCCCACCGCCGCGGCGAGGGCGACGGCCGCCCCCACGATGAGGGCCGACTGGAGACCGTGGGTGAAGGCGTCCAGCGAGGCGAGGGTGACGGCGTGGGCGACGGCGGGGGTGACGCCCGCCAGGTGCGGCACCAGCCCCTCGGCGACGCCACGGGCGGCCGGCTGGAGCCGATGGGCGAGGCTGGTGGGGACGCCGGCCCGAAGGAGCTGGGCCCCATACCCGCTCGTCACCCGGCCGGTGATGATCGTGCCGAGCACGGTGGTGCCCAGGACCCCGCCGACCTGGAAGGCCGTCGACTGGAGCCCGGCCGCGACCCCCGCGAGGTGCTTGGGGGCACCACCGACCACCGCCTGGGAGCCGCCGGTCTGGACCGCCCCGAACGCCAGCCCGATCAGGGGCAGCCAGGCGCCGATGGCCAGGTACGGCGAGTGGGGCTGGAGGCGGGAGAGCCCGGCGAGGGCGACGGCCACCAGGAGGAACCCCACCGCCAGCGGCAGCCGGGGCCCGATCCGGCTGACGACCCACCCCCCGACCGGGGCGCTGACCATGAGGACGCCGGTCATGGGGAGCAGGCTGATCCCGGCCGTAATCGGCGTATCGCCGTGGATCCGCTGGAGGTACAGCGTGAGGTAGAAGATGACGCCGAAGAGGGCGAACACCGCAGCCGTCACCACCACCAGCCCGCCGCTGACCGAGCGGGAGCGGAACAGGCTGAGCGGGAGCAGCGGCGAGGCCGCCCGCAGCTGCCAGAGCGCGAAGCCCAGGATCAGCGCCGCCGCGGCACCGAGGAACCCCGCGACCTGGGGGTTCCCCCAGCCCGACGACTCGGCGCTGATGAGCGCCCAGACGAGGCTGAAGAGCCCGCCCGAGAGCAAGAGCGCCCCGAGCACGTCCAGCCCCTGCCGACTGCGGCGGTCGCGCGAGTCGCGGATCACCCAGGAGCCGACCAGCAGCGACAGCGCCCCGACCGGCACGTTGACGAAGAAGATCGACGACCACGAGATCGACTGGACCAGAGCCCCGCCGATGATCGGCCCGGAGGCGGTCGCCAGCGCCGACGCGCCGGCCCAGATGCCGATCGCCTGCGCCAGCCGTGCCGGGGGGAAGGTCGCGCGCAGGATCGCCAGCGTCTGGGGGAAGAGGAGGGCGCCGAAGGCGCCCTGGACGGCCCGGAAGCCGATCAGCTCCGCGAGCGAGCCGGAGAGCCCGCAGGCGAGCGAGGCGAGGGCGAAGCCGGCCGTCCCGATGAGGAAGATCCGCTTGCGCCCGAAGCGGTCGCCCAGCCGGCCGCCGGTGATGAGCCCCCCCGCGAGCGCGAGCAGGTACGCGCTGGTCACCCACTGGAGCTCGCCGAGGCTCGCGTGGAAGTGGCGGCCGATCGTGGGGTTCGCGACCGACACGATCGTGTTGTCGAGGACCACCATCACCAGCCCGAAGGTCACCGCCAAAAGGGTGAGCCGCGGATGGCCGTGCCCCCAGCGCACCGGACGTCCCTGCGCCCCCGCCCCGCTGCCCACCGCCGCCCTGTCGACCTGCTCCATCCCGCCATGCCTCCTGGGTTACAATCGGACCGCAGACTCCGCATAGAATACGGAGTGAAGGCTCCGCTTGTCAAGGACCCTGGCCGTGACCGATCCGTCGGCGCGCCGGCCCCGAGCCGACGCCGTCCGCAACCGCGAGCGGGTGCTGATCGCGGCCGAGGCACTCTTCGCCGAGCTCGGCCTCCACGCCCAGACCGACGACATCGCCGCCCGCGCCGGGGTCGGGGTCGGCACCGTCTTCCGCCACTTCCCCACCAAGCGCGACCTGGTGGAGGCGGTGATCGCCCGCCGCACCGAGTCGCTGATCGCGGACGCCCGGGACGCGGCCGCTGACCCCAGCCCGGGTCAGGCGTTCCGCCGCCTCTTCGCCCAGGCTGCGGAGCTCCTCGCGCGCAACCGCGCGATCGCCGAGGAGCTGGCCGCCGGGATGGATGTGCCCGCCCTCGCGCCGAGCGCCAAGCAGGCGCTCTTCGCGGCGATGTGCCAGCTCGCTGCCAGGGCCCAGGCCTCAGGCGAGCTGCGAGCCGACCTCTGCCCGGCCGACATCGTCATGCTGGTCTCCTGCGTCGCCCACAGCGTGGAGCTCGCGCAACGGATCGATCCCGGGCTCCGCCGCCGCTTCCTCGCCATGGTGCTGGACGGCCTGCGCCCCGGGGCGACGACGCCGCTGCCCGGCCGGCGCCTCGACCTCGAGGAGCTGGGTCGCCTGGCCGGCCAGCGCACCGCCCCGTAGGGCCAAGGACCGGCCGTCCCCGGGCCGCGATCAGCTGGCCTGGGCCCCCGGGATCGCCGCCAGCCGCTCCAGCCGAGCCCAGACGTCGGGGCCGAGCCGACCGAGGAGGGTGAGCGCACCGAGGTTCTCCACGACCTGATCGGGCCGGCTGGCCCCGGTGATCACCGAGGAGACCCTGGGGTTGCGCGCGCACCAGGCGATCGCCAGCTGGGCCGGGGTGCAGCCGAGCTCGGCCGCCAGCTCCACCACCCCACGGGTGATGGCGATCGCCCGGGGATCCTGGGCGGTCGCCCGCAGCCAGTCGAAGTCGGCCAGCGCCAGCCGGCTGCCCTCGGGGATTCCGGCGAGGTACTTGCCGGTGAGGACGCCGGAGGCCAAGGGGCTCCATGTCGTGAGCCCGGGACTCCAGTCGTCGAGGACCCGGGCCAGCTCCACCTCGACCCGGCGGCGGTGGAGCAGGCTGTACTCGGGCTGCTCCACGATCGGCTTGTGGAGGTGATGGCGTTCGGCGACCTCGTAGGCCGCCCGCAGCTCGTCGGCCGACCAGTCCGAGGTGCCCCAGTAGAGGGCGCGGCCGCGCTGCACGATGTCGTGCATCGCCCACACCGTCTCCTCGATCGGCGTCGTCGGATCGGGCCGGTGGCAGAAGACGAGGTCGACGAAGTCGAGTTGGAGCCGCGAGAGCGAGGCCTCGATCGCCTGAAGCAGGTACTTGCGGTTGAGGGTGTTCTCGGTGTTGACGCCGGGGTGGATCCCCCAGAAGAACTTGGTGGAGACGACGTAGCTGTGGCGGGGCCACCCGGCTCGGGCGAGGATCCGCCCCATCAGCCGCTCCGCCTCGCCGCCCCCGTACGACTCGGCGTTGTCGAAGAAGTTGATGCCCCCGCCACGGGCGGCCTCCATGCAGGCGAGCGCCTGGTCCTCGTCCAGCTGGCCCCCGAACGTGACCCAGGAGCCGAGGCCGAGCAGGCTCACCTTGAGCCCGCTGCGGCCCAGACGCCGATAGGGCATGGGGGTCACGCCGACACCGCCCGGCCACGGCCGCGCGGGGTCAGCGGGCGCACCGCCTCACACCTCCTTGAACTCGGCGTCGACGACGTCCTCGCCGCCGGCGGGGGCACCGCCCTCGCCCGCACCGCCCTCGCCGCCCCCGCCCGAGCCCTCCGGCGGCGATCCACCGTCGCCGCCCGGCGCCTGCCCCTGGTAGACGGCCTCGCCCACCTTCTGGAGGGCAGCCGAGAGCTCGGCGGTGCCGCTGCGGATGGCGGACTCGTCGGACGCCGCGATCGCGGCCCGCAGCGCGTCGGCCTTCTTGGTGATGTCCTCGCGGACCTCGGCCGGCACCTTGTCGCCGTAGTCGCGCAGGGTCTTGTCGGCCGTGTACACGAGCGAATCGGCGCGGTTGCGCTCGACGATGGCGTCGGCCTTCCGACGGTCCTCGTCGGCGTTGGCCTCGGCCTCCTTGACCAGGCGGTCGACCTCGTCCTTCTGGAGCGTGGTCGAGCCGGTGATGGTGACCTTCTGCTCCCGACCGGTCCCACGGTCCTTGGCGGTGACGTTGAGGATCCCGTTGGCGTCGATGTCGAACGTGACCTCGACCTGGGGGATCCCGCGCGGCGCGGGGGGGATGCCGTCGAGCATGAAGCGCCCCAGGGTGCGGTTGTCGCGCGCCAGCGGCCGCTCACCCTGGAGGACCACGATCTCGACCGACGGCTGGTTGTCGGCGGCGGTCGAGAACACCTGGCTCTTGCTGGCGGGGATGGTCGTGTTGCGGTCGATCAGCTTGGTGTTGACCTCACCCTCGGTCATGATCCCCAGGGAGAGCGGGGTGACGTCGAGGAGGAGAACGTCCTTGACCTCGCCCTTGAGCACGCCCGCCTGGATCGCGGCCCCGACCGCGACGACCTCGTCGGGGTTCACCCCCCGGTGGGGCTCCTTGCCGGCCAGCTGGGTCACAAGCTCCTGGATCACCGGCATCCGGGTGGCGCCGCCCACCAGGATCACCTCGTCGAGCTCGCCGACCCCGAGCCCGGCATCCTTCAAGGCGCTCTGGAACGGCATCCGGCAGCGCTCGGTGAGGTCCTGGGTCAGCTGCTCGAACTTGGCCCGCGAGAGTCGGGAGTCGAGGTGCTTGGGGCCGTTCTGGTCGGCGGTGATGAAGGGCAGGTTGATCTGCGTCTCCTGGAGCTGGGAGAGCTCGATCTTGGCCTTCTCCGCGGCCTCGGTCAGCCGCTGCAGGGCCTGGCGGTCCTGCTTGAGGTCGATGCCCTGCTCGCGCTTGAACTCCTCCGCGAGCCAGTCGACCACCCGGCGGTCATAGTCGTCGCCGCCCAGATGGGTGTCCCCGTTGGTGGACTTGACCTCGAACACGCCCTCGCCGACCTCGAGGACGGACACGTCGAAGGTGCCGCCACCGAGGTCGAAGACGAGGATCTTCTCGTTGGCCTTCTTCTCCAGCCCGTAAGCGAGCGAGGCCGCGGTCGGCTCGTTGATGATGCGCAAGACGTTGAGGCCGGCGATCTGGCCGGCGTTCTTGGTCGCCTGGCGCTGGGCGTCGTTGAAGTAGGCGGGGACGGTGATGACGGCGTCCGTCACCTTCTCGCCCAGGTAGGTTTCGGCGTCGGTCTTGAGCTTCTGCAGGACCATCGCCGAGATCTCCTCGGGGGTGTAGCGCTTGCCCTGGATCTCGACCTCGGCGCGACCCTCCTTGCCCGCCAGCACGTGGTAGGGGACGATCGCGCGCTCGCTCGACACCTCGCTGAAGAGGCGGCCCATGAAGCGCTTGATCGAGTAGATCGTGTTCTCGGGATTGACGGCGGCCTGCCGGCGCGCGAGCTGGCCCACGAGCCGCTCGCCCGCCTTCGTGAACGCCACGACCGACGGGGTGGTGCGCCCGCCCTCCGCATTGGCGATCACGACGGGCTCCCCCGCCTCCATCACGGCGACCACCGAGTTGGTGGTCCCCAGGTCGATGCCCACCGTCTTGGCCATGAAGCTCTCCGAACTGTCCAGAACCCATGGGGCCCGGGCGCCCGTCTCGGCGCCGCCGAACCCCACGCCCTACCGTACCGCGCCCGAGGCCGGCCGAAACTCGCAGCGGGCCGGGTCGAGAATAGCCAAATGTGCACCGTCCTCGTCGCGCACCGGTGCCTGCGCGACACGCCCCTGCTCCTCGTCGCCAACCGCGACGAGCGCTGGGACCGGCCCACCCGGCCACCCCACCGCTGGCGACCGCCCGGCCTCGCGGTCGTCGCCGGCCGGGACCTCGAGGCCGGCGGAACCTGGCTGGGGGTGAACGGGGACCAGGTGGTGGCCGGGGTGCTCAACCGCCGGGGGGGCCCGGTTGACCCCACCCGCGCCTCGCGCGGCGCGCTCCCCCTCCTCGCGCTGGCCCACCCCTCGGCGGCCGCGGCCCAAGCGGCCCTGGAGGCGCTCGACCCCAGTGCCACCAACCCCTTCACCCTCTTCGTGGCCGATCGCCACAGCCTGCTGGTGGCGGAGGCCGACGGGGGGCGGCTGCGGGTGCACGCGCTCGCTCCCGGGCCCCACCTCCTCACGACCCGAGGCGTCGACGGGGCGGCCACCCCCCCGGAGGCGGCGGGAGCCGTGCTCCGGGCGCTGGCCCAGGCGGTGGCGGGCGGCGATGCGGCCCGCTGCCTTCGCCGCTTCGCCGCCGTCAGCCGGGCCCACGACCCCGCAGCCTTCGGCCTCGCGGCCTGCCTCCACGGCCCGGCCCACGGCACGGTCTCGTCGAGCCGGATCCGGCTGCGCCTGGACGGGTCGGCCCGGTTCGACCACCATCCGGGTCCACCCTGCCAGGGGCGTTGGTACCGGGTCCCGCTCACCCTGCCCACCGGCGCTCGGGCGTGAGGGGCTCCCCCCGCGGCCGGGCCGCGCCCCGCCGCCAGCTGGGGGGCGGGGCGCGCCCGCCGGCCGCGTGGCTGGCGGCGGCGGCGGCCCTGCTGACGCTCCTGTTCGTCCCGGCGGCGCCGCTGCAGGTCGCGGTCTGCCCCGACCGTCCGCCGGCGCAGCGTGGGCTGCCGTGGCTGTCGGTGCGAAACGGCACGATCGTCGACACGGCCGGCCGCCAGGTCCTCCTCCGCGGCTTCAACGACGACGCCCTCCTCCATCCCCCGGCGCGGGGCCCCGCCAGCCCGCTCGCCCCCGCGGATGCCCGGCTCATGGAGGCCCAGGGGTTCGACGTCGTGCGCCTCCCGATCGCCTGGTCGAGCCTGGAGCCGCGACCCGGGGTGTACAGCCGCCGGTACCTCGACCGGATCGTGGCCCTGGTCGCCCGCTGCACCGCCCGCCGCCTGTACGTGGTCATCGACATGCACACCCAGGACTTCGGCCCCGCCTTCGGCGGGATCGGGGCCCCCCGATGGCTGCGGGTGCCGCTGGTCCCCAACTGGCACCTCTTCGGGCTTCGGCCCCCCTGGAGCCGCCACCTCTCGCCGGCCGTCAACGCTGCCCTCACCGCCTTCTGGCTCACCCCCGCCTGGCAGGCCGCCTACTGGGGCGCGCTGGCCCACGTGGCGCGGCGGCTCGCCGGCGACTCCGGGGTCGCCGGCTACGACCTCTACAACGAGCCGCACCCGCTGCCGCTCCCCCCCCTCCTCTTCGAGACGCGCCTGCTGTGGCCCTTCTACGCCCAGGGGATCCGGACGGTGGCCCGGGTCGACCCCAACCACCTCTTCATCGTCGAGGGGGACCTGTTCGCGGGCTGGCCGACCCCGATCCGGTCCCTGGCCGCCCCCGACCTCGTGTTCTCCGCCCACCTCTACGCCGGCGTCCTCCTCGGCTCCCGGTTCCGTGGCCGGACCGGCCCGCTGGCAGCCGAGCTCGACCAGGCGCTCGCCGAGGCGCGCCAGCTCCCCGCCGCCTACTGGACGGGGGAGCTGGGCATCCCCAGAACCGACCGAAGGGCCGCGGCCTGGGCCCGGGCCGAGCTCCGCCTCGCCGACCGGGCCCGGGTCGGATGGGCGTGGTGGCAGTGGGCGGACGCCGGCCGCTGGGGGGTGCGCAGCCGCTCGGGCCAGGTCAGCTGGTCCTGGCTGCGGGTCCTCGCCCAGCCCTACCCCCAGGCCGCCCCCGGCCGGCTCCGCACCGTCGGCTACGACCCCTCGGCCCGCCGGCTCACCGTCGTCCTCGCCGGCGCCGCCCCGGGCAGCCGGCTGCGGATCGGCTGGCCGGCCTGGCTCGGGCCGCCCATGGTCGAGGGCGGCTGCGCCCGCCCGGCCGCCCCCTGGCGGGCGGCCGCGGGGACGCTCACCCTGGTCGTCGCCGGCCCCGCCTGCCGCCTCGTGCTCAGGCCCCGCTGACCGGGGCGCCGCCCGCCCCCCAGCCCGCCGCCCGGCGGCAGCGGTCGATGACCGCCACCGTCCCGACCCCATTGCGCCCCGAGGTGGGCACCGGCTCGCCGGTCCGGACCGCCCGGGTGAAGGCCTCGACCATCAGCCGGTAGGGGTCGGCGGCGGGGGTGGGGATGGCGCGGGCCCGGCCCCCGACCCAGAGCGCGAACGGCAGCCGTTCACCCGTCCAGGCTGTGAACGGGCGGGGCACGGTGAGCACCCCCTCGGTCCCCACCAGCGTCAGCCGCTGGTGCTCCGCGCCCCGGAAGCTGAACGCGACCGTGGCGGTCCGCCGGCCCCCGAACCCCAGGACGGCGGCGCCCCCCAGGTCGACCGCCTCGCCCGAGGACGGAGCCGCTTCCGCCGCCGGCTGGAGGACCGCGGCCACCCGCTCCGGCTCCGCCGCCATCAGCCAGCGGGCGGCGTGGACGCCGTAGCTCCCCACGTCGAGCAGGGCCCCGCCCCCGAGCGCTGCCGACCAGCGGATGTTCGGCTCAGGGTCGAGGGGGAAGGCGAAGGCCGCCTCGAGCTCGACGAGGGCGCCCACCGCCCCCCCGGCCAGGAGCGCCGCCAGCCGCGCCATCCGGGGGTGGTAGCGGAACATCACCGCCTCGGCCAGGACCACCCCGGCGGCGGCGCAGGCCGTGACCATCCGTCCGGCCGCCGCGGGCCCGTCGGCGAGCGGCTTCTCGCAGAGGACGTGCTTGCCGCGGGCGGCGGCGGCGATTGTCCAGGGCTCGTGGAGCCGATTGGGCAGGGGGATGTAGACGGCGTCGACTCGGGGATCGGTGAGGACGTCGTCGTAGGCCAGGGCGGCACGGGCGCCGGGGTAGGCCGCGGCCAGCCGGCGGGCGCGGTCGGCGCGCCGGCTGGCGACCACGACCACCCGGCCGCCGGCGGCGGCGATCGCGGGCAGGACCGCCCGCTCGGCGACCC
>DAHUZI010000130.1 GCA_027306595.1 Candidatus Dormiibacterota bacterium | reverse complement strand
AGCAGGCTGGCGCCGACCCCGGCCGTCGCCGCCAGCGCCATCGCCACCATCTGCAGTCGGTAGGGGCGCACGTAGCCGCGCAGCCCCCAGAGGGCGTGCGCGGGATGGCGCGGTCGGCTGGGCATACGGCCCAGGCTACCGACCCCGCCGCCGGCCTGGCAGTCAAGCTGGCGCCGAGGGCCCGCGCGCCGGGGGGCTGGCGTCCCGATGGGCGTGCTGCTCCGGGCCGACCGCGCCCCCCGTGAGGCCGAGCGGGCCCAGGCCCCGAAGCGGGCTCGGGCCGAGGGGGTGGCCGCGGGTGGCGGGCGGGGTTCGAGGTCATGGGTGACGCCGTCGGTGAGGTGGTCGACGTTGTAGCGGAACGGGTGCCGATGGCGACTCACCATCCCGGCGGCACCCACGTGAATGGGTTCGTCCATGGGGCCGAGCTCTGTGGCGCGCCACCGGCAGCCGGCGGCGCGCCGCTTCTCAGCCTCCTCTCAGGATTGCGCGGGCGGCGCTGGGTAGCGTTCTCCCCGGGGCACACCCGGGAGACCCCCGTGACGTCTCCAGGGGCCGACGAGAGGCGGCTCGATGCGCGGTCGATCGTGGCGGTGGTCACGCCCGTCCCGGTAGGGGCGTGATGCAGAGTGAGCCGGGTGGCTCCCGCGCGCAGCGGCCACTGGGGCCGGGCGTCGGGCGCCGTCCCCTTCGGGAGGTGAACGTGATGCGACGTTCGTGGCGGAACCGAAGCGTCGGCGGCTTCGTCGGACTCCTCGCGGTGCCCGCCGTGGCGGCGGCCATCGCGATCCCGGCCAGCGCCGACCATGGGCGAGCCGGCGGGCCGGCCCTGCGGGCCGCCCTGGTGGCGAGCGTCCCGACCGACCCGACAATCTTTGGATTCGGACCCGGGGGCAAGCCGTGGGTCCTCCGCTCGGGCCACGTCACGCTCTGGAGCAGCGGTCAGGTCGCGGTCGAGACATCGAGCCTCGTGGTGCCGCCGCCGGACGGGACCGGGACCAGTCCCCTGCCGAGCCTGTCGGCGTTCGTCTTCTGCAACGGCGCCCTCGTCGCCACCACCCCGGCCGCGCCGTTCGCGTCCAACGGCAACGCCCGGATCCATGCCCGGGTGACCCTGCCCGCGATCTGCCCGGCGCCTGCGGTGCTGCTCGGCCCGCCGACCGCCTCCGGCAGCCCCAACGTGTACATCGCCTTCGACGGCAGCCCCGCCCCGATGCCGGGCGACCAGGGGAGCGGCAACGGCCACCAGGGCAACGGGGACCGGGGGCACCATCGCACGGGTGGCTCCAGCTGAACTGAGCTGCCGGCACGCGAGCGGCCCGGCGCTGCCCGCCGAGCCGGCCGCCGCCCTCTCAGCGGCGGAGGAGCACGCCCAGGTCCGGGAGCGGTCCACCCACACCGGGGGCGGGAGGAGGCCACCACCCCGGCCATGCAGGCGGAGGTGCGCCGGCAGGCCACCGTCCACGCCGCTCTGGCCCGGATCGAGCGCGCCCGGGTCGAGCGGGAGGCGGAGCCGTGGGCCGAGTGGGATCGGGGGCACCTGGCCCGGTACGAAGCCCACCGGGCCCGTGCCGAGGCCGAGGCTGAGGAGTGGCACGGTCGGCTCGCCGAGATCCGCGGGGAGCGGGCCGCCGAGCTGCAAGCGGTGGGCGACGCCGCGGCGGAGCGGGTCCCGCGCGCGGCGGCCGAGGCGGACGCCACCGAGGCGCGCCAGGCGCTCGCGGTCATGGGTGACGCGGTCAGTGAGTTGGCCGACGTTGTCGCGGAACGGGAGCCGATGGCGACCCACCACCCCGGCGGCACCCAGGAAAGCTACCGCGACGAGTTCAACCGACGGCGGCGGGCGCGCCTCGCGCAGCTCCCGGCGCCCTGGGGATGGCCGAAGGGCTGAGGCCCGCCGGCGCGCGGGTTGGCGCCGGGTTGTCGAGTCCGTGCCCCGCCCCTACGCTTCCGGCGATGACAGTCTGGACGGTGAAGGGTGGCCAGCGGGGGCAGTTGGAGGACCGCCTGGTCCAGCACGGCCTCATCGGGGGCGGCTGGGAGGCGCTTTCCAGCCTGGCAGACGTCCCGTCGCCCGACGCCCTCGCCGGGATGTACGCGCCCGCATACCCTGACGTCAGCAAGCACGCGGCGGCCGTCTACGTCGGGCGGCGGTGGTCCCTCATTCATGGGATGCAGGAGGGTGACCTCGTCGTCCGACCGCTCAAGACGACCGGGACCGTCGCCGTCGGGCGGGTCAAGGATGTCCCCCGCGATGCCCTCGAGTAAGACCTTCTGTACTCCTTCGGTGCGCTCCTCACGATCGGGCAAGTCCGACGGGATCGAGCCACTGAGCGGGTGCTCGCGGCGAGGCACGGAGAGGTCAGCGCGATCCAGCCGGCCTCCGCGGACACAGTGCCGACTGCGGAGATCGAGGCGCGACCCAACGTTGACGCCGTGGCGCGCGAGCAGATCCGGCAGTTCGTCTCCCAGCACGTCGCCAGCCACAGGCTCACCGATCTCGTGGCTGCGGTGCTTGCCGCGCAGGGATTCCAGACCTCCTGACTGAAAGCATTGGTGGCCTGTTGACGAGCAGTCGTCGTGGCCGGGGGTGAGGGTGCGGGAGAGGGGCTGGGCGAGCCGGGCCGCCGTCGGCAGCCGGGGTCGAGCCCGCCCACGGGTACCCGTGCGCGGGCTCGCCGTCCGTGCGGAGCGCCGTCACCGCGGGCGCAAGGTGCAGGACCACGAGTGCCCCGAGGGTCTGGGGCGAGCCGCCACCCCGCCGGCGGAGGCGCCAGCCCCGTGCTCTGTCGTGACCGGCCGCCTCCGCCCTCAGGACAGCGGGCGCGCTGCCGATCGTGATCCCGGTGATGGGGAATCGAGCCTCAGGCTCGCGCTCCGATGGCAGCGCCACTCCCAACGAGACGTGGCCCGGCCGCGAGACGCTGGTCCAGCGGCACCGGTTCCAGCGGGTCCAGGTGGGGCGCCGTCACCACACGGGTGGTGATCGGGCCAGGCGTGTCCGTCCGCGCCACCACGCTCAAGCTCCTGGGCGACGACCCGAGGCCGCCTCCGCCGGTGTCGAGCACGGGCTCGCCCGCTCGGGCGGCCTCGCCCTCGTCTCCCGGGTGGGTCGTTCAGCGTCCGTGTGGGTGGCCGGGGACCACCGTGCCGGGGTCGACGTCCCCGTCGGCTGGGGACACGACGCCCGGGGCACCCCGGCCGTGATCACACCGGCGCGGCGGTCCGGAGACGGTCACCTGCGCTGCGGGGCACCGGTGACCCCTGCGCGGGCCTGGTTCGGCCTCGTGTCGCGGTGGCGAGAGACCCGGTGGCCGCTGCCGGCGCGGCCGCGGGGAGGTCCCCCGGCGGTCCCAGTAGGAAGCCCTGGCCATAGGTCACCCCGAGACGACGGAGCGCCTCGAGCTCGGCCGGTGTCTCGATGCCCTCGGCCAGGATCGCCGCCCCGGTCGCGGCCCCGAAGCTCACCAGCGCGGTGGCGAGGGCGGCGCGGGACGGGCTGGCATGGATCCCCCGGGTAAGGGAGATGTCCAGCTTGATGAACTCGGGGGCGAGCTCCAGGATGTGGTGGAGGCTGGCCACGCCGGCCCCGGCGTCGTCGACCGCCAGGCGGGCCCCTCGAGCCCGAAGCGCCGCCAGGGCGGCCGTGAGCACCTGGTAGTTCGCGACCGCAGCATGCTCGGTGATCTCCACCACCACCCGGGCGCCGTCCATCGCGGCGAGGGCCTCCTGGAACGGCGCCGAGCAGGCCGTCTCGGCCGAGGCGTTGACGGTCAGGAAGGCGTTGGCCGGCAACAGCTCCAGGACGCTCAGCGCGCGCGCGATCGCCGTCATCTCCAGCTCCACACCGAGACCGACCTCGGCGGCGGCGGCGAACCAGGCGTCAGGTGGCTGGCGGGGCTCGGCGGAGAAGCGCGCCAGCGCCTCGTATCCGACGGTGGTGCCGGCGGACAGGTCCACGATGGGTTGGAAGACCACCCTGAGGCCGGTGCCGTCCAGGAGCGGGCGCACCCCGGCCTCCAGCGCCCGCCGCCGCGCGGAAACGGCGTCCTCGCGGCCCAGCTCGACCTCGACCAGGCTGGCGAGGAACTCCAGGAAGCGCGCGTCACGGGCTCGCAGGCCCGGGTCTGCCTCGTGGCCGATGCCGCAGAGGGCCCCGTAGAGGCGCCCGTCGGGCAGGTGCACCGGGACCCCGACGTAGCGACCGATCCGAGCGCGGGTGGTGGCAGCCAGGTTTGCCACCACCGGCTCGGCCGCGGTGTCGGCCACCACCCGGTCGATGCGTCCTTGGACCATCGCGTGGCAGTACGTCTCGGGCAGAGGGACCGCTGACCCCTCCGTCAGCCCGAAGGACCCGGCGTCACCCACCACGGCCCGGAAGATCTCCTGGTCATCGGTGAGCTCCCCGAGGAACGCGACGTCCATGTCCAGATGACGGCGGACCGCGTCCAGCACCTGGCGGATCATCGTCCCGGTGTCCGCCTCTTCCCCCGTGGGCAGGCGCCAGGGGACGGCTTGGCTCGGCGACATCCGGTCGCTCCTCCAGACAGGGCCATCACGGGAATCGTTGGGCGCGGGCACCACCGAACCCCACTCGGGATTCCACCATGCCCCGGGAGCGGCGGAACGGCGACGGCGATCGTGCCACGATCGTGTGACGACAGGCTCGAGCAGCCCTCCCCCCCACTCCGACGCCTATCCAGTGATCGATCCTCGGTCCACCCCCATTAGCCTCGATCTCTAACCAGCCGGGGGGTGACGGGCGGGCTGAGGCTTAACAAGGCCCATCCAATGGGGAGGATCTGGGTGTTGGAGCCGGATCCGTCCAAAGGAGGGCCTTCACCGTGGAAGTGAAGCACGGTCGGCGCCGGCCGCGGGTCCACGTGAGTGCCGACGGGCACGGCTTGGTCACCCATGCGGGAGTCCGTCTGCTGAGCGACCTGGTGGACCGGACCGGTCGGGCGCGCGCCCTGACCGCGGCCCTGGCGCCGTGGCAGCCCCGGGGACGGCCGCACTCCACCGGCGACGTGTTGACCGACCTGGCGGTGACGCTGGTGGACGGCGGTGACTGCCTGTCCGACCTCAAGGGGCTGCGGTCCCACCCCGAGTGCTTCGGGGTGGTCGCGTCGGTGCCGACCGCCTGGCGCCACGTCACCGGCATCGACGCGGACCAGCTGGCCGCGTTGCAGGCCGCGCGAGCGTCGGCGCGGGCGTGGGCGCATGGCGCGGCCCCGGCTCGGGTGACGCTGGACTTCGACGCCACCCTGGTGACCGCGCACAGTGAGAAGGAACAGGCGGCTCCCACGTACAAGCGCGGGTTCGGGTTCCCCCCGCTGCTGGTGACCCTGGACGAGACCCAGGAAGCTCTCGCCGGCCGGCTCCGACCGGGCAACGCGGGCGCCAACACCGCCGCCGATCACGTGGCCCTCTTGGACGCGGCGCTGGCCCAGCTACCGCGTCCGACCCGGGCCCAGGATCCGGCTCACGGGCTCCACGTCCTGGTGCGGGCCGATTCGGCGGGCGCCACCGACGGCTTCGTCCATGCGATTGTGGCTCACGGGCTCGAGTTC
>DAHUZI010000115.1 GCA_027306595.1 Candidatus Dormiibacterota bacterium | reverse complement strand
GGGCTGGCGGTCGCGGTCGCGGCCGTTCTGGGGACCACGGTGCTCCGGGCCGGCGGTCCGGGCCCGGAGCTGGCGGCCGCGGCCGGGGGGCTGGCGGTGGGGGCGGTGGGCGGGCGGCTCACCCGTCCGCGTTCGGCCCTGGCCGCTGGCCTCCTGGTCCTGGTCGCCGCCGGCCTCCTCGTGGTGGCCCTCCGGGGGCCGTCGGGATCCGGAGGGCTCGGCGACCTCATCGCGGTGGTCGGCGGCCATCACCCGGCCCGGGCCAAGCTGCTGGGCCTCGAGCTCCTCCTCCTCCTCCTCGGCGCCTGGACCGTTGGCTGGACCCTGGAGGGCGGCCGCGCCCTGCCGGCCGCGGGCGCGGCCGCGGTCCTGGCGGTGGCCGACCTCGTGAACGTCCCCGGGGGGCGGGTGGCCCCGGCCGCCGGGCCGGTGGTGGCGGCCGTGGCCCTGGGGCTGGCCCTGGTCGGCTGGGGTCACCAGGAGCGCCTTCGCCGGAGCTGGCGGGTGCGCCGGGTCGAGGTGGCCGCGGCGGGCGTAACCCCCTTCCGGCCGTGGGCCACGCTGGCGGCCGGAGCCCTCGCCCTCACCGCCCTCTCCGCGGCGCTGCCCCCCCTGAACCGGGTCAACTTCAGCGGGCGCTTCTTCCACTACGGCACGCCGGGCGGCGCCCGCCGACAGGGGGGGGCCGAAAGCGATGTGGTCGGCTACTCCGCCGCCGTGATCCCCGGCGGCCCGCTCCGCTCGATCCAGTCGCCCGAGCTCGTGTATGCGACCAGCGCGCCCACGCGCTCGGTGTACCTGCGCGGGGTCGTCCTCGACCGGTTCCAGGCCGGCGACTGGTACCCGCAGGCGGCCACCGCCTGGCGCGCCGGCGCCGCCCCCCGGGCCCGCGCGCTGGCGCCCGGGATGCGCCGGGGCGGCGCGCCGCTGCGCGACCGGCGCACCGTACGGCTCCGGGTCCGGGTCCTGCCCGGCGCCGGCGCCGAGCTTCCCGACGTGCTCTACCCCGGCGCCCCCCTCGACCTGCCCCCCTCGGCGACGTCGCTGCGGGTCAGCGGGGTCAGGGCCGAAGGACACCTCGTCTCGGTGACCGCCGTCGAGCCGGCGGGCGGCCTGGGCCAGGTGAGCGGGGCGGGGGTCACCACGACCACCGGCAGCGTGTCCTCCGCGCCGGCGGCAGCGCTCCGCGCGGCCGGCACCGCCTACCCAGCCTACGTGGCGGCGGACGCCCGGCTCCCGGGCACCGGCGGCCCGCAGGCCGGGATCCTTCGCCGCCTCGCCCTGGCGATGGTGGGCCGGGCCCGCGACCCGTATGATCGCGCGCTCGCCATCCAGGATGCCCTTCGCCGGGGCGAGGCCTACACCCTCGACCCGCCCCCGGCCCCGCAGGGGACCTGGCCGATCCTCTACTTCCTCACCGTCAGCCACCGCGGCTACTGCCAGTACTTCGCCTCCGCCATGGGCGCGCTCCTCCGCGCGATCGGGATCCCGGCCCGCCTGGTCAACGGCTTCGGGCCCGGCAGCCCGGTCGCCGGCCCGGGACGGTGGCGGCTGGTCACCGCCGCCGATGCGCACACCTGGGTCCAGGTCTACTTCCCCCGGTTCGGCTGGCTGCGCTTCGAGCCCACCCCGCAGGGCGTCTACCTCGGCCGGGGCGAGCGGCCGCTCGCCGTCCGCCGCCCGTCCCCGGGCCGGACCCCGGCGGCCTCCCCCAGGGGGCGGGTCTCGCCGCCGGTGGTGCCGCCGCCCCCGACCATCACCCCCCCCGGCCCCCCCGGCCCCCCGGTCCCGCTGGGGCCGATCGCCGGCGGGGCGGCGGCCGCGCTCCTCCTCGCCGTCCTCGGGTCGGCCGCGCTCCTGCTCCGGACCGTGGCCGGCCCCGAGGCCGCGCGCCGCCGGCTCGCGCTCCTGGTCCGGGCCGGTCGGGGCGAGGCGGGGCGGGGGCGGACCGTCCCCGAGCTTGCGGCCCTGATCGCCGAATCGGGGGGGGCGCGGGCGGCACGGGCGGCGCCCGCGCTGCGGGCGCTGGCCGATCTTTCCGACCGGGCCGCGTTCGCCGACGGGCCCAGCTCCCGGGTGACGGTGGCGGAGTGGCGGGCCGCCTGGGCACCCGTCCGCCCCGCCTACCTCGCGCTCCTCCTCGGGGCCCGGCTGTCGCGGCTCACCCGCCGGCGCCCGGGGCCGGCGCCGACGCGGCTGGTCGGGATCCGATGAGCGTCGGCGAGCCGGTGCCCATGCGGCTCACGATCCTCGGGAGCGCGGCGGCGTTCGCCGGCATCGGTCACAACGCCGCCGCCTCGGTCGACGGCCGGCTCCTGCTCGACTGCGGCGCCCCGGTCCTCACCTGCCTGCCGCAGGCGGGGCTGGATCCGTTGGCGATCGAGACGGTCCTGCTCAGCCACCACCACGCCGACCATGCCTTCCAGCTGGCGATGCTGCTCGCCGGCCGCTGGAGCACCCACCCCGAGCGCGACCTGCCGACCGTGATCGGCCCCCGCGGGACCGGGGCGTATGTCGAGCGCCTCCTGCGGCTCGCCTTCGGCGATCGGATCGCGACCGCCATCCTCGCCGCCCGGCCCCGGATCGAGGACTGGGCCGGCGGCGACGGCGCGGAGCTGAGCGGCTACCGGGTCGACGCCGTCCGCGTCGAGCACACGCCCGACCTCGAGGCGCTGGCCTTCCGGGTCGAGCGCCAGGGGGTCCGCCTCGGCTACTCGGGCGACACGACCTACTGCGACGGGATCCGCGCGCTGGCCCAACGCACCGACTACCTCCTCTGCGAGTGCACGAGCATGGACGGCCCGGAGCCGACCCACCTCTGCCGCGACGAGGTCCTGCGCCTCATGGCCGAGGCGCCCGGCACCCGCTTCATCCTCACCCACCTGACCGAGCGCCGCCCGGTGCCCGGGGCGCTGCTCGCCGCCGACGGCCTGGCCCTTCCGCTGGCGCGCCCCGGTCAGCCGCGGAGTGGGCGCAGGCAGGCGACCCTGGCGGAGGGCCAGTAGCCGGCGGCGTCGAGCCTGGCGAGGTCGTCGACCGCCCGGTCGGCCACCTCTCGCCCGGCGTGGGCGATGCGCACCTCCAGGCGGCGGAGCGCCGGCCGCAGGGTGGGGTCCGCCTCCCGGCCCTCGGCGTGGACCCAGGCCGCCAGGACGACCAGGTCGTGATGGTGCCCGAGGCCGTCCTGGAGCCCGCGCAGCTGGCCGAGGCAGCCGCGGTGGACCCGGGGGAGGATGGGGGCGAAGCACTCGAGGCCGTACCGGAGCCGCTTGATCGCGATCCGGCGGCGGTGGAGCGCCGCGTCCGATGGCCGCTGGGGGGGGGCGGCGGCGGCCGCGCCCGCGGCCGGCTCCTCCGCCCCGTACGTTGCGGCCCGGTGGAACGGCGCCTGCAGCTGGCGGCGTGCCAGGCGGGTCGCCGCCCCCGCGTCCCGGTGGCCGGGCCGCACCGCCGGCGCGCGCTCGACCAGGGGGAGCAGGGCCGGCAGCGACGCGAGCGCCCGCCCACGGGCTGCGGCCTCCGCCTCGTGGGCGCGGTCGAGGAGGTGGCGCTGGGCGGCCGCGTCCTGGCCGCGTCGGTCCGGCCGCGCCGCCCCGCTCGGCCGCTGGACGACCAGGGCATGACGCCCCGCGCTCGGCGTGAGCTCGTCGGATCGGTCGACGGCCACGGCCAGCGGCGGGAGCACCTCGGCCAGCCGGTCCAGGCGGACCTCGGCGTCGCGGGCGGGGCCGAGGAGGCCGCCGAGCTCGCGCAGCGCGGCGGCGAGCTCGGCGGCGGAGGGGTCGAGGCAGCCGCGGAAGGCCCTGAGCGCGCTCCGCATCCGGCGGCAGGCGACCCGGGTGTCGTGGACCCCCTCGGGGTCGCTGGTGGCCAGGGTGCGCCGGGCGGCGTCGGTGAGCTGGGCGAGCCGGGGGCCGAGGGTCGCGGCCGCCAGGGCGCAGCAGCGCGGCCCGTCAGCCGATGCCGGCTTCCACGACGTCCGCGGCAGCGCGGTCACGCCACCAGTCTGCGCCCTTGGTGCCGAGGGCCGTGATCATCCCGTCGCGCAGCCCGCGCTCCGAGAGGACCAGCCGGGGGAGCCGAAGGAGGTCGAGGAGCTGGGCCAGGATGACGACCCCGCCGATGCAGAGCCGGATCCGCTCGAGGTCCACCCCAGAGCGAGCCCGCAGCTGGGCGAGCGGCTCCGTGCGCATCCGCTCGAGGATGCGCTCCACCGCGTGCGTGGTCAGGAGGTCCGCCACCGGCGGCCCCTCCAGCCGCGGCAGGTTCGTGATCGTGCCCCCGGTGCCGAGCGGGAGGACAGCTGCGGCGACCGGGCGCAGCTCGGGCATCCGCTCGGCGACCTGGTGCTCCATCGCCCGCCACTCGCCCGGGCTGGGCGGGTCGCCAGCCGCCAGCTGGGCGATCATGCCGGAGCCCACCCGCAGCGAGTCGAGGTGGCCGACCCGTTCGCCGGTCACCCCGACCGCGAGCTGTGTCGAGGCGCCGCCGATGTCGAGGAGGACCACCGGTCGCCCCGGGTCGAGGGCCGCGGTCGCGCCCGCGAACGCGAAGGCGGCCTCCTCGCGCGGCGCCAGGATCCGCACCGGCTCGCCGGCCGCCTCCGCCAGATGCGCCGCGACCTGGGGGCCGTTGGCCGCCGCCCGCAGCGCCTCCGTCGCCCCGATCGCGATGGCCTCGACCCCGGCCCGACGCGCGGCCGCCACCTGCTGGGTGAGGGTGCGGGCGGCGAGGGCAAGGCGTCGGGCCCCCACCCGGCCGGTGGCGGCGACGTCGAGGCCGAGCTGGACGAAGGCCCGCTCGCGGAAGACCGGCTCCGGGGGCTGGTCCCTGCGCCACTCGGCGACGAGGAGGTGGATCGTGTTGCTGCCGACGTCGATCGCCGCCAGGCGGCTGGCCGGGCGGCTCACCGCCCGGCCGCCGTCCCCGGGGGCCTATCCCGGCCGGGCCGGGCCGTGGAGCCGGCGCCGGCGAGCGGGGTCATGCGGGTGCGCCGGCCGCGGCCCCCTCGGTGTCGACGGCGGGGGCGGGGGCCAGCCGGGTTCGCCGGGCCGC
>DAHUZI010000111.1 GCA_027306595.1 Candidatus Dormiibacterota bacterium | reverse complement strand
CCGGCCGCCAGGGCCGCCCCTGGCGCCCGTCCCCCGGCCAGCGCCACCGAAGCGGTCACGGCGGCCAGACCCGCCCCGACCAGCAGCCGTGTCCCCCGGACGACGTGCATGTCATGGCGGAAGAGCCAACCCGGCAGCATGAGCATGAGGTAGACGGTGAGGACGGCCAAGCTGCACTTGGCGATCTGATCGCCCTCGGCGGCGCTGCCGACCGCCGCCAGCCACCCCCCGCCCGCGGTGGCGCTGCACGCCGCGCTGGCGGTGGCGAACACCGGACAGCCGGCGGCATTGGTCGCGGGTGCGAGACCGGACACGGTCGAGACCACCGCCACGAAGACGATGAAGACCGCGGTCTGCACGACCACGACCATCGAGAGCCCGATCAGAAGCCGCAGCCAGCGAGCGAACAGGTCGCCGCCACCGGGTATCACCAGCGCCAGCACCGCGAAGGCGCTGAAGGCCGTGAGCAGCGACAGCACGATGTAGCGGACGACGTAGCCCAGCGCGAGCACCAGGCCGAGCACGGTGAGAACCGTGTAGGCGACCATCCCCAAGAGGCCGTCGGGCACGTCATAGCCGTTGCGGCCGTGGGGCCCAACGCCGGCCCAGACGTTGGTGAACGTGGGTGTCGTCCCCCAGTAGATGTCGGCGTACCGGCAGTCGGCGGGGCGCTGCCCGTTGCCCGCGATCGGCTCACCCGGCAGGGGCAGCGCGTTCAGCTGGCCGACGACCCCGTCGGCGCTCCCGCTTCCCTCCAGGCAGTCCTGGTTGTGGTTCTGGTTGACCGTGTTGTCCGTGTTGGTGCAGAGGGGCTGGTCCGGCTGCACCACCGTGGCATCGCAGTTGATGTCGTGCAGTGGGGGGCCGAAGACGTTGTCGCTGCGGTCGGTGACCTCCTTGACGAAGTCGGGATCGCTGGCGGCGAGACAGTGGGACTGGGTGTTGGTGCGATCCATCCAGGGCTTCACCAGGACCGCCTCGCTGGGCGTGGAGCCCGGCCAGCTGATGTGGATCCCGGGATGGGCGACCGGGCTATCTGCCGGGCAGTAGGCCGTCATCGCCAGAACCGTCATCATGTTCCTCGGGATCGCGGACGCGGTGGGCGATGCCCGGGGAGTCGTCAGGGATGCGCTGACGAGCGTCTGTGAGAGCCAGCTGCCGGCATCGATGATCCGACCGGCTGCGTGAAGCGGCAGGTTTGCGGCGAGTGCGGCGGCTGCGACCAGGCTGGGTAGGACGTGGCGCCTGAGCTGCATCTGCTGGCCCGCCATGAACCAGATCAGCTGGACCAGGAGCACCAGCACCAGAAGGGCAAGGCTGATAGGGACGGCGATGTGGTCCAGGGTCTGGACCCAGGGGATGCATCCCGCCGATCCGCACTCGTGGGCGGGGCCGCCGAGGCTGCCGTCGTAGTTGTCGACGACCGGGTTGACGCCCACGGTCGTCGTGATGAGGTGCCACGGGCCGTTGGTCACGGCCCCGGTGACCGGATCGATGGCGGCGGGATCGGGGCTGCCATCGAAGGCACCCATGGCCGCGATCGGCCCGGCGACGATGGCGCTCAGGATCGTGCAGGTGGGGTCGAGGAGGCCGCACTGCTGGCTGGTGTCTGCTGTTCCCGACTGCGGGGGCGGGCTCGCCGCCGTGACGCTCGGGGCGGGTTGGGGTTTCGGATGGCGGGGGTGGGGAGCGGCCGCCGCGCTGGTGCCCGCGAGCACGCTCGCCGCGACCGCCGTGACCGCGAACGCCAGCCACCTCGGCCCGGCGCCGAGGCGATGCCTCCCTTGTGCCCGTCGCACCCGTCACGGCCCGCCGGCGCCGGTGGTCGAGGCGCAGGTGGCGCTGGTGCAGGCGGTGCTGCTGCCGGTGAGACCCTCGACGAACCCGAGGATGGCGCCCTCATTGACGATCAGGAGAACGCCGACCATGACGGTCACGAGCCCCTGAAGCGCGGCAGCCCGCCTTTGGGCGTTGTCGAGAGCCGTCATGTAGCGGATCGCCGCCAGGCTGAGGCACAGGACCGCGATGGCGCCCAGAGCCAGCGTCGTCACGGTGTGGATGACGGAGTCCAGCCCGGTGAGCAGCGTGGCGGGCGCCGATGGTGGCATGAGTGCGCCTCACCCCTGGGTCGGACGCGAGTGCGGGTCGTCGAAGCCGGGACTGAGCCGGGACGCGATGCTCCGGTCGCGGCCCGCCGCGGCGAGCGGGACCAAGGTCGCGGGGCCCAGCCGCGCCCGGGCCGGAACCGGCAGGCGGACGGCGCGCCGGAGGCGGCGATCGCCGTACCAGCGGCGCTGCCGCACGATCGCCGGCTGGGCCGAGCTGTGCAGCAGCAGCGCCTCGAGCGGCTGCAACCGGCGGATGTCGTCGGGGTGCAGGAGCGGTTGCGGCGTGGGTGTCGGCGGATGACCCATCTCGCCGGAGCGGGCGTGAAAGGTTGCGGTACCCGCCAGGCGGCTCGCCTGGTCGAGGAGGTCCACCTCCGAGATCCCAGCCAGGAGGAGCTTGGCCCGGCAGTTGGACCACAGCGCGGACGCAGCCTCCGCTCCGTATGTGGCGCGAACGGATGCCAGATCCTGGGCGAGCAGGCACAGCCGCACGCCCTGCGACCGGCCAAGCTGGGCGAGCGCGGGGAGCTCGGGCAGATGGGCCAGCTGGGCGAACTCGTCGAGGACGAAGGCGGCCGACGGCCGTGGTGGCGCCGCGAAGCAGGCGCGCCAGGCGCACGAGAGCAGGGCGCCGACCAGCCCCCGGATCAAGATCGCGTCATGCGGGGTGACGACGCAGTAGAGGGTCCGCAGGCGGCCGTCAGCGATCCCCGCCGGGTCGAAGTCGGAGGCGCTGGTGGTCGCCACCACCTGCTCGGCCCCGAAGGGCCCGAGCTGGGCGATGCAGGTGGCCACGACCCCCATCGCCGTCCGATCGCCGCCGGCGAGCGCCCCCCGCGCGATCCGGCGCGCGACCGGGTGGGCGAGCGCGTCGGGCAGCTCCTCCGCGGGGATCTCCTGGAGGAGGCGCAGGCAGTCGCCGAGGGTCAGGCGGGCGACGGCCGCCTCGACCAGAAGGCCATGGAGGAGCTGGCGGGCGAGGTCGTGCCAGAACGGGTCGCGGTCCGGCGCTCGCCCCATCAGCAGGCCGGCGGTCCGCAGCGCGTCGTCCCCGGTGCTGATCGCGTCGACCGGGTTCCAGCGGTCGGTCGGCGCCAGCATCGGGGCGAACACGGCCGCCCGACCGAGCCGCTCGCGATGGCCGAGCGTGCGCGCCACCAGCTCGCCCTTCGGGTCGGTGACCACCACCGGGCCTGGCCACTCGAGGACGGCGGGGACCGCGAAGGCGCTGGACTTCCCGGCTCCGGTGGGTCCGAGGACGAGGAGGTGGTCGTCAGGGCTGCTCCACAGGGCGCGGCGGTGCAGCGTTCCGATCCGGAACCGGGGAGGTGGCGCCTCGCGCCGCGGCGGCCGGGGCCGGACCCGGCCCCGAGCCGCTCGCCCGACGGCCTCGATCCGGCCCACCCTCAGCCCGGCGAGATCGCCGGGGCCAGCATGGTCGGCGCGTCCGACGACGCCACGGCGCACCGGGCGCCGCCGCCGGCGCCACCACTGGCCGGCACGGACCGCAACGAGGCCGGAGGCCGCCGTGAGCGCCGCGAACCACAGCCAGAAGGCCGGGGTCATGCGTCCTGCCGTCTCCGCCGAGGCGGTGGGTCCGCGGCGCAGGATCAGGTCGGGAAGGAGCGCGGCGGAGTAGCGACCGAAATGGAGACCCGCGCTCAGGCCCGACGCCAGCCACACCAGAGCACTCCCATACACAAGGCCGCCGAGCGCGATCGCCGCGGCCGTTCCTGAGTGGAGGCCTCCCGGCGACCCACCGTCCGATCCCGCCACCCGCACGACTCCTCCAGGCCTGGGCACTCATCCCGGTGGTCCGGTGCGGAGGCGCCGATGGGGCGGCCCCCGTGGCCCTCGCGGGCCCGTCACAGGATGGGTGCGCACGTGGGGCGGCCCGGTGAACGGTTCGTCAGATCCGCCGCCGACAATGGCGGCATGACGCTCGGTCCCCTCATCACCTCGGGAGCCGGCGTCGTCCCACGCCAAGCGATCCTGGTCGCGGACGAGGACCGTGGCCGTCGGCTCGTGACCGGCGCCATCCTTGCCCGGGCGGGATTCACGGTGCTAGAGGCGGCGGGCGCCCTGGAAGCGCTCGAGGTGGCCGGGGCCGCCCCTGCGGCCCTGGCGGTCCTGGATGTCGAGCTCCCGGACCTCGACACGTTCGAGCTCTGCCGGCGGCTGCTGCATCTGCCTGCGTGGGCCCGGACCCCGGTGGTCTTCACCACCGACCACCCTCCCGTCAGCGAGCGGCGGCAACGCCTCGAGGCGCTCGGCTTCGTGAATCTGGTCCGACCGTTCCGCGCCGCCGAACTGTTGGCGGCCGTCGGCGACGCGCTGGCCACTGGGGACGGGCTGGCGGTCGGTGAGCGGGGCCGCTGGCAGGTGCTGGCCGGTTCCGTGGAGGCGGCCAGCGCCTGACCCGACGCCGGACCGTCGTCAGCCGGTCCCGGCCCCCGTCGGGATCGCCGCTGGTGGGGCGGCCGGTGACGAGGAGGCCGACCGCGGTCCCGGATCGCCTGGCAGGGTCGACCAGCCGCTGCCGCACCACCAGTAGTTGCCGCGGTTGTAGGTCCAGTACCGGCAGATCCCCCGGTAGCGAATGTTGGTGGTCGTCCCGGAGCCGAAGGTGCTCGGGGCTCCGAGCACGGCCGTGGTCGGTCCGGTCCCGGGCAGGTAGTAGGCGCGCGCGCTGCCCGATCCTTGGACCGCGAGCCCGCTCGGGGTGGGGAAGTAGCGGTTCGGGACGTGAGCGAGCGCGGCCGTCATGAAGTCGTGCCACAGGGAGGCGGCGCCGCTGATGCCGTTGATCCCCCCCCCGTACATCGGCTGGTCACTGGCGTTGCCCACCCAGGTGCCGGTGACTAGGGTGGGCGTCCAGCCGACCGCGAGATTGTCGCGGAAGGAGTTCGAGGTCCCGGTCTTGATCGCCGCGACCCGTCCCGGCAGGACGAGGTCGGTCGCGGGCCCGAAGGCCAGCAGGCGATTGCTGTTGCGCGAGAGCATCACGTTCATGAGGTAGGCGACTCGCGCCGGGAGGACCTGACGACTGGCCGGCGGACTGCGGTAGAGGATTCGCCCTGAGACGGTCGTGACCCGGGTCACGAAGCGGGCGGGGTGGAGGACGCCCGAGGCAGCCAGCACCGAGCCCACCTGGGCCATCTCCCAGAGGGGGACCGGATAGGCACCGAGCGTCAGGCTCGGGCCGTAGTCGCTGGCGGAGCCACCCAGGGTTGTGATCCCCATCCGCCGCGCGAGCCGCACGATCCGTCCGACCCCGGTTCGCCGTTCGACGCGAACTGCGGGGACGTTGAGCGAGTTGCCGAGCGCCACCTGGACGGGGACGACGCCCTGGTACACCCCCTCGTAGTCGTGGACGACAAATGGCCCCCGACCGCCCGGGGCCCCACCCTTGGGCAGGGTGAGGGGGGCGTCGAGGACGGGGGTCGTCATCGTCACCCGGTGGGCGTTGAGCGCCGCCGCGTAGGTGACAAGCTTCATGGTCGAGCCCGGCTGGCGGGGCTGCGCCGCCATGTCGATCTGTCCGCCCGGGACGTGGGGCCCGGCCCCGCCCACATACGCCACCACGTCGCCCGTCCGGGGGTCGATCGCCACCAAGGCGCCGTCCGTCATGTGCATCGCCTGGTGTCCGGCGACGGTCGCAGTGACCAGGCGCTGGGCCAGCGCCTCCAACGGGAGACGGACGGTTGTGCGAACGCGCAGGCCCATGGTGGCGTACCCGGGCCCGAAGCGCTTGGCGAGCCAGCTGCGCACGTGGTCGACGAAGTAGGGCGCACGGTCCACGTTGGTGGCGGGGGTGCGACGCAGCGGCAGCGGCGCCCGGAGCACCGCTGCTGCCCGAGCTGGAGAGAGGTAGCCGGCTGCGACCATGGAATTCACGACCACCTGCTGTCGGTCCTTGGCCAGCGGGAGGTCGACCAGCGGGTCGAAGGCGCTGGGCGCCGGGAGCAGCCCGGCCAGCAGGGTGGACTCGGCCAGGGTCAGACGGCTGGCGGGCACATCGAAATAGGTGAGGGCCGCCGCCTGGATCCCTGTGGCCCCGTCCCCGAAGTAGACGTCGTTGACATACTGGTCGAGAATGGTGCGGCGCGACTCGGTCGTGCTCAACTCCTGCCCCAGGAGTATCTCGCGGACCTTGTAGCCGATGCTCCGGTTGTCGGTGAGAAAGCGAATCTTGGCGAGCTGCTCCGGGATCGTGCTCGCGCCCTCCAGGGTGCCGTGGTGGAGGACGTCATGGAGTCCGGCCGCCACGATCCGGGGCCAGTCGATGCTGCCGCCGGTCCAGAAGCTGCGGTCCTCGGTGGCCACCACGGCCCGGAGGAAGCTTGGGGCCACCCGACCGAGGGGCACGGGCAGCCGGCTCCGCCCCGGCGCATGGAGGTCGGCGATCAGGGTGCCGCCGGCCGCATACACGAGGGTGTCGGCTGGGATCGGGTTGGGCGTGGGCAGGGCGCCCATGACCCGAGTGAGTGCGGCGACCGGCCCGGTCCCCAGGGCGATCGCGAACAGGGCGACGAGCCCGGTCGCCACCAGCCCATTGACGCTCCGGGAGCGACGGCGTCGGACCGGCGAGCGGGGTGATGGGGCCGGCCCTGGCGATCGCCCCGGCCGCCGTCCGGTGGCGCGGCCCGACCGTCGCCGGCCGCTGGCCGGGGCGGGGGGCGGGCCGGTTGGATCGGCGACGTTCCACATGGGCCTTGAGGCTCGGGCACGGCGCGCAGCCCGGGGTCGACCGAAGTGCGGGACCCGGGCGGGCGGGGAGGCGCCCTGCGCGCCGTGCCCACCACTGCAACGCGCGGGGGGCGGGAAGGTTTCGCCCCCCCGGGCGGGAGGTGGGGGCCGGCCGGACGCCGGCCCCCGGTCTCCGCACCGGATCGATGGGTGAGTTCGATCACGGCCATCGTCGGTCGCCGAGCCCCGGGGGGGCCATCGGGCAGCGGCTGATTTTCGCGGCAGGGGGGCCTGAAAGGTGTTGGGGGGTCGGCGGAGCCCAGCGCCGTAGAATCGCGCCGAGATCCCACCGAACTCGGGGGCGGTCGCTGGAGGAGCCCCGGTGCGCCTACCGCTTGCGGCGCCGCTGCGGCGGCGCTCCCTCTTTCAGACGGTGATCGTGGCCAACAGCCTCATCATCGTCGCTGGCGCGCTCTTGGGAACCTGGGCGACCCTCAATCTCGCCCGGCCCTCGCGGCTGGTGACCCTCGTCTGCCTGGTGGCCGCGGGCATCTCGGTGAGCCTGGGCGTGAACTACCTGGTCCTGCGGGCGGCGTTCGCGCCCCTGCGAGGGCTGATCGCGGTGATGGGGGCCGTTCGCAGCGGTCGCCTGGACGCCCGGGCGGTCCCGACTGGCCCCAGCCCCGACCTCCGGCGGATGGCTGCCACCCTCAATCTCATGCTCGACCGCCTGCAGGTCGAGCGCCGCCGGCACGCGGAGCGGGTCCTCGAGGCCCTCGAGCGGGAGCGCGAGCGGGTTGCCCGCGAGCTCCACGATGAGACGTCGCAGACGCTGACGCGACAGATCATCGGGCTCGACCTCCTCCGCCAACGCGCCGACCTCCCGGCGGATGCGCGGGCTCAGATCGCGGGCCTGCGGGCGGGAGCGGAGCGAACCCTGGGGGAGGTTCACCGCCTGGCCCGCGATCTGCGGCCGACGGTGCTCGACGACCTCGGGCTGGTTCCAGCCCTGCGCAGCATCGCCTCGGACGCCGGTGGCCCCCCCGGGGCGCCCCGGGTCCTGGTCGAGGTGCCGGCCGGCATTGAGCGCTTCCCCGCCGCGATCGAGACCGCCTGCTACCGGATCGTCCAGGAGGGGGTCACGAACGCGGCGCGCCACAGCGGGGCCTCGGCCGTCACGGTCCGCCTCGACCATGACCCGATCGCTCGCCGGGTGGCGGTCGAGGTCATCGACAATGGGCGCGGTGGGGTCGATCCCGCGCGCGCGGCGGGTGGCGGCCTGGGCCTGTTCGGCATGCGCGAGCGGGCCGAGCTCTTGGGGGGGACGTTCACGATCGAGAGCGAGCCCGGCGCCGGGACACGCCTGGTGGCCACCATCCCTCTCGACGCCGAGGCGGCGGTCGGGGCCGATCCTCGGCGCCCTTCGGCCGAGCCAAACGCGGCGGCCGCCTCCGCGCCGGGCCGCTCCAAGGCGGCGGCATCCCGGCCGATCCGCTCGTGAGCGTTCCGGCTCCGCGCCTCAGGGTCGTGCTCGCCGACGACCACGCCGTGGTGCGGGAGGGGATCCGCATGGTCCTCGATGCTCAACCCCAGATCGAGGTCGTGGGCGAGGCCGATGGGGGGGAGGAGGCGGTGCGCCTGGTGCGGACTCTCGGCCCCGATGTCGTGGTGATGGACGTGGGGATGCCCCACCTGAGCGGAATCGAGGCCACCCGTCGGATCCGGCGCGCCCACCCGGGCGTTCAGGTCGTCATTCTCACCGCCCACGACAACGAGGAGTACCTGTTCGAGACCCTGCGGGCGGGCGCGGTTGGCTACCTCCTCAAGAAGGCGGCCGCGATCGAGCTGGTGGCGGCGATCGAGGCGGCGGCCCGGGGCGAGCCCTACCTGTACCCGTCGGTGGCCCGGCTGCTCGTACGCGACTACCTCGAGCGGGCGGGGGGCGGGGCTGACGCCCCCGAGCTCCTCTCCGAGCGGGAGCGCGAGGTGCTCGGGCTCGTCGCCGAGGGCCGCACCAATCGCGAGATCGCCGACGCTCTCTTCCTCAGCATCAAAACCGTCCAGACCCACCGCGCCCACGTCATGGAGAAGCTCAACCTGCGCGACCGGGCCGAGCTCGTCCACTACGCGATGCGCAAGGGGCTGGTCACCCCCACCTGACGTGACCTGGCAGCGCCCCCCGACCGGTTTCGACCCGACTCGGCCGGGTGCGCGGGTGGGGCTGCCGCGGGAGTCGCGAGCCGGACGGCCCCGCTCGCCCCGACGCACCCGCTGGCAGCTCACGCTGATCGGCCTGCTCCTCCTCGTCGGCGTCGCCCTGGTCCGAGGCCTTCACGCCATGCCGCTCCCGCGGGCCTCCCACGCGTCACCGGCGGCGGCCGTCCACGGCTACCTGGACGGGGTCTCGGCCCACAGCGCCGCGCGGATGCGTCGCTACCTCGCCCCGTCGGCCCGGCCGCAGCTGGCCGCATCGGCGCGGGCGATCGACCGGGCCCGTCTGCAGCTGGTCTCCATCATCGTGACCGGCATCGACCGTGGCCGCGGTCGGGCCGCCGTCCAGCTCGTCGCGACTGTCTGCTACGGACCCCGTGGCCGCTCGCTCGAGTGTCGCCTCCTCTCCCGTCACCCGCTCGGCCTTACCTCCAGCCTCTCGACGGTCTCGGTCGGCGGCCGCTGGTACGTGGCCGAGGCGATCATGCCCACCGCCTGAGGCCCTCCCGGCCCGCGGGCTCAGCCCGAGGAGGGCGCCTCGAACCCCGGTTCGACCAAGCGTTCGGGATCGAGGAGCCGATCGAGCGCCTCGGCCCCGAGCGCGGTGCGCGCGAGGGCGACCTGGCGCACGGTCCGCCCAGTCGCGTGGGCCTCGTGCGCGACGGCCGCGGCGGCGTCGTACCCGATCGCCGGGACCAGCCCGGTGCAGATGGCCAGGCCCCGCTCCAGGAGCTCGGGGCCTCGGGTGGTGGCCCGGAGTCCGCCGATGCACCGGCGCGCGACGTTGACGACGGCGGCCGCGAGCAGCTCGATCGACTCCTGGAGGGCGTGCGCCGTCACCGGGAGCATGACGTTGAGCTCGAGAAGCGAGCCGGTGGTCGCCGCGAACGCGATGGTCGCATCGTTGCCCACCACCCGCGCTACCACCATGCAGCTGGACTCGAGGATGACCGGGTTGACCTTGCCGGGCATGATCGAGGATCCGGGCTGCACCTCCGGGAGCTCGAGCTCGCCGATGCCGGCCCGCGGACCACTGCCGAGGAGGCGGACGTCGGTTGCGATCTTGTGGAGGGCGAGGGCCGCGCCCCGCACGGCTCCGGCGACGGCGACGACCGCGTCCAGGCTCGCCTGCGCCTGGAAGTGATTCGCGGCCTCGTGCAGCCCCGCCACCCCGTAGTCGACCGCCAGGCGGGCGATGGTGCGAGCGGCGAAGTCGGGGTGACGACCGATTCCGGTTCCGACCGCCGTCCCGCCCAGGGGGAGCGGCTCGAGCTGCAGGCCCGCCGCGATCACGAGCTCGCGGGCCCGCGCGATCTGCGCGGCGTAGCCGCTGAACTCCTGCCCGAGGCGGATCGGGGTCGCGTCCTGGAGATGGGTGCGGCCGGTCTTGATCACCGCCCAGAACGCCTGCGCTCGATCGGCCAGCGCCGCCTCCAGCTCGACCAGGGCCGGCAGGAGATCGGTCCGCACGGCCTCCAGCGCCGCCAGGTGGATGGCGGTCGGAAAGACGTCGTTGCTCGACTGGCCGCGGTTGACATGATCGTTGGGGTGGATCCGCTCGCGCGCCCCCCGGGGCAGCCCGAGCCGTTCGAGCGCCCGGTTGGCGATCACCTCGTTCGCGTTCATGTTGGACGAGGTCCCGCTCCCGGTCTGGAAGACGTCCACCGGGAACTCCCCGTCCCATCGACCCTCCGCGACTTCGCGCGCGGCCTCGGCGATCGCCTGGGCGATATCCGGCTCGAGCAGCCCGAGCTCGCGGTTGGTCTCGGCGGCGGCGACCTTGATTCGGCCCAGGGCCGCGATCATCCGCCGCGGCAGCCGGAGGGCGCTGATGGGGAAGTTCTCGACCGCCCGCTGGGTCGAGGCGCCGTAGTAGGCGGCGGCTGGGACGTTCATCTCCCCCATCGAGTCCCGCTCGATCCGGACGGCGGCGGCCCGGGGGGGCCCTGCCGGGTCAGGAGCCACGGGGACCCACCAGGCGCTGGCCGGGCTGGCGGTCGTAGACGATCCGCTCCCAGAGCCCATCGGCGGGCGCGCGGGGCGAGCCCTTGCGCTCGTCCGCGTACCCCTCCAGGCGGCGAAGGCAGATGCAGATGAGGAGCCCCACCGCCGCGATCGCGTACGGACCGGGACTCCCGCTGAGCCAGAGCACGACCGGGAGCCCGATGAACCCGCCGAGGACGCCGACCGGGATCTTGCGTCCCAGCCATCCCGCCAGGTAGGCGGCGAGGAGGAAGACGAAGCCGGGCCACCACCACAGCCCCACCGCCCCGGTCGCCGTAGCGACCCCGCGGCCGCCGTTGTAGCGGAAGTAGGCGGGCCAGCCGTTCCCGATCACGGCGCAGAGCCCGGCGCCGGCGGCCACCAGCGTGTCGCCCGTCAGCCGCTGGGCGGCGAGCACGGGCAGGAGGCCCTGGACGAATTGGACCGGCCCGACGATGGCGGCCGGAGCCCATCCGGCATTCCGAAAGAGGTTGCTGGTCCCGATCTTGCCGGTGCCGACCCGCCGAAGGTCGATCCCGACGACCCGGCCCATCAACCACCCGGTCGGGATGCCGCCGAGGAGGTAGGCGCCGACGAGGATCAGGGCCGCCTGGGCATACAAGTTCACGGCCGGGCCCTCGGGCCGCTGGGTTCGGCGCAGGGCAGCGGGAGGTCCGGCACCGCCGCTGCCCCGAGCAGCCCAGGGCCGGTGTGGAGGGCGATGACCGGGGTGAGCGCGAGGCGCTCCACGGGCCGATCGCCAAAGACCTCGCGCAGCGCGGCTGCGAGCTGGTCAGCGACCGCCGGGTCGGCGGCGGTGAAGACGGCGAGCCGGAACGATCCGTTGGGGTCGGTGACCGCCCGCAGCTGCTCGGCCACGGTTCGCAGGGCCCGCCTGGTGCCGCGCACCACCGTCAGACGGCGCACATCAGCTCCGCTGAGCGCGAACACGGGTCGAACCCGTAGCAGGTCGCCCCCCAGGGCGGCGATGGCCGGGACCCGGCCGCTGCGCGTGAGGAAGCGCAGGGTCTCGAGGGCGCCGATGACCTGGGCGCCGCCGGCGACCGCCTCCGTGTGGGCCACCACCTTGTCGGCCGACAGCCCGGCCATGCAGGCGGCCGCGGCGGCCTCGGCCACCAACGTGTAGCCGCCGGCGGCGGTGCCGGTGTCGATGACCCGGACGTCCCGGCTGGGGTCGATCTCGTGCAGGAGGTCCACTGCCACCCGGGCTGACCGGCCCATCATCGAGTAGCGCTCCGGGATGGTCAGGCACACCGCCGCCGGGGTCTGGACGTCTTGAAATGCCTCCAGGTAGGCGCCGGGGGCCGGCGAGCTGCTCGTGGGCAGGGGACCCGGCCTCCGGAGCCGCTCGTAGAAGGCGTCGAGCCCCAGGTCGATGCCATCGCGCAGATCCCGACCATCGACGTGCAGGGTCATGGGCACGACCCGCACCCACGGCGACTCGCCGAGCGCTGGCGGGAGGCACGCGCTGCTGTCGACGACGAGGGAGGTCGAGACCGTCCCGGTCACGGGACCCGTGCCGACGCAGGGGTGAGCGACCGGTAGACGGCGAGAACGCGGTCAAGCATGGCCTCCACGTCATGATGATGCACCGCCTCGGCCCGTGCCAGGTGGCCCAGCTCGGCCGCAGCCCCGGGGGCCACCGCCAGCCGAAGCAGCTCGGCGGCGAGCCTTGGGGCCGGGCGGCGCCCGGGTAGCGTGATCGCCCCGGGGCCCGCCACGGCGGCTCCGGCCTCGAGAGTTGCCAGGACCGCGCAGCCGCTGGCCATCGCCTCGAGGAGGGCGATGGAGAGCCCTTCCGCGGTGGAGAGCAGGCAGAAGACGTCGACGGCGCGCAGGAAGTCGGCCCGGGCCTCGGCTCCGTCCAGCTGACCGACGTAGACGACCTGCTCGCACCGATCGGCCAGGGCCCGAACCCGCCCCTCCTCGCGGCCCCGTCCGGCGATGAGGCAGCGAACCGTGGGTGGGAGCCCAGCCGAGCAGAACGCCTCGACCAGCATGGCCGCCCGCTTCTCGGGGTCGAGGCGCCCCAGGTACCCGACCACGAGCTCGGCCCCGGCAAGGCGCTCGGCGCGCAGCCGAGATGCCCCCGGGCGGAAGTGCCCGGTGTCCACGGCGTTCGGGATCACGGCGCAGCGCTCGGCGGCGACGCCAGCGGCGGTGAGCCGCTCCACCTGCTCGGTCGTGAAGGCGATCACCCGGTCGAAGCTGCGCAGCCGCCGGGCCCAGAAGCGATAGAGGCCCTGGAGCACTCGGCCCCGACCGCTGCCGCTGCGGCCGTAGGGGAGATGGAAGGTCACGACCGCGCCCGCTCCGATGCGGTGGGCCTCGGTCGCCAGCCACCCATCCGCGAGGCTGAAGCTCAGGGAGCAGTGCACGATCGCGGGCCGTTCGACCGCGAGGCGTCGGGCCGCCGCCGCCCGGAACCCGGGGGCCGCCACGCTGACGGTCTTGAAGCGAGCGCCCCGCCAGACCGTCCGGTGGGCGGCGTCGACCGGCACCACCGCCCCGTCGCCCCGAAGGTGGTGAAAGTGGACGGTGCACCCGCGCCGCTGGAGCCCGTGCACCACCTGCTCGGAGTAGCTTGACAGCCCGTCGGCGCGGTGGCCGGCCGCATGCCCGAACCAGCTGACGGTGAGATCAGTTCGGGCTGGGGGGCCGAGCTCAGACAGCGGGGTGGGCTCCGGCGGCCTCGGGCACGAAGCGGTCCTGGTCGAAGGGGAACCACTGGGCCGGTGTGCGTCGAATCGCCGCCTCGAAGATGGGAACGAGAGCCCGGATCGCCGCGGCTGGCTCGTCCGCCCGCTCCAGCGTGACCGGGGGGTGGATCTCGACGACGTAGTGCCCGTCGGGCGCCCGCTCGCAGGTGACGGCATGGACCGGCGCGCCGGTTCGGGCCGCCAGGAGCCCGGGCGCGGCCGAGAAGCGGCTCGGCCGGCCGAAGAACGGGACGGTGACCGCCGGGGTCGTCTTCGGGATGTCGGCGATGATCGCGACCCACCCGCCCCGACGGACCGTCCGGAGCAACGCGGTCGCCCCGTGCTCGGGGGTGGCGACGGTGATCCCGATTTGGCGCCGCGACCAGACCACGAGGTCGGCGAGGAGCGGACTCGTGCCCTCGTCCATCACCGAATGGACGGGAAAGCCGAAGGCGGCGGCCGCCGCCCCGGCGACGTCCCAGCTGCCGAAGTGGATGAGGACGAGGATCCCGCCGCGCCCCGCCGCAGTCGAGCGCTCCAGCCGCTCCAGCCCCTCCACCCGCATCAGGGCGGCGACACCCGCCCGGCCGAGCGTCTGGACGTGGAGGAAGTCGACGGCGGTGCGGGCGTACTCTCGATAGCTCGCCGCCGCCAGCCGGCGGGCCCGCCGTGGGCTGATCGGCCCCAGGGCCCGGCGGTAGTTGGCCTGGGTGGTCCGGCGCCGCGCCGGCTGGCACGCGAAGGTCGCATTGGCGACGAGGTCGGCCAGTCGATAGCGGCGTGGGCCGAGGGCTCCAACGCCCGCCGCCGCCACACGGAAGCCCCGCCGCAGCCAGGCTGGCGGCTCGCCCCCCCTCCTGGTCGGATCAGGACCAGCCCACATGGGCGACGACCTCCACCGCATTGAGGGCGAGGTGGTGGGCGAAGAGTGCATGGTGCAGGTCGCCGTCGTGGGGCAGGGCGCCGGCGGCTCCGACGGTCCGCACCGGAAGGTCGAAGGTCTCGGCCCCGTCCAGTCCGACGACCACCCGGAGCGCGCCCAGCGACCGGGCTACCGACGGTTGGTTCGCCCACAGGCGCAGGGCCATCGCGGTTTGGTAGAGGCAGAGGTCGGTCGCGTCGCCGGCGACGACGATGGCTCGGTCGGGCCCGAGCGCCTCGCACGCGGCCCGGGCCCAGTCGAGGAGCCCGGCATCTCGGGGGGTGAGCGTCGCCTTGCGAATCCAGGTGGTGTCGAGGCCCGGCCGGCGGGCGGCCGCCGCGACCGCCCCGACGGTCCGGCTGGCGCGGGTGTCGGCGAGGCAGTGGGGCGGGAACGCGGCGAACTCGGGCGAATCGCCCGGGTGGGCATCCTCGACGAGGCACAGCCAGCGCCCTCCGGCGCTGGCGAAGTCCTCAAGACCCCGGGCCACGGTTGGAACCAGCGCGGCGATGCGGGGGCTTGCCAGCGGGCCCTCGTCGACGAACCCGTGCACGAGATCCACCACGATCACCGCGGTCCGGGCGGCCCCAAGCGTGGCCGCAGGCCGGGTGCTCATCCATCGATCCAGGTGGTCGAGGAACGGGCGAGAGCGCACGCGCAGCGGCGGGCGGGCGGGTGCGGGGGGGCTCGGCAGGGCGGGGTCTGGGTCCGGCACGGGCGGATTGTCCCATCCGGTGCCGGCCCGCCTCCGCGCAGGCGGCGCGGCGGCCGAGCCCGGCCGACTCGTGCGCTACGGTGGGGCTGTGAATCGCCTGGCCGGCTCGGGGAGCGCCTATCTGCGGGCGCACGCCGACAACCCCGTCGACTGGTACCCCTGGGGCCCCGAGGCCTTCGCTCGGGCGCACGAGCTCGATCGACCGATCCTGGTCAGCATCGGCTATGCGGCCTGCCACTGGTGCCACGTCATGGCCCGCGAGTCGTTCGCCGACCCGGCGATCGCCGCGGTCCAGAACGCCCTCGTCGTCAGCGTCAAGGTGGATCGGGAGGAGCGGCCCGATGTCGATGCCGTCTACATGGAGGCGGTCCAGGCGCTCACCGGTGCCGGCGGCTGGCCGATGACGGTCTTCTGCCTGCCCGACGGGCGGCCCTTCCACGCGGGCACCTACTTCCCACCCCACGACCGGGACGGGCTGATCGGCTTCCCCAGGCTGCTGGAGGCGGTGGCCGCGGCCTACACCGAGCGCTGTGGCGACCTCGTGTCGGCGGCCGAGCGCCTGACCCAGGCGGTGACGCCGGTGCCGCTGCCGTCCCCGGGGCGCCGGGGCGCCGAGGCGGGGCCGGCCGCGCTGGCGGCTGCGACCACGCGGCTGCTCGAGCAGCTGGACTGGGCACGCGGTGGCTTCGGCGCCGGGCCCAAGTTCCCGAACGCCCCCGCGCTCCTCTTCCTGCTCGGGCGGTCGGCCGACGCCGAGCCGACCGCAGCCCGCCCCGGGCCCCCTTCAGCCCGCAGCCCCGGCGCCGCGGTGCTGCGGACGCTGGACGCGATGGCGCAGGGGGGGATCTATGACCAGGTCGGCGGTGGGTTCCATCGCTACACGGTGGACGGGTCGTGGCGCATCCCCCACTTCGAGAAGATGCTGGCCGACCAGGCTCAGCTGGCCAGCCTCTACGCCCGGGCGGCTCGCCTCTACGGGCGGGCGGGCGATCTGCGGGTCGTGGAGGGCACGGTCGACGGCGCCCTGGCCGACCTGGCCGTCGAGGGGGGCGGCTTTGCGACCAGCACCGACGCCGACACCGAGGGCAGGGAGGGCCGGTTCTTCGTGTGGACCCCGTCCGAGCTCGCATCGGCGCTGGGCGCCGACGAGGGCGGGCTCGCCGCCCAGGTGTTCGGGGTGAGCCCGCAGGGCAACTTCGACGACGGGACGACCGTCCTCCACCTCCCCCGGTCGCTGGCCACCGTGGCGCACGACTTCGGGGTCGAGCCCGCCGCCTTGGCGGCGCGGGTCGATGGCTGGCGCACGCGGCTTCGAGCGGTCCGGGCGCGCCGGGTTCCGCCCCGCCGCGACCCCACCCAGCTCACCGGTGGAAACGCCCTGGCCGCCATCGCGCTCCTGGACGCGGCGTCGGCGCTGGACCGCCCCGCCTACCGGGCGCGAGCGCTGGACGTCCTCGAGCTGGTGCTTGAGCGGGCCCGGCGTGCTGACCATCTCCTGCACGCCTTCCATCCCGGCGCGGTCCCCCTCCCCGCCACGCTCGCGGACACGGCGGCGCTGGGGCTGGCCTGCGCTGCGGCCTTCGAGGCCACCTTGGAGCCAGCCTGGCTGGAGCGGGTCGGCTGGGTGGCGGAGGCCCTCCTTCCCACGTATCGGGACGCCGCAGGTCCGGGATGGTTCGACGTGCCCACGGGCCACGATGCCCGCCTGCCAATCCGGCCGCGGTCGCTCGAGGACGGGGCGGCGCCGAGCGGCACCTCGCTGGCGGTCCTCTTCGGGCTGCAGGCCGCCGCCCTTCTTGATCGCCCCGACGTCCGGTCGGACCCGGTCGCGGTCCTCGCGGGCCTGGCACCGACCGCTGGGCGTCTCCCGCTCGCCTTCGGGGCCCTGCTCCAGGCCCTCGCGGCCGCCTGCGCGGGGCCCGTCACCGTGGCGGTGACCGGCGGCGACGCCGACCAGCGCGCCGCCCTGCTGGCGGTGGTCCGGGAGCGGTACCGTCCGCATGTGCTCGTGCTCGCCACCCCCGCCGCCTCCGCCACCTCCGCGACCGGGGGGGCCGCGGCTGCCGTCGTGTGCCACGGCCGCCGCTGCGGTCTGCCGCAGCGGGGCCCGGCTGGGCTCCGGCTGGAACTGGCGCGGGCGTGAGCGTGCAGGGGCCGCGCGTCGCGGTCGTGACCGGTGCCAGCGCAGGGATCGGCGAAGCCACCGCCCGCCGGCTGGCCGCCGGCGGCTTCCGGGTCTGGCTCGGGGCCCGCCGGGCGGCGCGGATCGAGGAGATCGCCGACGCCATCGGGGGTGTGGCCCGCGTCCTGGACGTGACCGATGAGGGGAGCGTGCGGGCGCTCGCGGACGAGCTGGACCGGGTCGACGTCCTGGTCAACAACGCCGGCGGCGCCCGCGGCCTGGAGCCCGTGGCGGTGATCGGGGACGCGCAGTGGCGCTGGATGTGGGAGACCAACGTCCTGGGGCTCGCGCGAATGACTCGGGCCCTCCTCCCTCACCTCGAGCGGTCCGGCGCCGGCCACATCGTCAACATGGGATCGGTGGCCGGCTTCGAGGTCTACGAGGGCGGGGCCGGGTACACGAGCGCCAAGCATGCGGTCCGGGCCATCACCCGCACCCTGCGCCTGGAGCTCGTCGATCGCCCGATCCGGGTCACCGAGATCGACCCCGGCATGGTCGAGACCGACTTCTCCCGGAATCGGTTCGCCGGCGACGAGGCGCGGGCGGCGGCCGTCTACCGGGGTGTGGTCCCGCTCACCGCCGATGACATCGCGGACTGCGTCGCCTGGGTCGTCACCCGCCCGGCCCATGTGAACATTGATGAGCTGGTGGTCAGGCCCCGGGCCCAGGCGGCCGCCCATCGGGTGCAGCGCACCCCGTAGGGGTCAGCCCGGCCGTCGGCCCTGGCGGTCGGACCCGACCGCGACCGGCCGGTCGGACTGCTGGCTCCACTCGCTCCAGGAGCCCGGGTAGAGACGGCCGCCTCCGATGCCCGCGACCTCGATCGCCAGGAGGACCCGGCAGGCCGAGATCCCCGATCCGCAATAGGCGACCGGGCGGCTGCCGGGGACGACCCCGGCGGCGGCCAGCCGCCGCGTGAGGGCCGCGGGATCGAGGAGGTGCCCCCCCGGGAACAGCTCGCTGTGCGCAAGGTTCCGGGCGCCGGGGATGTGGCCCGCCCTCGGGTCGATCGGCTCCTCCTCCCCCCGGTACCGCTCGGGCGCTCTGGCATCGAGCACCGGGGCCGCCCGCCCCCCCGCCGCCTCCGCCAGCTGCGCCACGGTGTCGGCATCCACGGTGCCCCGGAACGGGCCCAGGACGACCCGCCCCGGTTCGGACGCCGACGTGGTCATCGTCAGCGGGCCGCCGGCCGCGAACCAGGCGTCGAGCCCGCCGTCGAGTACCGCGGCCCGGCCGTGGCCGGACGCTCGCAGCATCCACCAGCAGCGGGCCGCCGCGCCGCTGCCCTCGTCGTAGGCGACGACGGGCGCCCCTGGCTCCACGCCGGCGCGGCGCATCGCCTGTTCGAAGTCCACATGATCCGGCAGAGGGTGGCGGCCCCCGCGGCCGGGCGGCGCGGTGAGGTCGCGCTCCAGGTCGACGAAGACGGCCCCGGGGATGTGGCCGGCGGCGTACAGGTCGGGGCGCGAGCCGATCCCGAGGGTCCACCGACAGTCGAGCACCCGGACCCCCAGCCCGTCGGCATGGGCCCGCAGCCACCTGGCGTCGACGACCGGACCGAACGATGCCGCCATGCCACCATGATGGTGCCCCGGGCCCGGACGTGATTCGCCACCCCTCCCCCTTGGCCCTGGTTCGCATTGGAGAGCGTTGCTGCCCGGTCCCAGGCCCCTGCGCGGCCTCGTCATCGGCGACCTGTCGGCGGCCGCGCGCGCGCTCGTCCGCACGGCCCTGGCGGACGTGGAGCTGGAGCTGGCGGTCGACCCCGGTGAACCCGACCTCGGGCGGGAGGCGACGGTCGACCTCGTCTGGCACCAGTTCGGCGATCCCGCCCGGCTCCGCCGCGTGCTGGACGCCAACCCCGCGCTGGCCTGGCTCCACACCAGCGCGGCCGGGATCGACTCGCTGCGCGACGCCATCGGCGACCGGCCGAGGCTGACGGTGACCCACGGGGCCGGGATCGCGGCGACCCCCATCGCTGAGTTCGTGCTCGCGTGCCTGCTCGCGCACGTCAAGCGCCTGCCCGACCTGGCCGCCCAGCACCGGGAGCGGCGGTGGGAGGTCCTGCCCCTGCGCGAGCTCGCCGATCTTCTGGTGGTCGTCGTCGGCCTCGGCACGATCGGCTCGGGGGTGACCGAGCGGCTCGCCCCGTTCGGGGCGCACGTCGTCGGGGTCCGCCGCCACCCGGAGCGTCGACCACCGGCTGGGGTGGCCCGGGTGGTCGGGCTCGAGGATCTGGGGCGCGCCTGTGCCGGGGCCGACGCGCTCATCCTGGCGGTCCCCCTCACCCCCACGACCGGCCGCCTGGTGGGGCCCGCGGTCCTGAGCGCCCTGGCGCCCGGCTCGGTGGTCATCAACGTGGCCCGGGGCGCCCTCCTGGACGAGGCGGCGCTGCTCGCGGGCCTGGCGGTCGGCCGGCCCGCCGCCGCCTACCTCGACGCCCTGGCCGAGGAGCCGCTGCCGTCCAGCTCCCCCCTCTGGACCGCGCCGGGCGTCCTGGTCACCCCGCACACCAGCTGGTCCTCCCCCCACTTCGAGGAGCGCAGCGCCGCCCTCTTTGCCGACCAGGTTCGCCGGTGGCTCGACGGCCGGCCGCTGCGCAACGTCGTCGACCAGGCGCTCGGCTACTGAGCCGTCCGAGCCCCCGGCGAGGCTGGACGGGGCTCGCGCCGCCGACGGCCGGCCCCCCGGCAGCCGCCGCGCCCGTCTCGAGGGGCGGTGCCGGGTCGGCCCCACCGAGCGTCCCAGGGGCGCTCAGGCCCTGGCGCGCCGGCGGCCGTCACGCATCACCGGGGAGCGGCGAGGCGGACCGGTCGGCCGTCGCGCGGGGGTGGGCCCGCGACCTCGCCCCAGCCGCCCGTCCGGAGGGCCCGATAGGATGCCTCAAGCCGAAGTGGCCGAAGGAGGGCCGACCGTGAGCGCCGACCGGAACGTCATCGACGCGCTCCAGGAGGAGCGCCGCAGCTTCCCGCCGCCCCCCGAGTTCGCGGCCGAGGCCAACGGCACCGGCGCCCTGTACGGACGGGACCTCGAGGGGTTCTGGGGGGACGAGGCCCGCACCCGGATCAGCTGGTTCACCCCCTTCGATCGGGTCCTGGAGTGGGAGCTGCCGTACGCGAAGTGGTTCCTCGGCGGCCAGCTGAACGCCTGCTACAACTGCGTCGACCGCCACGTCGAGGCCGGTCGGGGCGCCAAGGTCGCCTACCACTGGGAGGGGGAGCCCGACGGCGACCGGCGCACCCTCACCTACGCCGACCTCCAGCGCGAGGTCGTCCGATTCGCCGGAGGCCTGCGCCGGCTCGGGGTCGGCAAGGGCACGCCGGTCGGGATCTACATGGGGATGGTGCCCGAGCAGGCGATCGCGATGCTGGCCTGCGCCCGGCTCGGCGCCCCCCATACGGTCGTGTTCGGCGGATTCAGCCCCGAGGCCCTGGAGGGCCGCCTCAACGACATGGGCTGCGAGGTGCTCATCACCCAGGACGAGGGATGGCGACGGGGCAACCGGGTCCCGCTCAAGGTCAACGCCGATCAGGCCCTGACCCACACCCCGGCGATCCGGACGGTGGTTGTCGCCCGCCGCACCGGCGGACCGGTGGCCATGACCCCGGGACGCGACCTGGAGTGGGACGCGGTCACCGCCGGGGTCGCCGACGACCCCGCGACCTGCCCCTGCGAGCCGATGGACGCCGAGGACCTTCTCTACCTGCTCTACACGAGCGGCACGACCGCCCGGCCGAAGGGGATCGTCCACACCACCGCCGGGTACCTCGTTGGGGTGAGCGCCACCCACCACTACGTGTTCGACATCAAGCCGGACACCGTCTACTGGTGCGCCGCCGATATCGGCTGGGTGACCGGGCACAGCTACATCGTCTACGGCCCCCTCTGCAACGGAACCACCTCGGTTCTCTATGAGGGCACCCCCGACTTTCCCGACCGGGATCGCTGGTGGTCGATCGTGGAGCGATACGGGGTCACCGTGCTCTACACCGCGCCCACCAGCATCCGCACCCACATGCGCTGGGGGGAGGCGTACGCCCAGCGCCACGACCTCAGCTCCCTGCGGCTGCTCGGCACCGTCGGGGAGCCGATCAACCCTGAGGCCTGGATGTGGTACCGCGAGCACATCGGCGGTGGTCGGACCCCGATCGTCGACACCTGGTGGCAGACCGAGACCGGCATGATCATGATCTCGCCCCTGCCGGGCGTCACCACCTGCAAGCCGGGGTCGGCGACCCGTCCCTTTCCCGGGGTCGACGCCCGGGTCGTCGACGACAAGGGGCGGGAGGTGGCCCCGGGGGCGGGCGGCTACCTTGTGATCCGCGCACCCTGGCCGGCCATGCTCCGGGGTATTCACCGGGATCCGGAGCGCTATCGCGAGACGTACTGGAGCCGCTTCCCCGGCGCCTACTTCGTCGGGGATGGGGCTCGGGTCGACGAGGACGGCGACTTCTGGCTGCTGGGCCGGGTGGACGACGTCATGAACGTCTCCGCGCACCGGATCTCCACCATTGAGGTCGAGTCCGCCCTGGTCGACCACCCGTCGGTGGCGGAGGCCGCCGTGTGCGGCCGGTCCGACCCGCAAACGGGGCAGGCGATCGTCGCCTACGTCACCCTCAAGGCCGGCCACCAGCCGTCGGTCGAGCACATGGCCAGGCTGCGGGCGCACGTGGCCGCGCGGATCGGCAAGATCGCCATGCCCGCCAACATCGTGTTCACGACCGAGCTGCCCAAGACCCGCTCGGGCAAGATCATGCGCCGGCTCCTGCGGGACGTCGCCGAACACCGTCCCCTGGGCGACACCACCACCCTCGCCGATCCCTCGGTGGTCGAGGAGCTCCGGGTGCGGGCCCAGGCCGACGGCGGCCAGGAGGCCTGAGGCCGGGCCGAGCGGGTCAGACCCCTGAGATCGGCTTCGCGCGCGCCCACGCACCGGCCGCCCCCCAGAGAAACGGCAGGCTGGCGGAGGCGGCGGTGACGATGACGGCGGCGGCCACGAACGGCGCCCAGACGCCGACGCCGAACAGCAGCCCGCCGGCCGCCGCCCCGAGCGCGGCCGCGCCCGTCTGGGCGCTGCCGGCGAGCCCCTGCACCCGGCCCGCCCTCGCGGTCCCGACGGCGTGCATCAGCAGGGAGACCACCGCCGGGAAGCCGATCGCGGTGGCGGTGGCCTCCACGACCCCAAGCGCCATGAGGAACGGCGGGGAGGGGAGGAAGGGGTAGAGGGCGGCGCACCCGCAGCCGGTGAGGAGGGCGAGGCCGCCCAGCCACCTGCGGTCGCGCCGGTCGGCGAGCCGGCCGGCCGGCCAGGAGGCGGCGACGAGCGGGATCGCGAAGAGGGTGAAGGAGAGGCCGACCTCCCAGGTGGTCGCGCCCTTGGCACGCAGGAGCAGGCTCCAGTCGGCGTCGTAGACGCCGATCAGGAGGCCGGTGCCGGCCGAGGCCACCAACACCCCCTGGACCACCCGTCGGATCCGGATCACCTCGCGGGCGGTCGGTTGCGGCCCCGCCGTGGGGATCCGGCTCCGTCCGCCGGGCAGGGTGAGGCCCACGGGCAGCGCGGCGAGCAGGGACCCGACCGCCCCGGCCACGAACACGCTGGCCGGATCGCGCCCGTAGAGGAGCGCGCCCGCGATCGGGCCGACAACCATGCCCCCGAACTGGGAGCCCTGCAGGAGCCCGTACGCGCGCCCGCGCCGATCAGCCGGGACGAGGTCGGCGATCACGCTCTGCGACACGACCTGGGTGGTCCCCGCGGCCGCGCCCTGGACGGCCCGGAGCAGGATGAACACCGCGGGGGCGACCGGTGCGACGTAGGCAACGGTGGCGGCCGCGTTCACCACTAGGCTGGCGAGGAGGGGACCGCGCCGGCCGATTCGGTCCGAGAGGCGTCCGAGCGGGTACTGCACGGCGAAGCTGGCCGCGAGAAAGGCCCCCATCACGAGCCCCACGAGCCCGTATGAGGCACCGCTGTGGCGGACGAAGAGGGGCAGGATCGGCATGATCGCCGTCGCGCCGGCCCATTCGACCGCGCTGGCGGCGACCAGCCCGACGACCCCCGGGGGCGCGGCGCCACCGGCCCGGCCGCGGCCGGCGCTCGACCCCGGCATCGACGTGTGGTCGATCTCGCTCACCTCCGACGGGCCGGTCCCCGCCCCGCAGCGGACGGCGGGTCGTCGCCCGGGTTCAGCCTCGCGGCCCTTCGGCTCGGCCAGCATAGCGGCGGACCCCGCTGCGCTCCGGGGAGAGTGAAGGAGCCGGAAGACACCGCGATCCCCTTAGAATCGACCTGTCGGAAGGAGGTGGACATGACCTCGGCCGGGCAGATCGGGATAACGCTGGGCGTGCTGGTGCTGGTCGCTGGCGGCTCTCTCATCGGGTGGATCGTCACGTTCCGGCGCGCAGACCGGACCGAGCGTCAGGTCGCCCGAGCGGAGTCCAGCCGACCCGAGCGCAGCTGAGCGTTCGCGGGATGGTCGTCCCGGACCGCAGCGCGTGGTCCGGGATCGAGACCGCGCTCGCTGCCCGCTCGGGCGGGGCTCACCGCGGGAGGATCTGATGGCCGTATCCGTGTCGGTCCGTGAGCTGATGCACAAGCCACCGGTCGTGGCCCGTCGGGAGATGACGGCGGCCGAGCTCGCGCGGCTGCTCGACGGGGCCAAGGTGGGCGCCGCGGCGGTGGTGGATCCAGAGGATCGGGTCATCGGGATCGTGACCGAGCGGGACCTGCTGCGGGCGCTCGGCACCGGGCTGGACGTGTCGACGCCGGTGGGGGCCCTGATGTCGTCCGGCCCTATCACCCTGGCCGCCGCCGACCCGGTGGCGGTCGCGCTCGAGATCTTTCGGGAGCACCACTTCCGCCATCTGCCGGTGCTGGATCAGGGCCGGCTCGTGGGCATGCTCTCGATCCGCCACCTCGTGCGGGTCGCCCACATCGAGGAGGTCCGGCCGGCGGGATCGGCTCCGACGGTGGCTCCACCCGGGCTCGAGGGCGTGGCGGTCGCCGAGACCGCGATCGGGGACGTTCGGGGCGAGGAGGGATTCTTCCACTACCGCGGCTACGACGCCACCGAGCTGGCCCGCCGCTGCTCCTTCGAGCAGGTCTGGCACCTCCTCCTCATGGGGGAGCTTCCCGATCCCGACCAGCTGGCGGCATTCCACGAGCGGGCGCGACAGGGGCGCCAGCTGGCGCCGGCGGTTCTCGCCGCCCTCGAGCCGCTGGCGGCGGTGGAGCCCTACGCGCCGCTCGCGGCCCTGCGCACCTCGCTCTCGCTGGTGGCGACCAGCCTCGGCCTTCGGCCGACCCTCGACGCCGACCGGGAGGAGGTGCTCGATGCCGCCATCCGGCTGACCGCGGTGGCCCCGGTCGTCCTCCTTCGCCAGTACCGCCGCCACCGGGGCGACCCGCCCGCCGAGGCCGATCCCGACCTCGGGTACGCCGCCGCCTACCTTCAGCTTCTGACCGGCGAACGCCCCACCCCGGAGGCGGCCCGAGCTCTGGAGCAGTACCTGATCCTCACCATGGACCACGGCTTCAACGCATCAACCTTCACCGCCCGGGTGATCGCCTCGACCGGTGCCGACGTCGGCGCGGCCGTCGTGGGCGCCCTGGGCGCGCTCTCCGGCCCGCTTCACGGGGGCGCGCCCTCCCGGGCCCTCGACACCCTCGACGCGATCGGCACGCCCGATCGGGCGGAAGCGTACCTGCGGGAGCAGGTCGAGCACGGCGACCGCCTGATGGGGTTCGGGCACCGCGTCTACAAGACCGATGACCCCCGGTCGACCCTCCTGCGGGAGGTCGCCCTGCGGCTGGGGGGGACGCAGGCGGCGTTCGCCCGCGACGTGGAGCAGACGGCCCTCAAGGTCCTCAACGAGCTGAAGCCCGGCCGCCGGCTCTACACCAACGTCGAGTTCTACGCCGGTGTGGTGATGAACACGGTCGGGGTGCCCCGGGACATGTTCACGCCAACCTTCGCCTGCTCGCGGCTGGCGGGCTGGACGGCGGCGGTCTGCGAGCAGGCCGCCCACAACCGGCTGATCCGGCCATCGGCGATCTACGTCGGCCCGTCGGCGCCGCGTCCGCTCCCAGCCGGGTACGCGTACGCGTGACCTCCATCGCTGAGACCGCTCGCTCCCGAGTGGGCGACCGGCCCCGGCGGGAAAGCGGGAACGGGCGGCGCCGCCGGAGAGGGCGGCGCCGCCCGGGAAGCTGAGCCTACCCGCCTGAGGTCGCGGGGGAGCCCACCCCACCCCCGTTGACACTGGTGTCGAAGATCAGGGTCGCGACCAGGGCATGGCGGGCGGTGACCCATCCCCGCACCAGCACCACGTCACCCGGCAGCAGCGCCGTCAGGGGGATGCGGGCGACCGACGCCTTGCGCCCCCGGTACTGCACCACGCGGGTGTGGGCGGTGAGGCCGATCCGGACGGTTCCGCCGTCCGGTCCCTTGAGCACGAGCACCCCGGCTCGGAAGGGCCCCCCCGAGGTGGTGAGGCTGACCACCGTGCCGATCGCCAGCGGGTGGACCTGGGTGCGGGCGCGGGGGGCGACCACAGCCGCCCGCGGCGCCGACGCGGCCCGGGCGGGAGCTGCCGCGACGGCCGTGCCGGGGAGGGCGGCCAAGCCGAGGAGGATGGCGGCGGCGCCGCACCGGCCGGCTGCCCGAGTCATCGCGCGGTCTCCATCCGAAGGTCGCGGGGGGGAGGAGCGCCCGCGACGGATCCTGCTTGCTGCCCGGTCACGGTAGGGGGTCCAGGCGCCAGTTGCCTGAGAAGCGGCTGAAAGTTTCGCGGCGGGGGACGGGACCCTCGAGCCGGCGGGGTGGGGGATCTGAGGCGCCCGCCGGCGTCACGGGTCCCGGTGGGGACGTCGGGACTCGGCGCGCCGGCTCAGGCCCACTCGGCCAGCAGCTGCGCGAATGCGTCCGGCGACAGGCGCAGCTCGGCCTCCCCGAGGTCGCGCAGGGGCACCTGGGGCAGCCGCTCGCGCTCGGTGAGGTCGGCCATCTCAGGGTCCACGTAGAGGAGCCCGGTCACGAGCTCGCCCCGGCTCCGGCCCTCGAGCACCACCCGCAGCGCAGCCAGACGGTCGCTGGGGTCGTGCTCCGGGCCGAGCTTGCGCAGCACCATCTCGGACCCGTCGTGGAGGCGCACCGTCGTCGTTGTGCCCTCCGGGTAGTCGACCACGATCTCCCGGTCGGCGGGGATGAAGTCGAGCTCCTGGAGCACGGTGTCGTGCGCCTTGACGTACTCGTAGCTCTTGGTCGACCCCTCGTGATCGTTGAAGGTGACGCAGGGGCTGATGACGTCGAGGACCGCCGTGCCGCGGTGGGCGAAGGCCGCTCGAAGGAGCGGCACCAGCTGCTTGCCGTCACCGGAGAAGCTGCGGGCGACGAACGAGGCGCCGAGTTCGACCGCCAGCCCGCAGATGTCGATGGTCTCGAATTCGTTCACCTGCCCCTTCTTCTGCACCGACCCGATATCGGCGGTGGCGGAGAACTGGCCCTTGGTGAGCCCGTAGACGCCGTTGTCCTCGACGATGTAGGTGCAGTCCACGTTGCGCCGGATCAGATGGCAGTACTGCCCCAAACCTATGCTGGCGGTGTCGCCGTCGCCGCTGATCCCCACCATCACCAGCTCGCGGTCGGCCAGCTTGGCCCCGGTGGTGATGGACGGCATCCGGCCGTGGACCGCGTTCAGCCCATGGGCGGACTCGACGAAGTACGCGATCGCCTTGGAGGAGCAGCCGATCCCGCTGGTCTTGGCCAGCCTGTGGGGGGGGATCGCCGACTCGTAGAGCGCCTTGATCAGGTGGTTGGTGATCGAGTTGTGGCCGCAGCCGGCGCACAGGGTGGTGGGCAGACCCTTGTACGTCTCGCGCCCGATCCCGATCCGGTTTCGGGGCCCGGCCGCGGGGGGCGGGGTGGCGGTAGCGGTCATCCGCGGCCTCCTGTGGTCGTCGTCGCCGCTGCGGCCGCCAGCAGCCCGTCGGCCGCCTGCGCCGGCGCCTCTTCCTGCGCCAGCACCCCCTCGATCACGGCGTCCGCCGGGATCGGGTCACCGTCGAAGTAGCGCACGGACCGAAGCCGCGTCCCCAGCGCCGCCGCCAGCTCGCTGCGCAGGATGCTGAAGAGCTGTCCGTCTCGGTTCTGCTCGATCACGTAGACCCGGGGATGGCGGGCGACGAAGCCCTCGACGTCGGCGTGGACCGGCAGCGCCCGGACCCGGCAGTAGTCGCTGTCGATCCCTCGCTCCGCCAGCATGTCGCGCGCCTCGCCGACTGCGGCGTCGCTGCTGCCGTAGGCGATGAGGCCGATCTCGGACCCCTCCTCGAGGCACAGCGGGGCGGGCATCGCGCGGCGAATGGTCTCGAACTTCCGCGCCAGCCGCTCCATGGTCCCTCGGTACGCGGTCGAGCTCTCGGTGTAGCGGGCGTGGTCGTCGTGACCCGACCCGCGGGTGAAGTAGCCGGCCCCAGGGTGGTCGGTTCCGGGCAGGGTCCGCCAGGGGACCGCGTCGCCGTCGACATCGGCATAGCGGGCGAACGGTGCCCCCAGGCATTCGAGGTCGTCGGCGGACAGGACCTTGCCCCGGTCGAACGGCCCCTGGGGATAGGCGAACGACCGCGACCGCCAGAGGTTCATGCCGAGGTCGAGATCGGAGAGGACGAAGACCGGCGTCTGGAAGCGGTCGGCGAGGTCGAAGGCGAGGCGGGCGTGCTCGTAGCACTCGCTGACGGTGCCGGGGAGCAGGACTGGATGACGGGTGTCCCCGTGGGAGAGGGTGTAGGCGGAGGAGACATCGCCCTGCATGGTTCGGGTCGGCAGCCCGGTCGATGGGCCCACCCGCTGGATGTCGAAGATGACCGCTGGCACCTCGGCGAAATAGCCGAATCCCACGAACTCGGCCATGAGGGAGATCCCCGGCCCCGAGGTCGAGGTCATCGCTCGTGCCCCGGCCCAGGCGGCCCCCAGCGTCATCCCGACCGCCGCCAGCTCGTCCTCGGCCTGGATGGTGGCCATCCGGCGCTCCCCGGTGGCCTGGTCGGTCCGGTAGCGGTCGGCGAGGGCGATGAGGTGTTCGCAGAGCGAGGACGACGGGGTGATGGGATACCAGGCCATCACGGTGCAGCCGCCCATGAGGCAGCCGAGCGCCGCGGCCAGGTTGCCCTCGACGAGGAGCTCGCCTTCGGTCCCATTCATCCGCTCGACCCGGAAGCCGTCCTGCTTCACCAGGGACTCTCGAACGTACGACCGGCCCATCTCGATCGCCTCCAGGTTCGACGACCGTGCCCGGGGCTTGGAGCGGAACTGAGCGTCCAAGGCGGAGCCGAGGGCCGCGTCCTCGATGCCGAGGAGCTCGGCGACCACGCCCACATAGATCATGTTGGTCAGGTACTTGCGCAGGTCGGGGTTGGCGACCCGCTCCTTGGCCAGCCGCTGGAATGGGACCGGGTAGAAGGTGCAGTCCTCGCGGGCGGCGTCGCCGGTCCGGGGCAGGGTCGCCTCGTGGATCACCACCCCGCCGGACGGCATCCCGGCGGCGTCCGCCTGCCAGGTCTGGGCGTTGAGCGCCACCAGGATGTCGGTGTGGGCTCGGCGGGCCTGGTACCCGCGGGGGGAGAGACGGACGTTGAACCAGGTCGGCAGGCCCTCGATGTTGGAGGGGAAGACGTTCTTGGGGGCGACCGGGATCCCCATCGCGAACAGGGCCCGGGTCAGCACCAGGTTGGCGGACTGGCTCCCCGAGCCGTTGACGGTGGCCGCTGTGAGGGTGAAGTCGTTGACGACCGGGCCCAGCCCTTCGGCCGCGGTCTGGCCCGCGGCCCCACGCCCATTTGGATGCGCCATCCCAGCCCATCCTACGCCTCGCGCGCCGTGCGACCATGGCGACCATGCCGCTGTGGACCCCGGACGGGGCGCTTTCCCGGCCGGCGCTGGCATGACCCACCTGGTCCAGACCTACGGCTACCTCGCAGTGTTCGTCGCTCCCCTCCTCGAGAGCATGGGGGTGCCCTTCCCGGGCGAGACCGTCCTGCTGGCCGCCAGCGTGTATGCGGCGACGACCGGCCGCCTGAGCCTTGGCCCCATCATCGGCTGCGCCGCCCTGGGGGCGATCGTGGGGGACAACCTCGGGTACCTCATCGGCCGGATCGCCGGTCGGCCGCTCCTTCTGCGGGCAGGCCGGCGCATCGGGGTGACCGAGCGGCGACTCGGGCTCGTCGAGCGGTTCTTCGCCCGTCGGGGCCCCGTGGCGATCGTCCTCGCCCGATTCATCACTGTGCTGCGGACCATCACGGCCCTGGTCGCGGGGGCCTCCCGCATGCGCTATCGGAGCTTCCTGCTCTTCAACGCCCTCGGGGGGGTCGGCTGGGCGGCCGGGTACGGGTCCTTGGCCTACACGCTCGGGCACGCCGCCGAGCGCTACGTCGCGACCATCGCGGCGGTGGGCCTGCTCGCGGCGGCGGTCCTGGCGGTCGCCCTCGGGCTGGTCGCAGTCCTCGGCCGCCGACGGCTGGAGCCGAAGCTGGAGCGCTGGCTCGTGGGCCCGGAGCCGACGGCGGACCGCGAGCCCGACGGCTGCGGCCCACGGTGACCAGCTCCCCCGGTCGAGCCTGGGTCAGGACCCGGAAAGGAACCGCCGGACGAGCTGCGCCGCCGCTCGGCGCCGATCGGGCATGAAGGCCACCGCCGCCGCGCGGAGGCGGGCGCTCTCCTCGGCGCCGAGGACGAGGTCCGCGGCGGCGGCGTTCGCCTCCACCTGAGCGACCGATCGGGCCCCGGGGATCACGACCACCCCCGGCTGCGAGCAGCAGTACGCCAGCGCGACCTGTCCGGGGGTGGCCCCGTGGGTCCTGCCGACGTCGCGGCAGGCGGCCAGGACAGCGGCGGCCCGCTCCAGATTCGCGGGCGTGAAGAGGGGGTTGGCGCGACGGAGGTCGCGGGGGGCCGTGGCGGCGTCGTACCGTCCCCCCAGCACCCCCTGCGCGAGCGGGCTGTAGGCGATCACGATCCGCCCCTCCCGCTGGGCGAACGGGATCAGCTCCCGCTCCGCCCGCCGCTGCAGGAGGTTGTACCGAACCTGGTTGGAGAGGATCGGGCGGCCCAGGGCGCGGTCGGCCGCCAGCCACTGGCGGCGGGAGTAGTTGCTGACCCCGGCATGGCGCACCAATCCCCGGTCGAGGACTCGCCGCATCCCCGACATCTGCTGCCGGAGGGGAACGACCGGATTGGGGAAGTGGAGCTGGTAGAGGTCGATCTGGGGGCGGCCGAGGCGCGTCAGGCTTCGCTCGAGCGCCCGCACCAGCCGCCCCGGGGTCGGCAGGACCGGCAGGAACTTCGTGGCGAGGAACACCGAGCCCGCCCGCGGTCCGAGCGCCGCCCCGAGGATCCGCTCGCTCCGTCCCCGCCCGTACGCCTCGGCGGTGTCGAACAGCGTGATCCCAAGCTCGAGGGCTCGATCGACGATCGCGTGGGCCTCCCTGTCCCCGAACGTCGACCCGTACCCCCAGCCGCGGGTTCCGAACTGCCAGCAGCCCAGACCTACGACCGAGACCGGTTGGCCGTCCACGTCGAGCGAGCGCATGCGGACATGTTCGCGCACCGGGCCGTCGGGGGGGCGATCAGACCCGGGGAGCCCATCCCGGCCGGGTGGTACCCTCGCCCCACGTCGCTGGGGTAGGGCCCGTCGCGGGCGGGGACTGGGAGAGGCGGGGACGGTGGAAGGCACGGTCCTGGCTGCGGTCCTCGCCGGGGCGTTCGCCCTGGTGGTGGCCGGGCGATGGCGGCGATCGGGCCGTCCCGCCTTCCTGGCCTGGACGGGGGGGCTGGTGATCTTCGCCGCCGCGGCCGCGGTTCAAGCGGTCGGGCAAGCGTCGGGATTCACCCCCGCCCTCTTCCGAGCGTTCTACCTGCTCGGTGGGGTGCTCGGCGTCATCTACCTCGCCCTCGGGACGGTGTTCCTGCTCGCTCCGCCGCGGGTCGGGCAGGTGAGCGCGGCCGTGCTCGGCGCGCTCACCCTGGTCCTCGCCATCGATGCGGCCGTGGTCCCTGTGGACCCGGCCCGCCTGCACACGGCGGCGGGGATCCTGGGCAAGGCGATCGTCCCGTCGGGGAGCCCGATCTTCGTCGCCGCGGTCCTCTTCAACATCGTCGGGACGCTGGTGCTGGTCGGCGGCTCGGCGTGGTCCGCCTTCCGCATGGTGCGCAGCCGGCAAGGTGCCGACCGGGTGCTCTGCAGCGTTCTCCTCACCGCCGGGGCGCTGGTGATCGCCGCTGGATTTTCGGTCGCCAAGACGGCCGGCGGTCGCCTGGGACAGTTGGGGACAGCCGAGGCGATTGGAATCTGCGTCATGTTCGTCGGCTTCCTCACCCTCGGCCGGTTTCCGCAGCCGGCCCCCCGCGCGGTCCCGCTCGCCCCGGGGGGCGCCGCGCCGGGCCGGTAACGGTGCCCGCCTCTGGCGAGTCCGGCGGTACACGGTCCGGAGCGCGCGCCCGGATCATCGTGGTCGGCTCGGTGAACCGGGACTGGGTGATGCGGGTGATGCGAGTGCCCCGCCCCAGCGAGGCCGTGACCAGGGCGGAGCTGCGCCAGCTAGCCGGCGGCAAGGGGGCGAATCAGGCGGTGGCCGCAGCCCGTCTGGGGGCGGCGGTCAGCCTGGTCGGCGCCGTCGGGGACGACGAAGCCGGGCGCGCCGCGCGAGCCGACCTCGCCCGCGAGGGGTCGATGGATCCCACCTGCGGACTGTGGGCCGGCCCACCGGAGACGCGGTCGTCTTGGTGGATGCGCGGGGCGAGAACGTGATCGCCGTTGCTCCGGGAGCCAACAGCACGCTCCGCGCCGATGCGGTACCGCGGTCGGTCGCGGAGCTGGCCGGTCCCCGCGGGGTGGTCGTGGCCAGCCTCGAGATCCCTGTCGGGGCGGTCGCGGCGGCGGGCGGTCCATTCGTGCTCAACGCCGCGCCGGCACGCCGGCTGCCTGCCGCGCTCCTTTGCCGCTGCGCTGCGGTGGTGCTCAATGCGCGCGAGATAGCCGCCTTCGCCGGGGGCTCAGCCGAGGGGCTCCTCGCGCAGGGGGCGGGCGCGGTGCTGGTCACCCGCGGGCGGTTGGGGATGGAGCTCTGGCAGCCCGAACGTCCCGCCTGGCGCCAGCCCGCGCTCCCCATCGACGCCGCGGATACAGTTGGGGCCGGCGACGCATCCGTCGCGGCGGTGGCCGTCACCCTGGCCGGCGGCGGGGCGCTGGAAGCTGCGGCCCGCCGAGCCGCGGTCGCCGGCGCGCTCGCGACCCGGGGCGCGGGCGCCCGCGGCGGCCTGTCGGCAGCGGACGAGCTCGCCCGCTTGCTCCCGCAGCTGCCGCCCGGCGGGCCCGGCGCCTACCAGGCGTAGGCCTCGGGGGCGGGGCCGCCCGGCCCGGGGAAGAGCTCGTCGAGCCGGGACAGGGCTCCGGCCTCCAGATTCAGCTCGACGGCGCGGGCCGCCCCCCGAAGCTGCTCGGCGGTCCGCGGGCCGATGATCGGTGCCGTCACCGCCGGATGGCTGAGGAGCTAGGCCACGGCCACGGTGGCCGGGTCCTCCCCGAGCTCGGCGCAGAAGCTCTCGAAGCCGGCGATCTGGTCCCGGCGCTTGGCCAACTCCTGCTGCACGTTCTCCGATGCACTCCTTCCGGTCTCGGCCTTCTTCAGGATCCCGCCGAGAAGCCCGCCCCCGAGCGGGCTCCAGGGGATCACGCCTAGGCCGTAGGCCTGGCAGGCTGGCAGCACCTCAAGCTCCACCGTTCGCTGGAGGAGGTTGTAGAGGGACTGCTCGCTGACCAGCCCCACCATGTGCCGGGCGCGGGCTACCTCCTGAGCCTGGGCGATGTGCCAGCCGGCGAAGTTGGACGAGCCGACATAGAGCACCTTTCCCTGCTGGACGAGCACGCTCATCGCCTCCCAGATCTCGTCCCACGGGGTCGACCGGTCGACGTGGTGCATCTGATAGAGGTCGAGGTGATCCGTCTGGAGCCGCCGCAGCGACCCCTCGCACGCGCGGCGGATGTTGCGGGCCGACAGGAAGGTGTCATTCGGCCAGTCGCTCATGGAGCCGTAGAGCTTTGTGGCGATCACCGTCTTCTCGCGGCGGCCGCCGCCCTTGGCGAACCACCGGCCGACGATCTGCTCCGTCACCCCCTCGCCCTTCCGCCATCCGTAGACGTTGGCGGTATCGAAGAAGTTGATCCCGATCTCGAGGGCCTCGTCCATCAGCTGGTGGGCCTCGTCCTCGTTGGTGTGGGGCCCGAAGTTCATGGTGCCGAGGCAGAGTCGGCTGACCTGGAGACCGGAGCGACCGAGGTGGGTGATCTGCATTGGACCCTCGTGACTGGGTATGAGCGGCTGTCCCCATTGTCGTGCCCGGGGAGCGGTCCGTGCTAGGCGCGGCCACGCGCCCCGTTGACATCTCCGCTTGGGTTCTGCTCTCATACCCATTCACGCACCTCGGCGCCGAGGGACGTCCGCCCGCGGGCGCCGTCAGGTTGGACGCTCCACCACAGCGCCGGCGTTGCCGGCAGGGAGGGCCGATCGATGCTGCGCCACCCTTCTCTTCTCGCGGCGGCCGCGCTGGCGTCGCTCGGGAGCGCAGCCGCCCCGGCCGTCGCGGCCCGGTCAGCCGCAAGTGGCGGCACCGCCACCTTCGCGCAGTCGGTGGGCGCACCGCCAACCTACATCTTCCCGCTCCTCGATGGGGCCAACTCAGGCAATAACAACCTCACCTACACGGTGCCGCTGATGTGGCGCCCGCTCTACTGGTTCGGGCACACGAACAGCATCCAACCCACCATCAACTACCGACTGAGCATCGGGCGGCCCCCGTCCTTCACCAACGGTGGGCGAACCGTCACGATTGGCCTTCGCCGCTACCGCTGGTCAGACGGCCGCCCAGTCACCAGCCGCGACGTGACGTTCTGGATCAACCTCATCCGTGCCAACAAGGCTGACTGGTGCTGCTACTCCCCTGGCGATTGGATCGATCGGCTCGTCTCCGCCCGCGCGCCCTCGGCGGACACCGTCGTCCTCACGTTCGACCGTGCCTACAACCGCAACTGGCTGATCGGCAATGGACTCTCGCAGATCACCCCCATCCCCCAGTCGGTCTGGGATCGCACCTCCGCACCCGCGCCGGTCGGCAACTACGACGAGACCACACATGGGGCAGTCGCCGTCTACAACTTCCTGAACGCCCAGTCCAATCAGCGGACCACCTGGGATACCAACCCCCTGTGGCAGACGGTCGACGGGCCCTGGCGGCTCGAGCCGGGCAGCGGCTTCGACGCCACCACAGGCCTCATGGTCCTGGTCCCCAATCCCCGCTACGCGGGCCCGGACCGCCCTCGCCTCGCCAAGATCGAGGAGATCCCCTTCACCAGCGATGCGGCGGAGTTCGACGCCCTCATCTCGGGCCAGCTCGACTACGGCTACCTGCCCTTCACCGACACCGCCCTGCGGCAGGAGCTGCTGAGTCGCGGGTTCAAGGTCAAGCCCTGGCTGTTCTGGGGATTCACCTTCATCGAGCCGAACTACGCGAATCGCCAGGCTGGTCCGATCCTCCGCCAGCTCTACGTGCGCCAGGCCATGCAGCATCTTATCGATGAGCCGAGTTACATCCGCAACGTCTTCAAGGGTTACGGGTGGCCCACCTATGGTCCGGTGCCGGTCCAGCCCGCCAATCCCTACGCCAGCAGCTTCGAGCGCTCCAATCCCTATCTGTTCAGCGTCGCCGACGCCCTTGCGCTCCTGCGCGATCACGGCTGGCAGATCACTCCCGGTGGCGTCTCCGCCTGCGCGCGACCCGGCGGGGGGGCAAGAGCCTGCGGCGCGGGGATCGCCCGCGGGGCGCAGCTGAGCTTCAGCCTCCTCTATCAGAGCGGAGTGCCCTCGGTGACCCAGGAGATGGAAGCCCTGCAGTCGAGCTTCTCTCGGGTGGGGCTGCGCCTGGGTCTCCGCCAGGCCCCCTACAGCTACCTGCTGAGCGCGACCGGCTCGTGCGATCCGAAGACGGGCGCCAACTGCAGCTGGCAGCTGGCGAGTTGGGGTCCGCCGTCGATCACCTACGTCCCCGTGTACTACCCGACCGGGGGGACCATCTTCGGGATCGGCGCGCCCATCAACACGGGCCACTACGCCAGCGCGACCGCCGACCGCCTGATCGCGGCCAGCCATGTCCAACCGGGCCTGGCTGCCCTCACCCGCTACCAGGACTACATCGCCGCCCAGCTTCCCGACCTGTGGATGCCCAACAGCGACTACCAGATCTCCGTGATCAGCCCTCACCTGCGCGGGGTCACCGCCCAGGACCCGACCGGGCACATCTACCCCGAGACCTGGTCCCTGGTGAATTCGTGAGCGCCCGGCCGACGCCCCGAGAGCGTCGCCAGGCTCTCATCACCCTGTCCCAGGCCGACCATCGGCAGGAGCTGGAGGTGCCGATGCGCGACGGCGTGCTCCTGGCCGCGGACGTCTACCTGCCCGACCCGGACCCGGGCCGCCCGGTTCCGGCGATCGTCTTCGGCACCCCGTACGACAAGCGGGGCGTCGGTGCGGTGGATGAAGGGCGGTTTCTCCAGGCGCGCGACTACGCCTACGTCTCCTACGACACCCGGGGGCGGGGGAAGTCGGAAGGCGAGTGGCGGGCCCACGTCCACGACGGTCCGGATGGCCATGACGTCGTGGAATGGGTGGCCCGCCAGCCCTGGTGCGACGGGCGCGTCGGGACGACCGGCCTCAGCTATGGAGGATGGAACCAGTGGGCCACGGCCCGGGAGCACCCGCCCCATCTGGTCTGCATGGCGTCGTTCGCGGCCGCCGGCCGCTGGATGCAGGAGATCCCCTACACGTTCGGGGTGTTCCAGCTCTACTTCGCCTACTGGGTGTACGGGACCCGCCGCCGGATCATGAACAGCCGATCCGACCTCGACTGGGAGGCGCTGCTGATGCAACTCCCGGTGAGCGAGTTGATGGACAGCCTCGGGGCCGCGCCCGGGACCTGGCCGGACATGCGCGATCACGACACCCTCGACGAGTTCTGGCGCAGCCTGCGGCTGGATGAGGACTACCGGACCATCGCCGTGCCCTGCCTCCACGTCGCCGGCTGGCACGATCGAGAGGACCTCCTGGGCGCGTTCCACCACTATGAGCAGATGCTGGCGGCCTCGCCTCGGGCCCGCGACCAATGGCTGATCTGCGGCCCGTGGCCCCACGTCGGGACCCGCTACCCGCAGGCGTCCTATGGGGGAGTCGACTACGGTCCCGCGGCCGCCATCGAGATGGACGCCATCCAGCTCCGCTTCTTCGACCACTTCCTCAAGGGCTACGCGAATGGCTGGCCCGAGGTCCCGCGGGTCCAGCTCTTCGAGACCGGGAGCAATCGCTGGTTGACCCCTCCCGCGTGGCCCCGGTCTACGGCGGCACAGCCGTTCCACCTGCGCTCGGGTGTCCAGGGTGCGGCGCTCCGGCGCGAGGCGGCGCCGGGCCCCGAGCCCGAGCGCTCCTTCCGCTACGACCCGAAGGATCCCGTGCGTGTGCCCGGCGGCGTCAGCTACGAGGAGTTCTACGAGCCGCCGCTGGACGAGTCGTATCTGACCCGCCGGGCCGATGTCGTCTTCTACGCGACCGACCCGCTGGACGCCCCGCTGGCGGTCAGCGGCTGGCCCCAGCTCGAGCTCTTTGCCAGCAGCGACGGCGAGGACACCGATTGGCACGTGAAGCTCGAGGACCAGGGCCCGGACGGTCGGCTGATCCGGGTGGCGGCGGGATGTCTTCGCGCCGCATGCCGCGAGTCGCTGTCGGAGATGGCGCCGCTGGTGCCCGGGGCCGTTCACCGCTTCGAGGTGGAGCTCGGCCCGGTGACCCACGTCTTCCAGGCCGGGCACCGGGCCGTGCTCGCGGTGACCAGCAGCGACTTTCCGTGGTTCGCGCGCAGTTGCAACCGATTTGGGCGGGCGGTGGAGCAGCGTGACCCGCGGGTGGCGGTCAACACCATTCACCACGGGGCGGAGCACCCCTCGCGCCTCTGGCTCCCGGTCGTCGCCGAGGCCGAAGCCGGCTGACCGGCCCGTCCCGGGGCCGGTCGGTTGAGGGCCGAGGCGATCCGGGCGACCCACTCGAGGCGGGCGGTGCGGCCCCGGATCGGGTCCCCTGGGGTCAGCCCCGGGCGAGCCAGCGGCGCCAGCCGCCGCTGCGGTCTCCCAGGATGACCCGGGCGGCGTTTCGGGCCGGGATGCCCATCACCCCCCCGCCGGGGTGGGCGCCCGAGGCGCACAGATACAGGCCCGCGAGCGGAGTGCGGTATGCGCCCGCGTCGGCTGCGGGACGGAAGGAGAGCATTTGATCGAGCGCCATCTCCCCGTGGAAGATGTTGCCGCCGAGGAGGCCGAAGGTGCGCTCGAGGTCGAGCGGCGTGACAACCTGGCGATGGAGGATGGCGCCGGGAAGGTTGGGGGCGTAGGTGGCGAGGGTCTCGATGACCCGGTCGCCGAACGCCTCGCGCTCCTGGTCCCAGTCGGTGCCCGCCAGCTCGTTGGGGGCGTACTGGACGAAGCAGGTCATGACGTGGCGGCCAGCGGGTGCCATCGATGGATCCTTCACCGACGGGATGACGCAGTCCGCCATCGGCTCTCGGCTCCAGCGGCCGAACTTGGCGTCGTCCCAGGCGGTCTCGAGGTACTCGATCGACGGACAGATCTCAAACTCGACGTGATGGCTCTGCGGATCGGTTCCGGGCCGGGCGATGAAGTCGGGGAGCTCGCCCAGCGCGAGGTTCACCTTGGCCGACGACCCGCGGGTGCGGTAGCGCTCGATCTCGACGACGAAGTCGCGGGGCAGCTCGCTGCGGTCCACCATGTCGAGAAACACGGTCCGCGGGTGGATCGCCGCCGCCACCACCGGGGCCCTGAGAACGGTCCCGTCTTCGAGCGTCACGCCGACCGCGCGTCCGCCGACGACGTCGACGCGGGCGACCGCCGCATCCGTTCGAACCTCGGCCCCCGACGAGCGGGCCGAGGCGGCGATCGCCTCCGACAGGCGTCCCATCCCGCCGCGGACGAATCCCCAGGCCCCTCGCTGGTTGCCGGCCTCGCCGAGGCGGTGGTGGAGCAGGACGTAGGCGGTGCCCGGCGTCTTGGGGCCGCCCCAGGCACCGATCACGCCGCCCGGCGACATCGCCCCCTTGACCTGATCGTCCTCGAACCAACAGTCGAGGAAGTCGCTGACCGAAAGGGTCATGAGGTCCACCAGCCGCGCCAGCCCCCGGCGGTGCCGGTAGAGGTGGCGCCCCATCCGGAGCACCTCGCCGATGTCCTGCGGATGAAGGCTCTGGGGCAGCGGTGGCACCATGCTGAACAGGGGGCGCACGATCTTGACAAGCTCGTCCAGGTTGTGCTCGTAGTCGAGGTAGGCGAATGCATCGTGGGTCGAGAGCTTGGCGATCTCGGCGGCGGTGCGCTTGGGGTCGTACCACCACATGATCGAACGCCCGTCGGGAAACGGCGTGAAGGCGAGCGGGTCGAGTGGCAGCACCTCGTAGCCGAATCGGGCGAGGTCGAGCTGGAGGACGATGTCCGGGGGGAGCAGGCTGACCACGTAGGAGCACGTGTTGACGCGGTAGCCCGGCCACGGCTCCTCGGTTACGCAGGCGCCGCCCACCAGACTGCGGCGTTCCAGCACCACCACCCGCTGACCCGCCTTGGCGAGGTAGGCGGCGCAGACCAAGCCGTTGTGACCGCCACCGACGACGATCGCATCGTACTGAGTCGCCTGCATGGCCGTCCCTCCGGGCACGGGTGAACGCGCCGACGAATTGTGGGCGCGCGGGATCGCGCCTGTCAAGTCGGCGCACGGGTGGTGTGCCCAAGCACGCCGATGGACGGGACGCGGCCTCCTGCTAGCATGCTCCCGATGACGGAGTCCGCCGTCTGGGTCCCGATGCGCGACCGGCTGAGACTGGCCGGGTCGCTGTATCGGCCGCCCGGGACGGAGCCCGTGCCGGCCCTTATCGAGGCACTTCCCTACCGCAAGGATGACGTCACGCGATCGGACGCGGCCTGGTATCGGCGTCTTCGCGACGAAGGCCACTTCGCAGTCCTGCGCGTCGACGTGCGCGGGACAGGGTCGTCGGACGGAGTCGCCGTCGACGAGTATCCGCCCTCCGAGGTGGACGACCTCGCCAGCGTCATCGCCTGGTGCGCGGACCAACCCTGGTGCACTGGCCGGGTCGGAATGTTCGGCACGTCCTACTCCGGCTTCAATGCGCTCCACGCCGCTGTCGCGGCCCCCCCCCAGCTGGATGCAGTGTGCGCGCTCTTCGCCAGCGATGACCGGTACAGCGACGACGTTCACTACGGTGGGGGCGCGCTGCGGGCACTGGACCTGCTCGACTATCCCCTCTACATGACCGCTCTGAACGCGTTACCGCCGGTTCCAACTCTGGCCGGGTCGGGGTGGCGTCGGGCGTGGGCCGCGCGCTGCGCAGCGCTGGAGCCGTGGGTGCTGCGTTGGCTTGCGGAACCATCCGACGGCCCATACTGGCGACGCGGATCGGTGCGCCCACGCACTGGGCGGATCCGGTGCGCGACGATGCTGATCGCGGGCTGGGCGGACGGCTACCGCAACGCGACCTTCCGAGTCTTCGAGCAGCTTCGCGGGCCGCGGAAGCTCCTGATCGGGCCGTGGTCGCACCAGAGCCCGGACGATGCGCGCCCGGGTCCGTGCGTGGACGTGGTGCCGGAGCTGATCCGCTGGTTCGATCGCCATCTGCGCGACCGAGGCCCCGACCGGGAGCCGCCGATCACCGTCTTCGTGCGCCAGCCGTCGCGGCCTGCCGCCGACCTCGACCGGCTCGAGGGTGGATTCTGGCGGGAGCGCGAGTGGCCGCCGCGGCGCGGCTCGACGCTGATCCTGGGGGGCGAGCGGGCGACAGGCCCGAGCGGCCCGGCCGCGCTGCGCCTGCGCGGCCCGGCCGGGGTCACCAGCTCGATCTGGTGCGCGGGAGCCCTGCCGTTCGGCCAGGCCTGGGACCAGCGCGACGACGAGGTCTTGTCCCGGGTCTGGGACTGGCCTGTGGTGGATAGGCCGGTCACGTTGCTGGGGAGCCCCCTGCTTCAGATGGAGCTCGCCAGCGCGACCGCGACGCGGGCCACCGTTGCCGTCCGGCTGACGGACGTGTTCCCCGACGGCATGACGGAGCTGGTCGCGCGCGGGCTGGGCCGGGTCGACGGGCCGGGCCGCGAGGTCGTGATCGAGCTCGACGCGGCGGCCTTCACCTTCCCGCCCGGGCACCGGATTCGACTCACCCTCGCCGCCGGCGATTGGCCGTCCGTGTGGCCCCCGCCCGACTCCGGGCCCCTCCCCGTCCAGCCCGCAGGACTGCGACTCAGCCTGCCCGTCGTCCCCGGGCCCGATCCCACGATGGCCGACCCGGTGCTCCGTCTGGCCGACGCGACCTGCGGGGGGGGGGCGGCCGGTCGCCGAGTCGTGTGGCGGGTGGAGGACGACCGCCTGTGCGGGGAACGGCGGGTCGTCATCGACCACGGGTCGCACACGCGCTTGGGTGGTGAAGGATGGGTGACGGAGCGCTATGCGGGGGCGGTGGGAAGCTCCTGGCTCGACCCCGCCCAGGCCTGGGCGAGCGGCTGGGCCGCCTACGGACTCCGGCTGCCAGGGGTCACCTGCTCAACCCGCGCTGACCTCGACGTCCGGACCAGCAGGGAGCAGCTCCGGGTCGAGCTGCGCCTGCGCTGGCGCGAGCGCGGCGGTGTGGGCGGTGAACGGCGCTGGAGCCGACGCTACCCCCGGTTCGCTTGAATGAACCAGATGCCTGCCACTGGTCGCCGCCGGCGCGCCCTCGCCCTGCTTGCCGGGGTGGTCGTGGTCGCGGTCGCGGCCGGGATCGGGGTCGCGACCCGTGGGGGTGGTCCGAGCGATACCACCGTCACGCCGACCCAGGCCATCCAGGTGGTGAAGGGCTACGATCGGGCGGAGACAATCGCCACCCAGCGGCTGAGCATCGCCGCCCAGGACGCCGTGGAGATGCCGCCGGAGGCGGTCATCGACGACGCCTCCTTTGCGGCTCTCCACGCCCAGGGCCAGCACACCAGCGCCCCCGCCCGCCAGACGCTGGTCCGGATCGTGGCGTACGTCCCCGTCCAGCGCGGGGACTCGGCGAGCTTCGCCGCATTCGTGAGCAGCCGGGTGGCTGGCCATCCGGGGGCGATCCTCATGGTCTTCCACCGGACCGGCCGAACCGGTCGCTGGCGCCAGTCGATGTCGCCCGCGTACGCCGGTGCCGGGTCGCCTCCCGCCGTCGCGCTCGGGCCAGGGGGCTACGCTCGCGCGCTCGACCGACAGGCCCAAGTTCGGCACCTGCGCTTCACGACCGCGGCCGTCGCCGCCGACTACGCGGGCCTGCTCGAGCTCGCCGTCCGCGGCGACCGTCTGGTCAGCGGTGATCCGTTCGCAGCCGGCCCCTTCACGAGCCAGCTGGCGGCCAGTGACCGCCAGGCGGCGGCCCAGGTCGCCGGTGGCGGCGGATCGGCCTCGGGCACCGCGATCCCCGCGACCTACCCCACCCTCACCCTGCCCCTGCGCGGCGGAGGAGCGCTGGCGCTCTTCACCGTCTCGGCGCGCCAGACGTTCTCGGCGGCCGGTGGCCTGGCGCTCCAGCAGGCGGCGAACCGGACCCCCTGGTCCCCCCTGGTCCCCCCTGGCTCCTATCGCCAGATCGGGATGACGAGCCTGATGACGGTGGCGGCGCTGGTTCCGCCCCGGGGGTCTTCCCGGCCGGTGCAGGTGGTCGCGGAGACCGCCTCGGTCATCGCGACGCGGCCCGTCGCCACCGGTGGGGCCGCGATCACCTAGTCGGCCGGGGCGAGTTCACGCGGCCAGAACTGCCTCAGCGATCTCCAGGCCCCGCTCGATCTCGGTCGGCCCGATCCCGAGGTGGGTGACGAGCCGGACTACGCCCTGGCCCTCGTCGAGGCAGAGCAGGCCGCGCGCCTCGGCCGCGGCGACGAATGTCGCCGCCGAGAGTCGGGTGGGGCGGAGGCAGACGATGTTGGTCGTCACCGCGTCGGGGTCGATCGTGACACCCGGCAGCTCCGCGAGCCCGAGGGCCAGCGTGCGGGCGTGGCGGTGGTCGTCGGCGAGGCGCTCGACCATCGTGTCGAGCGCCACGAGTCCGCACGCGGCGATGACGCCTGCCTGGCGCATCCCTCCGCCCAGCATCTTGCGCCACCGGCGGGCCTGCACGATCTGCTCGGTCGGGCCGACAAGCAGGCTGCCGACCGGGCAGCCGAGACCCTTGGAGAGGCAGAAGCTCACGGTGTCGGCGTGGGCGGCGAGGCGGCCCGCCTCAACCCCGAGGGCCACTGCGGCGTTGAAGAGCCGAGCGCCGTCCATGTGGACCCCTAGCCCGGAGGCCCGGGCGACAGAGGCGATCGCAGCGAGTTCAGCCGGGCTCCAGACCACCCCGCCCTTGCGGTTGTGAGTGTTCTCGATCGCGACGGCGGCGGACGTCGGCTGGTGGGAGTCGTCGCGGGGGCGGAGGGCTCCGGCCACCTGGTGGGGCTCCAGGACTCCGCGCACGGTGGGAAGGGGGCGGAGCTGGATCCCGCCCACCACCGAGGCGCCCGCCGCCTCGTTCACGAAGATGTGGCTGTCCGCCTCCACGATCACCTCCTGGCCGGCTCGTGCGTGGACGAGCAGGGCAAGGAGGTTGGCCATGGTGCCGGTGGGGACGAGGACCGCGGCCTCCTTGCCGAGGCGGGAAGCGGCGACCGCCTCGAGCCGGTTCACGGTCGGGTCCTCGCCGTAGACATCGTCGCCGAGGTCGGCCGTGCGCATCGCCTCCCGCATCGCGTCGGTGGGCAGGGTTACGGTATCGGAGCGAAGGTCGATCGCGATCACGCCGCCATCGTAGCGGCCCCGGGGCGGTGTCCAGGGCCGGTCGCGGGCGGACTCGATGCCAGACCCGTACGGCCGCGGCGTCCCCGCGCGTCGCCGATGGGGATGCGCTGGCCTGCGTCGGCAGGGTCTTGCGCCAACCGGCTCTGGAGCCGGTCAGGAACGCGGCGCCGCCGGGTTGTGCCGTCCCCTGGCCCCCGCTGGCCCCGTTCGGCCGACGGCGCCGCCGGGTGGGTTCACTCGTCGCCGGGAGGCCTCAAGCGCGATCGGCAGCGCGCCGACGCGCTCAGGGGGCGAGCGCGGCTCGGCGCCTCGAGAACGGAGCCGAACCCATGCCCCACCGTCCGTTCTCGGCGTTTCGTCCACACGGACCCGACCCGACCCCGGGGCCCCGCTCGCCTCGCGGCTCCGCACGGCTCGTCCCCCCGGGCGATGCTGGGTTGGCCGGGCTCTGCGCTCTCAGGCCCGCGGGGTCAGTACTGGGACCAGGGTATGTTCCAGTCCGCCTCGCCGTTGACCTCGCCGGCCGGAAGCCCCGTGCCGGTGATCTTCACCACGTCGCCGGGTCGGCTGAAGTTGTAGAACCAGACCGCATCGGCCGGGTTCTGTTCCACGCACCCGTGCGAGACGTTGGCGACGCCATGATCGTAGACATCCCAGGAGGCGTCGTGGATGTAGTAGCCGTCCGTGGAGATGGCGACGTCGTAGTAGACGTTCTGAGCGTAGAGGCCCGGATAGCCGATCGTGGCACTGTTCATGAACACCGAGTACGCCTTGGAGAGCACGATCAGCGTGCCGCTGATGGTGAGGAACCCCGGGCGACCCAGGCTCACTGGGAAGTTCTGGACGAGGTGACCGTTGTTGTACACCAGCTCGCGCTTGGTGATGGCGCTGATCAGGGTCAGGTGATCGTCGACAACCGTGAAGGTCGAACTGAAGGACGAGTTGGCCAGGCTGTGCCCGAGGATGTTGAGCCCGTTGAGGTCGCCCTCCAAGGTGACCCGCTCGCCGAGCGGCCAGAAATGCTCCGGTCGAAAGTGCAGCTCGCTGGGGCTGAACCAGCGCCACTCACCGGGCTGCGGGACCGACATCGAGACATGCAGGTTCTGGAGGATCTCCGCCTGCCCGGCGGCGGGGATCGCGCGGGGGAAGAGCAGCACGAAGACCGCGCCCTCGCCCACCTGCTCGCCGTTGTACGGGGAGATGTCGGGCACCAGGGACATCGGCTGGAGCGGCGGCGGCGGGGTGGTGAAACTGCGCACCACATGCACTGGACCGGGCGAGTGAGCGCCCTGGGCTGCTGAGCGGGCTGTAGCCTCCACCCGATACGTGGTGCCCCACGCCAGCGGGGCGATGGGGGTCCACTGGTTGCCGACGAGGCGACCGGCTACCGGGGCCCCGCCGGCGAGGGGCGAGACGGTGAACTGGGTCAGCTCACCGTTGCTCACGGTGACAGTGATGGGCGATGCCGGCGGGACATCGGTCGCCGGGCCTGAGAATGCCAGGTCGAGCGTGGGCGGCACGGCCGCTGGCAGCGCCGTCGGCCTGACGGTCGCCTTGTGGGGGCGCGGCCGACCCATCGCCCCGAGCTGAACCACGGTTGTGCCCGCCACCGCCGCCGCCAGCGCGAGCAGCGTGATGGCGAGCGTCCACCGCCGACCACGTCGGGCCGGCTTGGCGGGCCCGAACGCGGGCTGGGTGGTGGGTGCCTGGGATCCGCCGACCGCCATGCTCGCCAGTATAGGCGGGTCCGAAGAGCAGGCCCGTTCGCCGAGCGGCCGACCCGCGCTCAGAATCCCGCCGCGACCGCCTCAGCCCACGAGTACGAGAGCGGGGGCTGGGGGCCGGAAACTCTGGCCACGAGTTCAGTGTCGCTCGTGCCCCCGGGCGGCCCCTCGGACACTGCGGCGCCCATCACTAGCCACGTCACCGGACCGGTGGCCCAGCGAACCAGGATGTTGTCGCGGTGGCCCCAGCAGCCGGGCGCGGTGGGAGCTGTGCAGGCGAGGTTGCCGCTGCCGTAGCCATCGTCGTACATCCACCCGTACATGGCCCCCAGGGGGCCGAGCCCCGAGGCCGAGTTGCCTCCCCAGGCGAGCACGCGGTCCGTGCCCAGCCGGGGGCCGACGATTGCGGGGTCGGTGCCCTTGACTGCGGCACCCTGCGCGCGGTCGACAAGGGCGGGGACCAGGCCAATGAACGGCGGCAGGCCACGGCTGGTCCGTTCCTCGTCGGTCAGCACGAACATCTGCTCAGCAGCCGTCAGGCCCCCGAATCGGGCTGGCAGGTCGAGCGGACCCAGCCCCTCCAAGCGACGGGCCCGGTTCAGCGCTCGGACGGTTGCCTGGATGCACACCGCTTCCGAACGGACTCCGCCACACACGGCGACGAACGCCGGCCGGGCCGGGATATTTCGGTTCGGGTGTTGGGGTGGGACCAGCCCGCGCCGCTGATGGGCTTGCGGTCGGGACCCCGCCACGACCACGGGCGCGGCGAGGACGAGGGCCGCGGTCAGGGCCGCAGCCGCAGTGCCCCGGCCCAGGCGCGCTCGGTGGCGGCGGGGCGTGACCCGGAGCGGCGAGCGCAGGTTGGACGACCACATGCCTCAGCGACCGTGGCGCACAGAGACCGCGGTTGGGGGTGACGTTTCTCCCTCGTCACCGAACCGGTTGGGGACGGCGAGGTGGTCGTCAGTCCAGGACGTGCGGGCTGGATCGCGGTGGCGGCCCAGGCGGCCGTTCCGACCCGGGGGACCCACGTCGGGACGGCCCTCCGAGGTGTCATGGACGTGCTCTGGCCTGTCCATCGGATGCCACGGTCGGCTCCGGAGCACTGCCCAGAGGGGCGCGCCGCCGGCCGCGTCTCCCTACTCAACGATCCGGCCCCGATCGCGCGGAGGTGGCACGTGCGGCCCAGCGCCGCCCGATCCCCCCCCCCCCGGCGCGGGCCCGGATCGGTCGCCCCGCCCCCGGGCTGGCGCGGCGCTCGCCGCGGCCTTGTCCCCCGGCCGCCCAGCTCGCGGTCTGGCCCGGGCGCGCGCCGTTATGTTAGTGTCTCAAAACCAATCAGTTTCCCCAGGTGTCCAGTGCCAGCATCGGCGGCTACCGCGACTGCGTCGGGACCAAGGGGGATCCATTACAAGTGGATCGCCCTCTCCAACACCACGCTTGGGCTCCTGATCAGCACCATCAACTCCTCGATCGTGCTGATCTCCCTCCCCGACATCTTCCGGGGGATCCGGCTCGACCCCCTGGCCCCGGCCAACAGCCCGTACTTCCTCTGGCTCCTGATGGGCTACATGGTGGTGACCGCCGTCCTGGTGGTGAGCCTCGGACGGGTGGGAGACATGTACGGCCGGGTGCGGATGTACAACCTTGGTTTCGTCGTCTTCACCGTGTTCTCGATCCTGCTTTCGCTCACCTGGATGAGCGGCCCGAGCGCAGCGCTCTACCTGATCGCCATGCGCGTCCTCCAGGGGGTGGGCGGGGCCATGCTCTGGGCGAATTCCAGCGCGATCCTCACCGACGCGTTTCCCCCGAACCAGCGCGGGCTGGCGCTGGGCACCAACATGGTTGCGGCCATCGCCGGCTCCTTCATCGGGCTCGTCCTGGGCGGGGTGCTCGGCCCGATCTCCTGGCGCCTGGTGTTCCTGGTCTCGGTGCCGGTCGGCGTGTTCGGAACGGTCTGGGCCTACCGGATGCTCCGCGACTCCGGCCTGCGGCTACCGGCGCGCCTCGACTGGTGGGGCAACCTCACCTTCGCCACCGGGCTGATCGCGCTCCTAGTCGGCATCACGTACGGCATCCTGCCCTATGGTGGCGAGACCATGGGATGGACGAACCCCATGGTGCTCGGGCTCATGGGCGGCGGTATCGCTGTGCTGGCCGCGTTCGTCTGGATCGAGACCCGAGTCGCCTCGCCGATGCTGCGCATCGGGCTGTTCCGCATCCGCGCCTTTGCGGCCGGCAACGCCGCGGCTCTCCTCGCGAGCCTTGCCCGCGGCGGCCTCATGTTCATCATGATCATCTGGCTCCAGGGCATCTGGCTCCCGCAGCACGGGGTCAGCTTCGCCCAGACGCCACTGTGGGCTGGCATCTACATGCTGCCGCTGACCGCGGGATTCCTCCTCGCCGGTCCCGCCGCGGGCGTCCTGGCCGATCACTATGGCTCGCGGGCGCTGGCGACAGGAGGGGTGGCAGGGTCCGCGCTGGTCTTCTTCCTCTTCCAGTTCCTGCCTCCCGATTTCAACTACCCCGTTTTCGCTGTGCTATTGCTCGCCTACGGACTCTCCAGCGGGCTCTTTGCCTCCCCCAACCAGACCGGGATCATGAACAGCCTGCCGGCGGATCAGCGCGGCTCCGGGGCCGGCATGGCGGCCACGTTCCAGAATGCCGCCATGGTCCTGTCGATCGGAATCTTCTTTTCCCTCATCATTGTGGGCCTGGCCGGCAGCCTGCCCCACGCCCTCGACCGGGGCCTGATCGCCCAGGGCGTCCCCGCCGCGACCGCTGCGCGACTCGCCCACCTCCCCCCGGTGGGTAGCCTGTTCGCCGCGTTCATGGGCTACAACCCGATGGGAACCCTGCTCGGACCGGTCCTGCACCATCTCTCGTCGGCGCAGGTCTCGATCCTCACCGGGCGTGCCTTCTTCCCGCACCTGATCGCTCCTCCGTTCATGCAGGGGCTCCGCGAGGCCTTCGACTTCGCCATAGGCGCCTGCCTGCTCGCCGCCTTCGCGAGTGCGCTGCGCGGCGGCCGCTACATCCACCAGGAGGTGCGCCTCACATCGGCACCGGCCGAGAGCTCGCCTGCTCCGGCGCCGCGGTCGGCGACCGCCCCGGGGGCCGCGCGGATCGAGCACGGGGCCTGACACGGTGCGGATTCCCTCGGTCGCGGTCCCGCCGCCACCGGCGGCGGCCCAGCCGACCACCGGTGGCGACGTGGCCCAGCGCCTCGACGGCGCGATCTCGACGATCGCACGATGGGCGACGCGCCACGACGTCCGTGCCGACGTGATGCGGCGGGCGCGCTGCGATCTGCCCGCCTCGTCGGCCTGGCTGCTGGCGCGGATCGCTGAGGCCGGACCGGTGCGTCCCTGCGCCCTGGCCACCTTCCTTGCGGTGGACCCCTCGACCGTCACCCCCAAGCTCCAGCGTCTCGAGCGTGAGCGTCTGGTCCATCGCGCGCCCGATCCCTCCGACCGGCGGGCCGCGCTGGTCCAGGTGACCCCCCACGGCGTACGCCTCCTCGACCGTCTCCACCGGGCTCGCCAGCGGCTCCTGCTCGAACTCCTCCGCGACTGGACCCCCTTGGAGGCCCAGCAGGCGGCCGACGCCGTGGGGCTGCTCGCCCGCCGTCTCGGATCGAGCTGACCGGCGCAAGGGGCCGGCGGACCGGCAGAATGGGTGGGGTGGGGGAGGCGATCGGGGTACGGGGACAGGCGCTGCCCGACTTCCGGGTCGAGGCCGCTCGGCTTCGGCTGGTCGAGCTTCCCCTCGTCAGTCCCTTCACCACCAGCGTCGAGACCCAGACGGTGAAGCAGGCGCTCCTGGTCGAGCTGGCCGGGGACGGGCTGGTCGGATGGGGAGAGTGCGTCGCCGATCCCGATCCCAGCTACTTCGGCGAGACGCTGGTGACGGCCCGCCACGTCCTGACCGCGTACCTCATCCCCGCGGTGACCGGCACCGCCCGCCGCACACTCGCTGCCCACCTGGACGCGGTCCGGTGGGTCCGCGGTCACCCGATGGCCCAGGCGGCACTGGAGATGGCCCTCCTCGACCTCGCCGGGCAGGTGGGCAGCCGGAGTCTGGCCGACGTGCTCGGGGGTGTCCGCGACCAGATCGCGTGCGGGGTCAGCGTCGGAATCCAGTCCAGCGCGGCAGACACCGTCCGGGTTGTGGAGGGCTATCTGTCCCAGGGCTACCGCCGGATCAAGCTGAAGTGCCGTCCGGGCCATGACCTGGACGTGGTGGCCGCCGTACGGCAGGCGTTCCCGGACACCCCGCTCACGGTCGATGGCAACACCGCCTACACCCTGGCCGACGCCGAGACTCTGCGCCGTCTCGACCGCTACCGCCTCGACATGATCGAGCAGCCGCTGGCGCACGACGATCTCGTCGACCACGCCGAGCTTCAGACCCGCCTGACGACCGCGATCTGCCTGGACGAGAGCATCCCGTCGATCGCAGCCGCTCGGGCGGCGATCGCGCTGCGCTCGGGACGGATCATCAATCTCAAGCCGGGCCGGATGGGCGGCCTGCTCCCCGCCGCGGCTGCCCACGATCACTGCCAGCAGGCCAGCTGGCCGACCTGGGTCGGCGGCATGCTCGAGACCGGGATCGGCCGGGCCGCCAACCTCGCTCTGGCCGCGCTACCGAACAACACCCTCCCCGGCGACACCTCCGCCAGCGACCGCTACTTCCTCGACGACATCGTCGAGGAGCCGTTCCGGCTCCAACCTGACGGGACCCTGCAGGTGCCCACGGCTCCCGGGCTGGGGGTCCGCCCCGAAGCCACGAGGCTGGACCGAGCCACGGTGTGGGCGGAGCGTGTGGCTGCCGGTCCCCCGATCGGTGGCTGAACTCCGGGCGTGGGGGGCCGCCCACGACGCCGCCCGGGCGAGCGGCGTCGCCCTGCGCGAACTCGACCGAGCCGACGACGGGCACCGGGTGGAGGAGCTCACCCGGGCGATCTGGGGGACCACGGAGGTCCCCCCGCCCTTCTTCCGCGCGCTCCAGCACGCCGGGGCCGTGTGCATCGGGGCGGACGACCCCGGCGGCATCCTGGTCGGATGCGCGATCGGCTTCCTGGGCCACGCCGATGGGCTCCATTGTCATTCGCACCTGGCCGGCGTCGTCCCCGCCTTCGCCGGTCGCGGCATCGGCCGCGCCCTCAAGCTCGGGCAGCGCGCCCGGTGTCTTGATCTCGGTCTCGATGAGATGCGATGGACCTACGATCCGCTTCTCCTGCGCAACGCTTGGTTCAACCTCACGCGCCTCGGAGCCGACGCCACCGCCTTCCTGCCCAGCTTCTACGGCGTCATGGACGACCTGCAGAACGAGGGGGACCGCGGGGATCGCTTTGAGGTGCGGTGGTGGCTCGCCGACGATTCCTCCGCGGTAGCCGAACCCACGGCGCCGACCGGGAGCGCGGTGGCGCGCCTGCTCGACGCAAAGGGGCCGGTCGACCGGCCCGAGCCACGCCCGAGCGGCGCCGAGCCGGGCCCCTGCGCCGAGATCGTGATCCCCCGCGACTACCCCGAGCTGCGGCGGCGCGCCCCTGAGCTCGCCGCGCGTTGGCGGGATGCCACCGCGCGCGCCTTCGGCCGCTGCTTCGACGCCGGTCTGGTGGCGACCCAGATCTCGCGAGACGGCGTGTACCGGTTCGAGCGCCGGCGGGCCGCCCACCGGCCACCTGCCGGACGGTCCTGACCCCCGCCGGGCCGCTGGCCGCGGTGTACGATCGGGCCGCTCCCCACCCGCCAGCGCGAGGTCGTCCCCTGCGCCCAGCATCCCGTCGTCGCGCCGCCACTGCTGCTCTGGCCGCACTCGTCCTCGCCGGCGTCGCCGGCGCCCAGGCGGCCCGAGCCCGCGCGGTGGCCTCGACGCGGTCCGGATCGGCGCCGGCCGCCTACTGGCCCGTCTACCACCGAGACGCGCTCCGCAGCGGGACCGCGCCCGGGATACCCAACCTCGGTCGGCTCCGCCGCGATTGGTCGGCCACGCTCGACGGGGCCGTGTACGCGGAGCCGCTCGCGGTCGGCAACGCCCTCATCGTCGCCACCGAGAACGACAGTGTCTACGCGCTGAGCCCGGCCACCGGCCGGGTGCTCTGGCGCCGCCATCTGGGCACGCCGGTTCCGCTTCGAACCCTGCCGTGCGGGGACATCGACCCCCTCGGGATCACCGGAACCCCCGCCTACGACCAGGCCACCGGTCTCGTCTACGCGGTGGCGGAGGTGACCGGTCCCCGGCACATCCTGTTCGCCCTCAACGTGCGCAACGGCGCCGTGCGCTGGTCCCGACGGGTGGACGTGCCGTTCTCCACTCCGATCGCGACCCAGCAGCGGCCGGCCCTGGCGGTGGCTAATGGGATGGTCTACTTCGGCTTCGGTGGTCTGGCCGGCGACTGCAGCAGCTATCGCGGTGCCGTCGTCGGGGTGCCTGCGGACGGCCGGGGCCCCACCATCACCTACGCTGTCCCGACGATGCGGGAGGGGGCGGTGTGGGCCACGGCCGGGCCCGTGATCGCCCCCAACGGTGACGTGTTCGTGGCCGTCGGCAACGGCGCCGCGACCGCCCCCCCCTACGACGGGTCGGACTCCGTGCTCAAGCTGTCCCCGCGGCTTCACCTGCTCAGCCGGTTCGCGCCATCGACATGGGCGTCCGACAATGCCGATGACCTCGACCTCGGATCCGTCTCGCCGACTGTGCTTCCGAACGGATTCGTGTTCATCGCCGGCAAGAGCGGCGTCGGCTATGTCCTCCGCCAGCGGGCCTTGGGCGGCATCGGACACCCGGTCGCGTCGGGTACTGCCTGCGCCTCGTTCGGTGGGACCGCGTTCGTGGGGACAACCGTGTACGTGCCGTGCTCCGATGGGCTGCGGGCTGTCACCGTCGCCTCCAGTGGGCGCTTCCGGATCCTCTGGCACTCGCTCTCCGGCGCCAATGCCTCCCCGGTTGTCGGCGGCGGGGCGGTCTGGAGCGTCGGCACGTCCAGCGGGGTCCTCTACGCGCTGGCGCCGCGCACCGGCGCGGTGCGCGCCACTCTCGACCTCGGGCCTGTTCCCCACTTCGTCTCGCCGACACTGTGGGCGGACCGTGTCTTCGTGGGCACGGACAGCGGGGTCGTGGCGGGCCTGGGCGCCTGAACGGCGCGGGGCCCGCAGCTCCCGGCGTCTCTCGGCGCCAACCTCGGCGGGCGCTGCGTTGACGGGGCGGCGGATTCCCCCATAGCATGGGCCAGCGGGCGGGCTCGGGGTACGAGGGCCCGCGCCCCGTCCCAGGGGAGGGAGGTGCGGATGCGACTGGTCTCGTTTGCGGTCGCGGGCGAGGAGCGCGCCCGGTTCGGTGTCCACCTCGGGGCACACGTGCTCGACCTCGCCGAGGCGCCGGGGTGGGAGGAGGGCTGGGAGCAGGCGCCGGCGAGCGTCGCCGAGCTCCTCGCGGCGGGGCCGCCCGGGATCGAGCGGGCCCGGGCGGCCGCTGAAGGCGCCGGTGACGGTGGGCCGGGCGTCCGGCCGGTGTCCGCGGTCCGCCTCCTGACGCCGATCCCTCGGCCGCCCAAGATCGTCGCCATCGGGCGCAACTACCGCGACCACGTTCGCGAGGCACAGGTCAAGCAGCCCGACCTGCCCAAGCTCTTCGCCAAGTACGCAGGCGCGCTCATCGGCCCGGGGGCCCCGATCGTCAAGCCCACCGTGACCGAGGCGCTCGACTACGAGGCGGAGCTGGGCGTCGTCATCGGCAGACCCGGCCGCGGGATCGCGCAGGCCGACGCCGCTCGCCACATCGCCGGCTACACCGTCGCCAACGACGTCACCGCGCGCAACTTCCAGATGCACGACGAGCAGCTGACCCTGGCCAAGAACTTCCGCACCTTCGCCCCCATCGGGCCCTGGGTGGAGACCGCCGATGCCGTGCCCGATCCCGGGGGGCTGGCGGTGCGCTGCTGGGTCAACGGCATGCTGGTGCAGGACGGCACCACCCGCGACCTCGTGTTCGACATCCCCTACCTCGTCGCCTTCATCTCCACGGTCATCGACCTCGAACCCGGCGACATCATTCTGACCGGCACCCCCGCCGGCGTCGGCTACGTGCGAACGCCGCCCCTCTTTCTGCGCCCCGGCGACCGGGTTCGCGTCGAGGTCGAGGGGGTGGGGGTGCTCGAGAACCCGGTCGTCGCCGAGGAGCCGGAGCTCCGGTTCCCCGAGACGGTGGTGAGCGCCATCGACTGAGTGCCCAGGCCCTGGGGGTCTGCCGGCGGTCGGTACCATCGGACGCGTGCGCAAGCTCACCTGGCTCGTGGTGTGCGTCGCGTTCACGGACACGGTCTTCTTCGCCGCCCTAGCGCCGCTCCTTCCGCATCTGGTGCACGTCCTGCACCTCAGCAAGGGAGCGGCCGGGGTCCTCACCGCCGCGTACGCGGTGGGGAGCATGGCCGGAACCGTGCTCGCGCTCCCGGTGGCCGCTCGCGGGAGCCTGCGGGCCGGGGTCGTAGGGGGGCTGGCCCTGATGGCGGTCTGCACCCTCGCGTTCGGCTTCGCGGGCAGCGCGGTCGAGATGGACCTGGCCAGGCTGGGGCAGGGGGTGGGCGACGGGCTGGCCTGGACGGGCGCGGTGGCCTGGCTGGTCACGGCGACGCCGTCCGCACGTCGGGGCCGCGCGATCGGGACCGCCGCCGCCGCCTCTGGCGCCGGCTCCCTGCTCGGTCCCCTGCTGGGGGGGGTGGCGGCCGCGGCGGGACTGGCGCCGGTCTTCACGGGCATCGCCGTGGTCACCGCTGGCCTCGCCGGCTGGACCTGGCTGACGCCGGCGCCGGTCCACGAGACCCGCCGGCCCCTCGGGCGTCACCTCTACGAGATGGTGGGGTGGCGCTCAGGAGCCGGGCTCTGGCTCGGCGCGCTCGGGGGCGTCCTCACCGCTGGGCTGGCGGTTCTGGCGCCCCTGGGCCTGGCGCGGGCTGGGATGGCGGCGGGGACGATCGCCGTCGTCTTCTTCGTGGCGGCCGCACTTCGGACCTGGGTCAATCCGATGGCGGGCCGCTGGACGGACCGGCGGGGACACCGGCGGCTGGTTGAGGTCGGCCTGGTCGCGGCGGTGGCGGTCTCCCTCCTCCTCGCCGCCTCGCCGGGTGGGCTCCTGCTGGCGGCGCTGGTGGTCCTGGCTGGCACCGCGTATAGCGCCTTCTGGGTGCCCGCGATGTCCATGGTGTCGGCGGCCGCCGGCGGGACGCCCCGGGCAGTGTGGCTCGGGCTCGGCCTCTGGAACTTCGCCTGGGGGGTCGGCTGGACCCTCGGGTCCGCCGGGGCCGGATGGCTGGCGGCGGCGATGGGGGACGGATGGGCGTACATCGCCCTAGCTGCGGCGGCCACGGTCACCCTGGTCCTGATTCGCGCCGGCGGCCGGCTGCCTCGCGTGGGCGGAAGGTGGGCTGCGGGCCGTTCGGCCTGACGGCGGACCCAGCCGCGAAGCCGAAGCCGGCGTCGCGAGCGGTCCATCCCGGGTCGGCATCGCGTCCCGCGCCCGCGGCCCGATCGGGTCGCGCCCGTGGCGGATCCGCGACGGGCGGGTCAGCCGGCCCCCGCCTTCGCCCACGTCGGCCCGCGCGACCTGGTCCATGGCGGGCTCGCTCGCCATCGCCGCCGGCGGTCCAACCGCGCGCGCCGGGACGAGCGCGGCCGGGCGGGAGCACGGGAAGGTGGCGCGCCACCCGGCGCGGAGGTGGCGGGGCGAAGCCCCGAGCGGCCGAGCAAGGCCGCGCCCCGATCCGTGGGTGGGGCACCATCGGCGATCATCTGGGTAGGCGGGCCTCATCAGAGGTCGGGGCCGGCCCCAAGGCTCGGTTCGACCGGCAGCCCGAGCGCGCTCGGAGGCTGGCCGCCTCGGCCGTGGCGGCGGGCTCGACCCTCGGCGACCGGCTCCGGCACAGGCGCCCGCCCGAACCCTGGGGGCCGGTGACTCTGGTGGCTTGGACCTAGTCCTGTCCAGTCGCGTGGCCGATTTCGGCCCATCCGGGGGCGGGGAGTCCGAGCGGCCGCGGCCGCCCGCTCTGCCGGGATCCGCCGCCACCCCGTCGGGAGCGGCGCCGCGCTGGGGCGGATTCGTGAGGCTGGCGACCCCACGTGCGGCGTGGCCCCGACTTGACACACCGATCCGGCCGTTCTAGCCTGCGGTGAGGCTCGGGCCGTGGCCGCGGGCCGCCGGGGCGCCGGTGCCCCTGCGAGCCGGAGCCCGGGCGGGGAAGAGGGGACGGGCCGTGATGCTGAGGCGCCGCGTCAGTATTGGCGCCGCGGCGAGCACCCTGCTCGCTGCCCTGGCGCTGGCGAGCCTTGGAGCCGGCTCGGCCGCTGCTCGGACCTCGGCCCGCGTCGCCCCGAGCGGAGTCGCCTCCTTCGCCGTGCCGGCCCCGCCCAACTGGATCTTCCCGATGTGGACGCCCACCACCTACGGAATCCAGGTGACGCAGTTCACCCTGCTCATGTACCGGCCCCTCTACTGGATGGGGGTGAATGGCACCAACGCCCTGAACCCGGCGCTCAGCCTGGCCGACATGCCGCGCTGGTCGAACGGCGGCCGCACCGCCACCATTACCCTCAAGCCCTGGCGATGGTCGGATGGCCAGCCGATCACGACCCGAGACGTTGAGTTCTGGTTCAATCTTGAAGCCGCCAACAAGACCAAGCTCGGTGCCTACCACCCGGGATGGCTGCCCGACGACTTGGTCCGCGTCACCTATCCGTCCGCCAGCACCTTCAGCGTCACCTTCAAGCAGGCCTACAGCCGCACCTGGCTGATGGACAATCAGCTCACCGACATCATTCCCCTGCCGCAGCAGGCCTGGGATCGTACCTCGGCCACGGGGCCGATCGGGAACTTCGATCGCACCCCCAAGGGGGCGCAGGCAGTGTTCAGCTTCCTCGATAAACAGTCCGGCAACCTCTCCACCTACGCCAGCAACCCGCTCTGGCGGGTCGTCGACGGCCCCTATCGCATCCAGAGCTACTCGGCGCCGACCAGCGACGCGGTCCTGGTGCCGAACCCGGCCTATTCCGGACCCGACCGTTCCCACCTCGCAAAGGTCCGGTGGATGGTCTTCGCGAGCGACGCATCCGAGTTCGACGCCCTTCGCGCCGGCGAGCTCACCTACGGGTACCTCCCCTACGCCGACGTCTCCCAGGCGAGCTATTTCCGCCACCACGGCTACAAGGTCGTGTCGTGGAACTGGTACACCCTCAACTACGTGGAGATCGACTACACCAACCCCAAGACCGGTCCGATCATGAAGCAGCTCTACGTGCGCCAGGCGCTCCAGCATCTGGTCGATCAGTCCACCTACATCAAAGTTGCCCTGCACGGCTATGGGATCCCCACCTACGGGCCGGTGCCCACCGTGAACCACTCCGTCTACGCCACCGCCTTCGAGCGCCAGGATCACTTCCCCTACAGCCTCAAGGCCGCCCGCGCTCTGCTGGCCGACCACGGCTGGTCGATCCGCCCCAATGGAACCGACACCTGCATCCGCCCGGGGACCGGCCCGACCGACTGTGGCGCCGGCATCCGCGCTGACACCCCGCTCGTGCTCCGATTCGTCTACTGGAACGCCTACCAGTACACGGACCAGGAGGTCGAGGCGTTCAAGTCGGCGGCGTCGCGGATCGGGGTGACGGTCAGCCTCCTCGGGCACACGATCGCAGGGGTCTACGCGCTCGGCGGCCAGTGCCCCTCATCCTCCTGCAACTGGGAGCTCCTCACTTTCGGTGGATCCCTGTGGAACTTCGGCGGGGGCGACGCCTACCCGACCGGAGGGCAGATCTTCGGGTGTGGCAGCTACTGGGGCGGCGGCTACTGCGATCCAGAGATCCAGAAGCTGATCGAGGCCACCCACACCGACTCCAGCATCCGATCCCTCTACCGCTACGAGAACGCGGTCGCCCTCCAGGTGCCGGGCCTCTGGTGGCCGCTGGCCAATTACCAGATCTCCGTGATCAGCGATCATCTCCACGGTTGGAGCCCACAGGACATCTACGCGTCCGCCTACCCGGAGAACTGGTCGGGGCGGGGATGAGCGGCTCAGCTCCCGCCGATCGGGTGTTCCTCGGCGGCGCGGTCTACACGGTCGACCCCGCCCGCCCGGCGGCCGAGGCGGTGGCGGTCGCCGCCGGACGCATCGCCGCCGTCGGCACCGATGCCGAGCTGAGGGGCTGGATCGGCCCCCGCACCGAGGTGATCGAGCTGAGAGGGCGCACCCTCCTGCCCGGCTTCCAGGACAGTCACGTCCATCCCGCCTTCGGCGGCCTCCAGCGACTGCGCTGCGACCTCGGCGACCTGCACGACCCAGCCGAGTATCTGGCCGCGGTCCGCGCCTACGCGGACCAGCACCCCGAGCGGGACTGGATCGTGGGCGGCGGCTGGTCGATGGGCGTCTTCCCCGGCGGGGTGCCAACCGCGGCCGCGCTCGACCGGGTGGTGGGAGACCGTCCCGTGTTCCTCACCAACCGCGACGGGCACGGCGCCTGGGTCAACAGCCGGGCGATCGAGCTGGCGGGGATCGACGCCGCGACCCCGGACCCGGTCGACGGCCGGATCGAGCGGGACGGCGACGGCCGACCCACCGGGGCCCTCCACGAGGGCGCGATGGACCTGGTCAGCCGGCTTGCGCCCGAACCGACCGCCGACGAGTACCGCCGAGGGCTCCTGCTCGGCCAGGCGTACCTGCACAGCCTGGGGATCACCGGGTGGCAGGACGCGATCGTGGAGCTGGGGGGGCGCGGCCTGGCGCCCGTCTTCGACCTCTACCGCGAGCTGGACGCCAGCGGCGAGCTCACGGCCCGGGTGGTGGGGGCGCTGTGGTGGGACCGCCATCGCGGGCTGGAGCAGCTCGACGAGCTGGTGGCGGCTCGCGACCAGACCGTGGACGGGCGCTTTCGCCCCACCACGGTGAAGATCATGCAGGACGGCGTCTGTGAGGACTTCACCGCCGCCGTGCTCGACCCCTACCTCGACGGGCACGGGTGCCCGACCGATCGGCGCGGCCTCAGCTTCATCCCGCCGGCGCTGCTGAACCGGGCCGTGCCCGCCATCGACCGGGCCGGCTTCCAGGTTCACTTCCACGCCATCGGCGAGCGCGCGGTGCGGGAGGCCCTCGACGCCATCGCCGCCGCCCGCCAGGCCAACGGCATGAACGATCACCGTCACCACATCGCTCACATCCAGGTGGTCCATCCCGACGACCTGAGCCGCTTCGGGGCGCTCGGGGTCGTCGCCAATGCCCAGCCGCTGTGGGCGGTCAACGAACCGCAGATGACCGAGCTGACGATCCCCTTCCTCGGCCCCGAGCGATCCGGCTGGCAGTACCCGTTCGCGACCCTCCGGCGCCTGGGCGCGCGGCTCGCGTTCGGCAGCGATTGGTCGGTCTCCAGCCCCAACCCACTCTGGGAGATGCACGTCGCGGTCAACCGGCTGCCGGCGCCGGCCGATGTCGGCCATCAGGCGGCCTCGGGGAGCGGCGAGGTGTTCCTGCCATCCGAGCGGCTCGATCTGCCCACGAGCCTGCACGCCTTCACCATGGGCTCGGCCTACGTCAATCACCTGGACGACGTCACCGGATCGATCACCTGCGGCAAGCACGCCGACCTCATCGTCCTCGACCGCAACCTCCTCGAGGAGCCGGCCTCGGCGATCTCGAGCGCGCGGGTCATCCGCACCGAGGTCGGCGGCCGCCTTGTGTACCACGACGATCGTGCCCTCACCTGACCCGACGGCGGCGCCCGCCGACACGATCCTGACGGGCGGCGCCGTCTACACCTGCGATCCCGCCCGCCCGTGGGCCGAAGCCCTTGCCATACGGGGCGGTCGGATCATCGCGGTGGGGACGGAGCGGGAGGTTGTGGCGCTGGGCGGTCCCCGCACCGAGGTGCTCCGGCTGGCCGGGCGGATGGTCCTGCCGGGATTCCAGGACGCCCACGCCCACCCGGTCGGGGGCGGGATGGACCGTCGGCGCTGCGACCTCACCGGCCTTTCGACCCGCCCCGCGTACCTCGACGCGGTGCGCGCCTACGCCGATGCCCACCCCGAGCTGCCCTGGATCGTCGGCCGGGGCTGGGCGATGCCGGCCTTCCCGGGCGGGATCGCCGCCGCCGCCGACCTCGATCAGGTGGTGCCCGACCGACCGGTGTTCCTGCGCAACCGCGACGGCCACGGCGCCTGGGTCAACACCCGGGCGCTGCGCCTGGCCGGGATCGACCGCGACACCCCCGATCCCGCCGACGGCCGGATCGAGCGGGACGAACTGGGAGAGCCGGTCGGGACCCTCCAGGAGGGTGCCCGCGACCTGGTGGAGCGCCTCCTCCCGGCGGTGACCGACGCCGACCGGGAGGCCGGTCTGCTGGAGGCCCAGGACCACCTCCATCGGCTCGGGATCACCGCCTGGCAGGACGCCAACGTGGATATCGACGGCGGCCGCTACGGCAACCTCGATGCCTACGACCGGCTCAACCGGCAGGGCCGGCTCACGATGCGGGTGGTGGGGGCGCTCTGGTGGAACCGCCACCGCGGGCTGGAGCAGCTCGACGGGCTGGTGGCGGCACGGGAGCGGACCCGCGGCGGCCGGTTCCAGCCCACGAGCGTCAAGATTATGCAAGATGGCGTGCTCGAGAACTTCACCGCCGGGGTGCTCGAGCCGTACCAGGACGGCCACGGCTGCGCCACCGAGCGGCGGGGCCTCTCCTTCATCGACCCCGAGGAGCTCGGCCGGGTGGTGCCGGCTCTCGATGCCGCCGGGTTCCAGGTCCACTTCCACGCCATCGGCGAACGTGCGGTGCGCGAGGCGCTCGACGCCATCGCCGCCGCCCGCCGAGCCAACGGCATGAACGACCTCCGCCCGCACATCGCCCACATCCAAGTGATCCACCCCGACGACCTCGACCGCTTCCGCCGGCTCGGGGCGGTCGCGAACGCCCAGCCGCTGTGGGCCGTGAACGAGTCCCAGATGACCGACCTCACCATCCCCTTCCTCGGCCCGGAGCGGTCGACCTGGCAGTACCCTTTCCGCAGCCTGCGCGACCGGGGCGCCGAGCTGGCGTTCGGCAGCGACTGGCCGGTGTCGAGCTGCGATCCCCTCTGGGAGCTCCATGTGGCGGTGAACCGTACCCCGCCCCCCGCCGACGGCACCCACCAGCTCTCGGCGGGGGCGCCGAGCGTCTTCCTCCCCGCCGAACGGCTCGAGCTCGCGGCGGGCCTGCACGCCTTCACCATGGGGTCGGCGCGGGTGAACCACCTCGAGCCGGAGACCGGATCCCTGTCGGTCGGCAAAGCGGCCGACCTCGTGGTCCTCGATCGCAACCTCTTTGAGGGGCCGGCGGCGGAGATCGCCGAGGCCCGCGTCGTGCTCACCCTGGTGGAGGGGCGCCCGGTGCACGTCGAGGACGCCGCCTGGCGATGAGGCGATGACCCGGGTCGCGGTCGTCGGTGCCGGCATCATCGGCCTCGCCACCGCCTACTTCGCCCGCGCCCAGGGCGCCGACGTCACCGTCGTCGAGCGGGGCTCGGCCGGTGGCGGCTGCTCCTATGGCAACGCCGGGTGGATCTGCCCGGGGGACTCGTCGCCGCTCCCGGGGCCCGGGCTGGCCCGGATCGCGCTGCGCTCCCTTGGCGATCCGAGCGCTCCGCTCCATCTCCACCCGACCCCGGACCCCGCCTACCTGCGCTGGCTTCTGGCGTTCTGGCGCCGGTGCAATCGGCGCGACCAGCTCTTGGGGACGGTCGCCCTGCGGGGACTGGGCCGGCGGACGCTCGCGCTCTACGACCGGCTGGAGGCGGACGGGCTGTCCTTCGAGATGCACCGGACCGGGCTCCTCCATGCCCACCTCGACGAGGGCGCGGCCCGCCGCGCCCTCGCCCACGACCGAGCGGTGGCCCCCGACGACGCCCGGATCCCGGATCGGCTGCTCACGGGCCGCGACGTGGAGGAGCTCGAACCGGCGCTGAGTTCGCAGGTCGCCGCCGCCTACCTCGTGGAGACGGAGCGCTCGGTGCGGCCCGACACCGTGACCCGGGCGCTCGCAGACGGACTCGTCGCCGGGGGCGGCCAGCTGCTGGAGCGGACTCGAGCCACCCATGCGGTCCGGCGGGGCGGGCGGGTGGTCGCGGTCGCGACCGAGCGCGGCACCATCGACTGCGACCGGCTGGTGGTGGCCGCGGGGATCGACACCGGATCCTGGCTCCGGCGGCTCGGGATCCGCCTGCCCCAGATCGCCGGCAAGGGCTACAGCTTCACGGTTCCACTGCGGTCCGCGCCCCGCCGTCCCCTCGATCTGGCCGCGGTGCGGGTTGCGGTGACCCCGATGAGCAGCGGGGTGCGGGTGGCCGGGACGATGGAGCTCGGACGGGTGCGCCCGGGGCCGGTGCAGACCCGGATCGCGGCCATGGTGGCGGGGGGGCGGCGCTATCTCGCCGACTGGCCGTCGGACTTCGACGCCGGGCGGGCGCTGACCGCGAACGCCTGGGCCGGGATGCGGCCCGTCACGTCGGACGGTCTGCCGGTCCTCGACGCGGTCGAAGCGGCGCCCGGGCTGTACGTGGCGACGGGGCACGCGATGGAGGGGATGATCCTCGGTCCCGCCAGCGGGGAGGCGATGGCGGAGTTCGTCGTCTCGGGGCGACGGCCGGAGGTGCTGCTGCCGTTCATGCTCGGCCGGTTCGCCTGAGCGGCGCCGGGGAGGGCCCGGCTCCGCCCATGCCGCCCGTCGGCGCCGGCGCGCGCTCAGCCCACCGGCAGCGTGCCCAGCACGACCGAGATCGTGTGCCGGGCTCCCCCGGGGTCGGTCAGCGCGACCGCCACCCGCTGGTCGGGCCGGTGGTCCGCGAGCGTCTCCGCCAGCTGCTCGGCGGTGCGAACCGGTGCCCCGGCGAGGGCGGTGATGAGATCGCCGACCCGGATGCCGGCCCGGGCCGCTGGGCCACCGGCGCGGACCGCCTCGACCGCGACCCCGACCGGCGCCCCGGCGCGGTCGACGACGGTGGCCCCGGACACGCCGAGGTCGGCGCGATGCGAGTTCACGACGTGGCCGTAGCGAATGATCTGCCCGGCGATGTCCGTGACGATGGTGCTGGGAATGGCGAAGCCGATCCCGCTCGCCGTGACCCCGGACGCCCCGGTGCTGCCGCCGCCCAGCGTCGGGATCCCCACCACCTGCCCGGCCAGGTCGACCAGGGCGCCGCCGCTGTTGCCGGGATTGATGGCGGCACTGGTCTGGATGGTGTCGGGCAGGGTGGCGCCCGGCGCGGTCGCCGTGCTCGGCTCGGTGACCTCGCGGCCGAGCGCGCTGACGATACCGTCGGTGACTGAGCTGGTGAGGCCGAGCGGGTTGCCGATCGCCAGCACCCAGTCGCCGACGCGCAACGATCCGGCCCCGCCGAACCGGGCCGGCCGGAGCGTCCCCGCCCCCGGCACCCGGATGACGGCGAGGTCGTCGGGGGCGAAGGCCCCGACCAGGGTCGCCGGCCTGCGGACCGGGCTCGTCCCCAGCTGGACCGTGATGGCGCCGCGGCCGGCGACCACGTGGGCGTTGGTCACGATGTCGCCCCGAGCGTCGTACACGACCCCCGAGCCGAGGCCCGATGGCGTCTCGATCAGCACGACCGCCGGCCGTACCTGCGCGACCAGACCAGCGAAGCTGGCCGGACCGGTGGCGCGGGGCGCCACCGCGGCGGGCGCCTGGGCCGAGCCGACCAGCGCCAGCAGGCCCGCGCCCAGCACCGCGGCCCCCGCCCAGCGCAGCCCGCTTGCGCCCGATCGCACCGCGCACGCCCTCCCGCAGGGGTCCCCGCCGGACGCCGCCGCACACCCAAACGAGGCGGCGCGGCGGCGGCTCGCTGGCCCACCGGCGACCCTGCCGCCGGTGCGAAGTCGCCGTCGCGCCCACTTGAGTCTATGCCGCGGGCGGCTTCGGCCAAACCGGGGATTCCACGCACGGGCGCGCAGCCAATTCTGGCCGCAGACGGCGCGCCCGTGCCGGGGCGCTGGCCGGGCGCCATGGGGTCGAGGACCGCGGGTGACAATCGGCAAATGACGCCGGGTTCCCCGTCCCCCATCGGCGGCGGTCGCTCGGACCCGCCCCTGCCCACCGCCGAGCCGTCGACCGCACAGATCCTGCGCGCCAACATCGTGACGCGCTTCAACCTCATCCTCGGGGCGCTGCTCGTCCTCATCCTCGTGATCGGCCCGCTCCAGGACGCGCTGTTCGGATTCGTGATCGTCAGCAACACCGCGATCGGCACGCTCCAGGAGCTTCGCGCCCGGCGCACCCTGCGGCGGCTGGCGCTCCTCCATGCCCCGAGCGCGCGCGTCCTGCGGGGCGGGACCCTGGCGACGGTGGCGGTGTCCGAGGTGGCGACCGGCGACGTCCTCTGGCTGGCGGCCGGCGATCAGGTGGTCGCCGACGGACGGCTGGAGGCTGCCAATGGGCTCGAGGTGGACGAGTCGCTCGTCACTGGCGAGGCGGACCCGCGGGCCTGCGGGGTTGGGGAGACGCTCCTTGCGGGCAGCTTCGTCACCGCGGGAGGCGGTCGCCTGCGCGCCACCGCGGTGGGTGCGGACTGCTTCGCCGGCCAGCTGACCGTCGAGGCCCGCCGCTACCAGCCGGTCCGCTCCCGCCTTCAGCGGGACATCAACCGATTCCTCACCCTGGTGGGCTGGACGATGCCGCCCGCCGCCGCCCTCCTGCTTGCCAGCCAGCTCGCCCGGCACATCGGGGTTGCCGCCGCCATCCGGGGCGCGGTGGCGGGGACCACAGGCATGGTGCCGCAGGGGCTGGTCCTCCTCACCAGCTTGGCCTTTGCGATCGGGGCGGTGCGGCTGGCCACCCGCGGAGTCCTGCTGGAGCAGCTCCCGGCCTTGGACGGGCTGGCGCGGGTCGACGTCCTCTGCTTCGACAAGACCGGCACGCTCACCGAGCCGGAGCTTGCGGTTCGCCAGGTCACCGTCCTGGACCCGGCGGCCTGGAGCCCCCGCGCCGCGAGCGCGATGGCCGGAGCGGACCCCAGCCCCAATCCGACGCTGCGCGCGCTGGCGCTCGCGTTCCCCCCCGACGGGGAAACCTGGCGAGCGTCCAGCGTCATCCCCTTCTCGTCCGCGCGGCGTTGGAGCGGCGCCGAGCTCTGCGGGCACGGGGCCTGGGTGCTCGGGGCGCCTGACGTCCTGCTCCGGCGCGCCGCGCCCGCGGCCGCCGCGGCCGCCGCCGCCGCCATCCCCGCCGGGCGGGCGGTCCTGCTCGCCGCCGGTGACGGACCCCTCGATCCCGCCCAGCCGCCGCCCGGGCTGCGCCCGGTCGCGCTCATCCAGCTGGACGAGCGGCTGCGCGGGGATGCCGCCCAGGTGGTGGCGTTCCTGCGGGCCGAGGGGGTGACGCTGAAGGTGCTGTCGGGCGACCACCCCGCCGCGGTCGGCGCAGTGGCGGCGAGGGTCGGGCTGGCGGACGCCCGGCCCGTGGACGCCGGCACCCTGCCCCACGAGCCGGCGGCGCTGGGGAAGGCGGTGGAGGGGCACACCGTCTTCGGCCGGGTGCTCCCCCACCAGAAACAGGCGATCGTCCGCGCCCTGCGCGCCCGGGGCCACGTCGTCGCCATGAGCGGCGACGGCGTCAACGACGTCCTGGCCGTGAAGGACGCCGACTTCGGGATCGCCATGGGATCAGGCGCCGCCGCAACCCGCGCGGTCGCCAAGGTCGTGCTCCTGCGCAGCGAGTTCCAGGCGGTGCCGCAGCTCCTGGCCGAGAGCCGCCGGGTCATCGCCAACATCGAGCGGGTCGCGAGCCTCTTCATCACTGAGACCCTCTACAGCCTGCTCCTCGCCGTCGCCGTTGCCGTCGGCCAGCTCCGCTACCCCTTCTATCCCCGCCACCTCACCGTGATCTCCAGCCTGACCATCGGGATCCCGGCGTTCCTCCTCGCGCTGGAGCCGAACCGGGCCCGTCCGCGTCCGGGCTTCGTCTCGCGGGTCGCGCGCCGCGCAGTCCCCGGCGGCATCGCCGCGGCCGCTGGAACCCTCGGGGCCTTCGAGATCGCCCTCCACCGCGGGGCGCCGCTGGGGCAGGCCCGCACCGTCGCCACCTGCGCCCTGTTCATCGTGGGGATGGCGGTGGTCGTTGCCCACGCCCTCCCGCTCACCCGCCTCGGGGCCGCGGTGATCGCGGCCATGACCGGGCTGATGGCGCTCATCCTGGCCGTCCCGCCGATCCGCCGGGGGCTGGCGCTGCCCCTGCCGCCCGGCTCCACCTTCGCCATCACCCTGATCGCCCCCGCCGCCGCCGTCCTCCTCCTCGTCGCGGTGTGGTGGGTCCTGGCGCGCCCGGCCCCGGCCGCCGCCGCGGCGGCGGAGTGAAGGGGACCCGGGTCGGCGAGCAGCCCCGGCGCTCAGTGACCGAGGTCGACCACGAGGCGGAGCGGCCCGGTCAGGGTGAAGGGGTGCACCGGCACCCGGTGGGCGAGCCCGACCGCGATGCTGACGTATGCCTCGAAGTCTCCCACCAGCTTCACCTGGCGCAGGGTGGGCAGACGCGGGGTGAGGATGGTGGGACCTCTGAGGGTGCGCACCCCGGCGGCCGTGTGCGCGTTGGCCGGCGACAGGATGATGAGGAGGAAGGCGCGGCCCAGCAGCCGGACGGGCAGGCCTGACGGGTCGGCCGTGACCTGGCGCACGTACCGGACCGTGTACCGGGGCAGTCGGCAGCGCAGGTCGATCACGAGGCGGTCGTAGGACGGATGCCGCCCGGTGCGCAGCCCGACCACGGTGGCGGCGGGGCAGGCGGCCGCGGCCGAGGCCTGGGCGGCGGGTCCGCCGGCGGAGGCCACCGGCGATGCGAGTCCGACGAGGCCCGCCAGCAGGGTGGCGAGCCCCAGCCCCACCGCCCGCGGGACCCGCCGTCTCCGCACCGTGCGCCCCTCCACGCCGCCGGCCGCCGACCGCCCCATCATCGGCCGCAGCCCGCCCGGGCGCCAGGGTGGGAACCACCCCCACGTCGGGGAGTCCCCGGGCCCGCGGCTGCGAGGGTGCCGGGCCCGAGGGTTCCCCGACGCGGTTGCACGCGCGGCGCCGTGGGGATCGTCGCCTAGGCTGAGCAGTGATGGCGAGCCCCCGCGCGGCCGGCGCGCTCGGGCGCGGGCCGGCCCCGACGCTGCGGACCCCCCTCCTGCCCTGGCTGGGGGCGATGGCGGCCGCCACCGCTGCCGGAGGGGCGGTCGATCTCCTCGGCCGTCCCGCAGCCGCTGGCGCCCTGTGGGCGGGAAGCGCGATCGCCGGCCTGCTGCCGCTGTCGGTCTGGCTGGCCGGCCAGCTCCGCCACCGGCGGGTGGGGGTCGACCTCATCGCCTGGATCGCCCTCGTCGCCGCCGTCGTGCTCGGTGAGCAGCTCGCCGGGGCGGTGATCGCGGTGATGGTCGCGACCGGACGGGTCCTCGACTGGTACGCGGCCCACCGGGCCCAGCGCGAGCTGCGCTTGCTGGTCGACCGGGCGCCACGGATCGTGCACCGGCGCGAGGACCTGGGGCTCACCACCCTTGGGATCGGCGAGGTGACGAAGGGGATGCGCCTGCTCGTCCAGCCCGGCGAGGTCGTGCCGGTCGACGGGCTGCTCACCGGGGGGCCCGCCGTCCTCGACGAATCCGCCCTCACCGGCGAGAGCCGCCCGGTCCGGCATCGGACCGGGGACCTCTTGCCCAGCGGGATCGTCAATGCCGGCCAACCCTTCGAGATGATCACGACCGGGGGAGCGGAGCAGAGCACCTATGCGGGCATCGTGCGGCTGGCTGAGCAGGCCCAGCGCGACCGCGCCCCGTTCGTGCGGCTCGCGGACCGCTACGCGGCCGGGTTCGTGCCGCTCGCGCTCCTCCTCGCCGGCCTCGCCTGGGTGCTGGACGGCGACCCGGTGCGGGCGCTGGCGGTCCTGGTGGTGGCCACCCCCTGCCCGCTGCTCATCGCGGCGCCGGTGGCGATGGTCGCCGGGATGTCGCGCGCGGCCGAGCGCGGGGTGGTGGTCAAGAGCGGCGCGGCGCTGGAGCAGCTCGCCCTGGCACGCCAGATCCTGTTCGACAAGACCGGGACCCTCACCACCGGCCGCCCGGCCGTGGTGGGGGTCGTCCCCGCTCCCGAGCAGATCGCGGATTCGGTGCTGCGCGCCGCCGCCGCGGTCGACCAAGTCTCCTCCCACGTCCTCGCCCAGGCATTGGTGGAGGCCGCGCGTGGCCGCGGGCTCGACCTCCCCCTGCCGGAGGACAGCCACGAGGCCGTCGGCCTCGGGGTCGAGGGGATCGTCGAGGGGCGAAGGGTCCGGATCGGGCGCGCCGAGTGGGCGGCCACCGGGGTGCTGCCGAGCTGGGCCGCGGCCGCCCGGGCGTCGGCGCGGGAGCGCGGCATCTCGTGCGTCTACGTCGCTGTCGACGATCGCCTCGCCGGCTGCGTCCACCTGGCCGACCAACTGCGCCCGGAGGCGGCGGCGGTGACCGAGCGCCTCCGCCGGTCCGGGATCCCGCGCCAGGTCATGATCACCGGCGACCGCCGCCCGGTCGCCGAGCGGGTGGCCCGCCACGTCGGGGTCGACGCGGTCCGGGCCGACATGAGCCCCGAGGACAAGATCGAGGCGGTGCGGGAGGCCCGGTCGGCCGGCCCGGTGATCATGGTGGGCGACGGGCTCAACGACGCCCCCGCCCTCGCCGCTGCCGACGTCGGCGTGGCGATGGGGGCACGGGGGGCGAGCGCCTCGAGCGAGACCGCCGATGTGGTCGTGCTCGTCGACCGGCTCGACCGGCTGGTCGAGGTCCGCGCCATCGCCACCCGCACCCGCCGCATCGCCCGCCAGAGCGTGATGTTGGGGATGGGCCTCTCGGCGGTGGCGATGGGGATGGCCGCAGCCGGGCTCCTCGACCCCGTGCCCGGGGCATTCCTCCAGGAGGCGATCGACCTGGTCGCGATCGCGAGCGCCCTGCGGGCGCTCCGTGGGGGCGGGTCCCCCGACCGGCCGGTCGGGGGACCCGCCCACGGCTGGCGGCGGGCGCCGGGCCCCGGCTAGCGAGGTGCGCGGCCCCCCCGCCTCCCCGGCCACACTACGGGGGAGGGAGACGGACACGGGGAGGGACTGGGCCGTGCCCGGAGCGCTGGCCACCGACTTCTATGAGCTGACGATGGCCGCGAGCTACCTGCGCCGGGGGCTGGACGCGCCCGCCACCTTCAGCCTGTTCGTCCGCGCCCTCCCGCCCCAGCGCGGCTTCCTGGTCGCGGCCGGCCTGGAGGACTGCCTCGCCAAGCTGGCCGGCTTCGGTTTCGACGCCGAGGACCTGGCCTTCCTCGCCGCCGACGGCCGCTTCACGGCCGCCGATCTCGAGCGGTTCGCCGCCCTGCGCTTCACCGGCGATGTCCGGGCCATCCCCGAGGGGCGCATCGTCCTCGCCGGCGAGCCGCTCCTCGAGGTGACCGCCCCGCTCGCCGAGGCTCAGCTCGTGGAGACCCTCCTCCTCAATCAGGTGACCTTCCAGACCGCGGTCGCCTCCAAGGCCGCCCGCTGCCGCCTGGCCGCCCGGGGCCGGCAGCTGGTCGAATTCGGCCTGCGCCGGACCCACGGGGTGGAGGCCGGGGTCGCGGTCGCCCGCTGCTGCGCCATCGCCGGCTTCGACGCCACCAGCAACGTCGAGGCCGCCCGCCGGCACGGGATCCCGGCCAGCGGGACCATGGCCCACTCCTACGTGCAGGCGTTCCCCGGCGAGCCGGAGGCGTTTGCGGCGTTCGCGGCCGACTTCCCCGGGGGGGCGACCTTCCTCGTCGACACGTACGACACCGCCGGCGGCGTCCGCGCCGCCATCGAGGTCATCGAGGCGATGGGGCTCGGCGAGGGGGTCGCGGTGCGGCTCGACAGCGGTGACCTCCTCGAGCTCGCCACAACCGCCCGGACGCTCCTGGACGCCGCCAACCTCGGCTGGGTCACGATCATCGCCAGTGGCAATCTGGACGAGCTGGCGGTCGACCGGCTCATCAGGGCCGGCGCGCCGATCGACGCGTTCGGCATCGGGACCCGCCTCGGCGTCTCCGCCGACGCCCCCTTCCTCGACACCGTGTACAAGCTGGTGGAGGTGGGGGGTCAGCCAGTCCTCAAACTCTCGCCCGGCAAGGCGACCGCGCCCGGGCCCAAGCAGGTGTTCCGCTCGCCCACCTTCGCCGGCGATGTCGTCGGTCTGGCCGACGAGGCCGTGGCCGGGCTCGAGCCGCTGCTCGTGCCGGTGATGACCGGGGGGCGCCGCCTCCACCCGCCCGAGCCGCTCGCCGCCGCCCGCGGCCGCCTCGACGCCGAGCTCAGCCGGTTGCCGGCGGCGGCGCGTCGGCTGGAGGGGCCCGTTGCGCCTTCGGTCGCCTGGTCGCCGCGGCTGCAGGCGCTCGCCGCCCGGCGCGCCACCGAGCTCCGTCCGGGAGGCGACGAGCGCTAGGGGGGGCCGGGTCGGCCGCCGGCCAGGCATGGCGCTGGCGGGGCGCCGTGCCATGCTGGATCGTGGAGATGGTTCGGACTCGCCCCGCGGCTCGGCGATGGGGGGGCGTGGGCGGGGAAGCGCCCCCGGGGGCGCCTCCCCGCCCACCGGCGCTGCCCCACCCGGTGCCGGTCGAGGAGAGCCCCTACCGCTGGCGGCTCGAGCCCGAGGGGGCGATGCGGGTCCCGGGCACGATCTTCGTCTCCCGGGCGCTCATGCCCGACCTCGTCGCCGACCGCTCACTCGACCAGGTGGCCAACGTCGCCACCCTGCCCGGCATCGTCGAGGCCTCCTACGGCATGCCCGATCTCCACTGGGGCTACGGATTCCCGATCGGCGGCGTGGCGGCGACCGACGTCGAGGCCGGTGGGGTCGTCTCCCCCGGTGGGGTGGGCTTCGACATCTCGTGCGGGGTGCGGCTGCTGCTCGCCGACGCCAGCTGGGCGGGGGTGGCCCCCCGCCTCGACCGGCTGATGGACGCGCTGGGCGCCCTGATCCCGAGGGGGCTCGGTGGAGGCGGGGTGTGGCGCCTTGGCGATCCCCGCGAGCTGACCGCGATCCTCGCCGGGGGCGCGGTCGAGGCGGTTCGCCGGGGGCACGGCGTGCCCCAGGACCTGGAGCACTGCGAGGACCAGGGCGTCGTCCACGAGGCCGACCCTGACCAGGTGAGCGTCCGCGCCCGCGAGCGCGGGTTTCGCCAGGTCGGCAGCCTCGGCTCCGGGAACCACTTCCTCGAGGTCCAACGGGTCGACGAGATCGCCGACGGTGCGCTCGCCGAGGCGTATGGGCTCCGCCGAGACGGGGTCGCGGTGATGATCCACTGCGGGTCGAGAGGGCTCGGGCACCAGATCTGCTCCGACCACGTTCGGGTCATGGTCGGGGCGATGCGCTACTACGGCATCCAGGTCCCCGATCTCCAGCTCGCCTGCGCCCCGGTGGGGTCGCCCGAGGGCCGCGCCTACCTCGGGGCGATGGCCGCCGCCGCCAACTACGGCCGCGCCAACCGGCAACTGCTCACCGACGCCGCCCGGCGGGCCTTCGCCGCCGCCGGGTGCGGCGGCCTCGAGCTCCTCTATGACGTCTCCCACAACCTCGCCAAGCTGGAGCGGCACCCGGTCGCCGGACGGCCTCGGCTCCTGTGCGTCCATCGCAAGGGCGCGACGCGGGCGCTCCCGCCGGGGCATCCCGATCTGCCGGCGGCCTTCCGGTCGGCGGGGCAGCCGGTCCTCGTCCCCGGGTCGATGGGGACCGCCTCCCACGTCTGTGCCGGGGTGACGCCGGGCGACGCCTTCAGCTCGGCCTGCCACGGGGCGGGCCGGGTCCTCAGCCGGGGCGCGGCCCGCCGCCGGTCCGGGGGAGGGGCCGTCCGCGACCAGCTGGAGGCGCGCGGGATCCGCGTCCGGCCGGGCTCGCTCGCGGAGCTCGCCGAGGAGGCAGACGCCGCGTACAAGGACGTGGACGAGGTGGTTCGGGTCTCGCAGGCGGCGGGGCTGCTCCGCCGCGTGGCGCGGCTGGTGCCGGTCGGGGTGGTGAAGGGCTGACCCCCCCCCGGGGGTCGTCGGCCGGGCGGTGGAGACTGGCCGGCTGGTCGTGCGGGCGCCTTCAGACGTCGACCACGACCCGGCACCGCCAGCCGCGCGCGCCGCCCGCGAACTCGAGTGCGTGGCGGGCGATGCCCTTGGGGGCCGGGCCGGTGCGCTCGGCGTCCGCCAGGGGCACCACGGTCAGCGCGGCGCGCAGCCCCCCGGATGCCCGGTCGTCATCCACGGTCACGGCGCGGGGGACGACGCCCTCCACCTCGGCGAGGTAGATCACCTCCTCGAGCAGGCCGACGAGGAGCTCGGCCGGCCCGCCGCCCGGGGGGATCGTCCGCTCCATTCGGGAGGCGACCGCGCCCGGCAGCGGGGCGGCGAAGATGCCGACCAGGGCGAGCACCGCCTCCGCCAGGCAGGTGCGGCGATCGGGTCCCCAGGCCTCGAGGATCACATCGGCGGTGTGGGGAAGGACCCGGTGGCCGGTGGCCGGCTCGAAGGCTCGCGCCCTGGGCCTCCCCGTCGTCGTGCCCTCCGAGATGGCCCTGGGGCGCGCGCGCGGCGCCCCGTCGATTCCCCCGATGCGCAGCCCCCGCCCGCGCGGCATCGTGGTGGTGTGCACGGTACCGGGTGGTGGCCGATCTTCGCTGATCGATCCGAGGCGGGTCGCCGGCTGGGCGCCGCGCTGGCCGGCCTGCGGGGAGAGGCCGGCCTGGTCGTGTTGGGGCTGCCTCGAGGCGGGCTGACGGTCGCGGACGCGGTCGCGCGCGCGCTCCACGCTCCCCTGGATGTCCTGGTCGTTCGCAAGCTCGGATTGCCGGGCCAACCGGAGCTGGCGATCGGTGCCCTCGCCTCGGGCGGGATCGTCGTCCGCAACCAGCAGGTCCTGGACGAGGTCCGCCTGCAGGAGGGCGTCCTCGCCGCCATCGTCGAGCGGGAGCGCGAGGTCCTCGAGGCGCGCGAACGCCTGTACCGCGGCGACCGCCCAGCGGTCGACCTCCGGGAGCGGGTGGCGGTGGTGGTCGACGACGGGATCGCCACCGGGTCGACGATGCGCGCGGCCCTTCGGGCCGCGCGGGTGGCTGGAGCGCGCCGGGTGGTGGCCGCGGTCCCAGTGGCGCCGGCCGAGGCCCGTCGGGAGCTCGCACCGCTGGTGGACGAGTTCGTCTGTCTCCACACCCCCATCCCGTTCCTGTCGGTGGGCAGCCACTATCGAGAGTTCGCGCCGCCGAGCGACGACGCCATCCACCGCCTTCTGGCCGCGGCGGCCGCGCGCGATCCAGCGCGGCCCGTGGGCGGGCCGACCGCCCGCGCCCCGGTCGAGATGGGCGAGGTCGAGCTGCCCGGCCGGCCGGCCGGGCCGTCCCTGGTCGCGAGCTGGGCCGTGCCGGAGGGCGCCACCGGGGCGGTCTGCTTTGCCCACGGCAGCGGGAGCAGTCGTCGGAGCCCGCGCAACCTGGGGGTCGCGGCCCGCCTCAACGCCGGTGGCCTGGCCACGCTCCTCCTCGACCTCCTCAGCCCCGCCGAGGAGGTGGTCGACCGCCTGACCGGCCACCTGCGCTTCGACATCCCCAAGCTGGCCGAGCGCGTCGGGTGGGGGGTGGACTGGCTGGCGACGGTGCGGCCGGACCTTCCGTGCGGGGTCTTCGGCGCCAGCACCGGGGCGGCGGCCGCCCTCGTGGCGGCGGCGGCGGATCCCCAGCGGATCCGGGCGATCGTCTCGCGGGGCGGCCGCCCCGATCTGGCGGGATCGGCCCTGGCGGCGGTCCGGGCGCCGACGCTCCTGATCGTCGGGAGCCTCGACCAGGAGGTGCTTCGGCTCAACCGGCTGGCCCGGCAGCGGCTCGCGGGACCGTCGGCCCTCGCCATCGTCCCCGGGGCGACCCACCTCTTCGAGGAGCCGGGGGCGCTCGACGAGGTGGCGCGGCTGGCCGCCGAGTGGTTCCAACGGCATCTGCGCGGCGCGGGGTCGCTCGAGGCCCCAGGGGTCGGCGGCCCGCGCCTCACCCGCCGGTCGTGACCAGGATGACGTCCAGGGTGCGGGGGCCGTGGACCCCCTCCACCCGGCGGAACTCGATGTCGCTGGTGGCCGAGGGCCCGCTGATGAACGTGAGCGGTCGGGTCGGATCCAGCCGGGCGATCGCCTCGGGCAGGGTCTCGACCACGCGCGCCGCCGCCACGACCGCGATGTGCCAGTCGGGCACCAGGGTGAGCGCCCGCCGGCCCTGATCGGGCGAGCCGTCCAGGACCAGGGTCCCGGTTTCGGCGATGGCGACCGCGCACCCGGTCACGACCAGGTCCACCTGGTCGAGGGTGGGGGCGGGCCGATCGGCCGCATCGACGACGGCGCCCGGAACGAAGGTCCGCGGGAGGCCGGCTGGGACCACGACGGTGGTCGCGCCCCGCGCCGCCAGCAGCGCGGCGATCACCTCCGCCACCGTATCCGGCGCCGTCCGCCGCACGCCGGCGCCCAGGTCGAGGAGCCGGGCCTGGAGCCGGTCGAGGAGCGCCGGGGCGCCCGGCGGACTGGGGCCCGCCTGGCGGTACGCCCGCACGATCGGCTCCGGCACCACCCCGGGCTGGAGGGCGCGCCGCAGACGGCCCAGCACGACGGTGCGGGCGTTCACGACCGGCCGCGCCGGGTCCGCGCCCACCACGCCCGGAAGGTCTCCGGCGGTGGGGTCGGGAGGTCGCGGGTGCGCAGCCAGCGAGCGAGCGGCGGCAGCCCGGCGGCGGGGAGCCGGCGGCCGAGCCTTGCCGCCCGCCCTGCCCACCCGAGGCGCGAGCCGTCGGCCATCACCCAGGCCGCCGCGCCCATGGCGAGGGTGGACGGAGACGGCGGGCGCCGCCCCTGCCGGGCACCGGCCCGTGCCACCCCGCGCAGGTGCACGAGCAGCTGCGGGATGTCGATGAGGACCGGGCACGCGTCGAGGCAGGCCCCGCAGAGGGTGGAGGCGAAGGGGAGCGATCCCGTGACCCGATCGCCCGGCCGGCCGGTCAGCTGGGGGGTGAGGATGGCCCCGATGGGGCCGGGATAGACCGACCCGTACGCGTGGCCGCCGACCCGTTCGAACACCGGGCACACGTTGAGGCAGGCCGAGCAGCGGATGCAGCGCAGCGCCTCGCGGCCGATCGGGTCGGCGAGCGCTCGGCTGCGCCCGCCGTCCACCAGGACGAGATGGAAGGTCTGGGGGCCGTCCCCGGGGGTGACGCCGGTCCACATCGACGTGTACGGGTTCATGCGCTCCCCAGTCGCCGAGCGCGGCAGGAGCTGGAGAAGGACGTCGAGGTCTCGCCAGCGGGGGATCACCTTCTCGATCCCCATCACCGTGACGAGGGTCGACGGAAGGGTGAGGCACATCCGTCCGTTCCCCTCCGACTCGACCACGACCAGGGTCCCCGTCTCCGCTACCGCGAAGTTGACGCCCGAGATCGCCACCGGGGCGCGAAGGAACTTCTGGCGAAGGTGCCGTCGCGCCACCGCCGCCAGCTCCTGTGGGTCGTCCCCCAGCGCTGCCGGGGCCTCGGGTAGGTGCTGCCGGAAGAGCTGACGGATCTCCTCGCGGTTGCGGTGGATCGCGGGCACCACGATGTGGCTGGGGGTGTCCCCCGCAAGCTGGACGATGAGCTCGGCGAGGTCGGTCTCGACCGGGCGGATTCCGGCCCGCTCGAGCGCTGTGTTGAGGCCGATCTCCTGGGTCGTCATCGACTTGACCTTGAGGACCTCGCGGGCGCCGGTGGCCTGCACGCAGTTGACCACGACCCGCGTCGCCTCGGCCGCGTCGCGCGCCCAGTGCACGGTGCCGCCCCTCGCCACCACCTGGGCCTCCAGCGTTTCCAGCAGCTCCGGGAGCCGCTGGGTGGCCTCGGCTCGGATCGCGCGCCCCGCCTCCCGCAGCGCCTCCCAGTCGGGCACCTCTCCGACGACCTCCGCGCGCCGGGCCCGGATGGTGCGGGTCGCCCTCGCCAGGTTCTGCCGGAGCTGGGTGTCGGCCAGCGCCCGCCGCGCCGCGTCGGGGAACGGCTCGCGGCCCCGCAGGGGGCCATGAGCGCCGCTGCGGCCCGCAGGACCGCCGGCGCTCATGGCCCGTCGCCGGTGGTGGCGAGGATCTCCGCCAGATGCATCGCACGGACCCCGGTGCGGAGCCGTGACAGCCCGCCCGCGATGTGCATGAGACAGGAGACGTCAACGGCCGTGACCACCTCGGCTCCGGTCGCCAACACCCTGGAGAGCTTGTCCCCGAGCATGGCGGCCGAGACGTCGGGGTTGGCGACGGAAAAGGTGCCGCCGAAGCCGCAGCAGACCTCGGCGTCGCCGAGCTCGACCAGCTCGAGGCCGCGCACCCGGCTGAGGAGCCGCCGCGGCCGGTCCCCCACTCGCAGGAGCCGCAGGGCGTGGCACGTCGGATGATAGGTGACGCGATGGGGGAAGCGGGCGCCGACGTCCTCGATCGCCAGCACATCCACCAGCAGCTCGGTGAGCTCGAGGGTGCGGGCGGCCAGCGCCTCGGCGTCGCGGGCCAGGGCGAGGTCGCCAGCCTGGCGCGCGACCCTCGCCTGCTGGTGACGGACGGCGCCCACGCAGGACCCGGACGGGGCCACGACGAGCTCCGCCCCCGAGAAGGCGGCGACGTGGTTGCGGATGATCGCGAGCGCCTGCTCGGGGTACCCGGCGTTGACGTGCATCTGCCCGCAGCACGCCTGCCCGCTGGGGAAGTCCACGTCGACCCCGAGACGCTCAAGGAGGCGGACGGTGGCCCGGCCGACGTCGGGGAACAGGGTGTCGACCAGGCAGGTGGCGAGCAGCGCCACTCGGATCCGGGTCACGCGGGTGGCCGCGGACCGGGGCCCGCCGTCCGGGATGGCACGGCGGGCGGGCGGGCGGATCGCGCGGGCATGGCCGGCGGCAGCCTCCACGGGGTCGGGTCGCCCGGGGCGCCGGGGCCGGCGCCGGAGTGAACTCTACGGGAGTCGAGGCGGGCGGGCGGGGCGCTCGGCCGCCGCCCTGGCCCGGGGCGCCCCAGCTCCCGCCCACCTCGCGGGAGAGCCGGGCGCGACCCTACCGAAGGGTGGCGTGGTGGTCGCGGCCCCCGGCCCCACTCCCCGACGATCCCGCGTACGGGGTCGTCCCGGACGTGGGAACCGCCGGCAGGATCATGACCCGCACCGCCAGGTACGTGGTGGGATCGAGATTGATGACCTCACCGGTGATGCGAAGCCGCGTCCCCGAGGTGAGGCCGCTCAGGAGGGCGCTCGAGGGGGTGGGCGACACCGACGGGCTGGAGCTCGGGCTGGAACTCGGGCTGGAGCTCGGCGGTGGGCTCGTCTCCTCGAAGCCTGGCTCGCCCCCCTGGACCACCCGCGTCAGGTTATCGATGGTGAAGGTGAGGCTGGTGCCGCCTGGGGTCGTCACGGTGAGGGCGCCAGAAGCTGGCGTGACGGAGCCCCCGCTGCTGGTGTAGCTGGAGAAGGTACCGACGACGGCGCCATCGTGGCGTCCATACCTCCAAGGGGCGGAGGGCCCGCCGTCCGAACCCCAGCTGTGCCGGTGGAGCGGCGCGGCGGTGGCGAAGGTGCTGCTGGCGGCCAGACCGGCCGTGCACACGGCCGCGGCGAGGGTGATCGCGATCGCGAGGCGCTTCATGAGGGCTCCTTGGTCAGCGGGCCGAGCTTGGTGGGCGCGAGCGTAGACGGCAGCTCGCCAAAACAAGCTGAGAGGAGCCTGAGAACCGGTGACGGCGAGCTGACGGACTGGGCCGGGCCGGCGGGAGGGGCCCCATCCGGGAGCTGACCTGGTTCGGCAACCCGCTCCAGCGCGTGCACCGCCGCTGGCGGCAGCCAGGCGTTGATCGGCTCAGTAGCCCACTTGTGCCGGGGCTCGGCGGTGGGTGGTGCCGCCCTCCGGCGACCGGACGCGAGCCATGAGTCGCTCGTCTGTTGGCCGGCGACCTCGACGGTGCCCGTCTGCCGGGTGGTGTCCGAGCGCGCGGTCTCGACCCCCGCGTCGCAGCGCCCATCGACGCGGAGCACAGGCCGACCGGGGTGCCGGCGCCCGGGCAGCCAGGCCGCGGGGGGCGAGCGCGCCGTGCGCACCCCCTGGGACCGGGAGGGCCGGCACAGGTCGCAGCGGCCGAGCCCGAATCGCCCCGAAGGGCTCACCATGGCCCGACTGGCGGCTCGATCGGGGCGCCCGCGAGCCCCCCGGGGAGCCCGGCGACCGCGTGGAGTACCACCCGACATGATTCGATCGGAGGAGCTTTCGGTTTTGGGGGCCGCTCCACAGACTCGGGATGCCGGGATGGCCCGCCGCGGCCGATCATGACCCTGGGCCGCCTTCGGAGGGAGAATCATCCACCGACCCGGATCGAGCCCGCGGTCCGCTCTCGGGAGGGGCATCTCATCCTTGAGGATTGCGCGTCGCGCCCCGGCCGGTGGGGTGCATCCCGGCGGCCACCGGCAGAAGCCTCGGACCGGGGTGCCGGGCCAGCCCTGGTACGGGAGACGGCGGCACCGCGCGAGGCCCGGTGCGCCCATCGCGATCCCCAGCCGACCGGCTGGTCTCGGACTGCACACCGCCCGCCCACCCGCGCGGACTGCGGCGCGGCCGACAGGGTCGGCGCTGCTGCGGTATCGCCCATCTCCAGCGCCGGCCACCTGCGGCTGCGGTCGACCACCCCATTGGCCCGAGAAGGCTTTCGCCCCTGCCAAGGTCGCCGAGGACCAGGCGCCGCTCAGCGAGTCATGTTCTCACTTGGCGTGCCACTGGCGGCGGACGCCGATCCGCATCCCACTCCGGACCGCTGCCCATCCTGTCCATGGCGACGGTTCGCGCCGGGCGCCGGGACGTGGAATCGGCTGGCGGCCACTGACGGGCGCTGCTGTGGGTCGCGTGCCCAAACGCCGCCGGTCCCCTCCCTGCGTGTCCGGGCGGGCTCGGCGCAAGCCGGCCCCCTTGAAGGTTCGGTGCCGACGCCGGACCCGGCGTGGTCGCGTCTGGACGGCGCCGCCCTCGGCGCTGAGGGGTCGTTCCTTGAGCCCGCACGACTCACCTCGACCGTCCCGGACTGGCCCTCGGTGCGCTGACGGCATCGCCGATGCGCGTGTTCGTGGCGGTCACCGATTGGGACTGGTTCCGCTTCCTCCGGGAGCGCCCCGAGCTGGACGAGGTCAACTTCTGGTTCCCATCGGCAGAGATGGGCTTCAAGGCGCTTGGACCCGGAGAGCCGTTCGTCTTCAAGCTCCACGCACCCCGCTTCCGGATCGCGGGCGTGGCCTGGTACCAAGGCTACTGCCGACTACCGCTGATCGGGGCCTGGACCACCTTCGGGGAAGCCAACGGGACGGGTTCACTGCCCGAGCTGATGGAGCGGATGGCGAAGTACCGTCGGAGTCGAGTCGTCCCCGAGCGGGACGAGGTCGGATGCGTCCTGCTCCGCGACCCAGTCTTCTTCCCCAACGACGATTGGATAGGGGAGCCGACCGACTGGTCACGGAACATCGTCCGGGGCAAGGTCTATGACACCGATGTCGGAATCGGGCGCAGACTCTGGGAGGCAATCCACGATCGATTGGGTCGCACGTCGGCGGAGCTGGCAGCCGGGCTCCACCCGGACCTGGGCTCTGTCCAGTTTCGAGAGGCACGGGCGTTCCGCCGGCTCGGCCAGCATGCCTTCCGAGCGCTCGTGACCGACGTGTACGCTCGTCGCTGCGCCGTCACCGGCGAGCGCGTCCTGCCGGTGCTCGAGGCCTGCCACATTCGGCCCGCGACCCAGGGTGGTCCGCACGACGTCCGCAATGGGCTCCTGCTGCGGTCCGACGTGCACACGCTCTTCGACCGGGGCTACATTGGGATCGACCCGCCGACGCACCGCCTCTTGGTCAGTCCGCAACTTCGGAACGACTGGGAGAACGGCCGCGACTACTACTCCCTGGCCGGCCTAGAACTGCGCCCCCCGCGGCTTCGCGAGGAGCGCCCTGCGCGCGAGCATCTGGAGTGGCACCGGCAGGCCCTCTTCCGCGAGTAGGCGTGTGCCGGATTGAAGTCGCGCGGCCGGGTAGGGCGCTCACGATCGCGAAGGGTCAGGCTGAAGCGGGCCCCCGCCATCATCGGCAACGGAGGCGTCGCCATTGACGGCCCCCGAGGGGCGGGCTGTTCCGGGACCTTTGGCTGGGTCCACGGCCCGCTTCCCGCACCGTCCCGCCTGGGCGACGGTGCCAGCGGGAGCGATGACCGATGCCGCCACCAATGCCCTGTCGGACTCGACCCATTCCGGCGGCGGGGTTGGTTCTGGGGACTCGTGCGGCATCGCCGTCACCGCCGCGCCGAGGGTCTGCGCACCGCTGGGATCGCGCCGGGAGTGTCCGCCGTCAGCGGTCGCGAAGCAGTCCCAGTGGGCGGTGACAAGATCGTGCGGTCGAGGGACACCGCGAATCCCAGGGGGCGGACCGAAGCGGTCCGGTCGGGCTCCGACCAAGGGCTGCACCCCGGCTTGCGAGAAGAGGCCGAGTGTCTGGCCATACGGGCTGCTCTGGGGTCCAGCTCGACATTTCCGCCTCCGCGACCGGTGATGGCGCCCGACCGCGCCACGACACGTCGGTCGGGAACGTTCCCGGTGCCTCGCATGCCTGCCCCCCGTGGCTGACGGACGTGGAGCCAGACCAACAGGCGCCGTCGTTCAACCGGCCTCACCTCGGCGGCTCCGACTGCGTCGACTTGCGAGCACCGCTGGCGATCGTCTCGCTCTGGGCTGCGACAGCGGCGTCGCCTTCGACCGGGATCGATGTCTAGCCACGGTGGGGAGAGGTGAGGGGCCAGGGGTGGCGCAGAGCAGGGCTGAGTGGGCCGCTGCGTGGATCGACCCACCGCCGTCACCGGGCCGGACGGTCGAGGCCGCCCTCGATCATCCCGATTCAAGTTGACAGGGCCCTGGGCGTCCCGCGTAGGCTGCACCCATGTTTCGGCGCTCCGCCGCGTGGGCTTGTCCGCGAAAGATGCCCGGAGAGGGTCTGGAGCGCCAGCGTTCCTGCGCGCCCTCAACCCGCCACGGACTAGCCCGACTCTTCATCCTGGACGGATGGCGGCTCATGCGCGGGGTGCCCTCCGCGAGCCGGCGGCGGACGGGCGCGGACGGGAGCCAGCGCCGACACGGATCGCACTCGGATCGGGGACACTGGATCCGCCAGTCGGGTCGAGTGACGGCCGCGGCGCTGGCGGCAGCTGGCACTGCCGCGATCGTGCCGCCCATTGCCGCGCCGGCGCCCGCTCCCTTCCACTCATCTCCTCGGCAGGCCAGAGCCCTCGCGCGGGCCGACGCATCGACGCGCCTTGTGGTCCGGGTGATCAGCGGCGGCGCCTACGAGTTCGACCACCCTGTCTCCGTCGCCGCCATCGGGGCGGACGTCTTCGTGGCAAATGACCCTCGCTCGGGCGGCGGATCCCTGACCGAGATCCACGCCTCGACGCGCCGGCGGGTACGGGTGATCGCCCATCGGGCCGACAAGTTCGACCACCCAGTTGCGATCGCGGTGTATGACGGGGATCTCTTCGTGGTGAACGCCGGGTCGCACGGCGCGGGATCCCTCACCGAGGTCAACGCCGCCACGGGGGCGCGGATTCGGGTGATCGCCGGGCCCGCCTACCAGTTCGATCACCCGGTCGCCATCGCCGTCGTCGGCCGGGACCTCTTCGTCGTGAACGCCGGGTCGGACGGTGCCGGTTCCCTCACAGAAGTCAACGCCGCCACGGGGGCACGGGTGCGGGTGATCGCTGGCCACGCCTATGAGTTCGATCACCCGGCCGCTGTCGCCGCGAGTGGCGCGGACCTCTTCGTCGCCAACGCCGTGTCGGGTGCAGGGTCGCTCTCCGAGGTGAACGCCACCACGGGGGCGTTGGTGCGAGTGATCGCCGGTCACGCGTATGAGTTTGACCATCCGGACGCGGTGACCGTGAACGGCCGGAATGTGCTGGTCCTGAACGGTATCCAGGGTGCGGGGTCCCTGACCGAGGTCAACGCCGCGACGGGGGCCGCGGTCCGCGTGATCGCCGGACCCGCCTACGAGTTCGACCACCCCGTCGCTATCGCCGCGAGCGGTCAGGATCTCTTCGTCGCCAACGCCGTCCGAGGCGCTGGCTCCATCACCGAGATCCAGGCCTCGACGGGGGCGGCGGTGCGGGTAATCGCCCGCCCTGCCGACGCGTTCAACGACCCGGTCGCCATCGCCGTCGCCGGGGCGCATGTCTTTGTCTCGAACGCCGAGGGCGACTCGCTCACCAAGATCACGGGTTGAGGCCCCATCGCGCGCGCGTGGGGGGCCAGCGTGGTCTGCGCGACGCCGGGGATGGAACGGACGATGGCGCACCGCCGGCGAGGGCTGATCGCCCTCGAAGGTCCCTGCGTCAACCCGCAGCGCTTGAATCCGGCGGCGGCAACCGAAACCAGGTGAAGGGTGTCCCGGTCACACTCGGCCGAGGCGTCCGCTTGTTCGACCCGCTCCCCTTCGCCCCCGCCCGAGCTCGAGGTGTCGTCCACGGAGAAGGGGAATCGCGTGACCCACCTCCACGGTGGGGTCTCAGACCGTCGGAGGCCGTCCGCTGACGAGAGCGGGGGCCGCGCAAACGCAGCTGGCGACGGGTGCCCGGCACCGGTGGGCGACGCAAACGCCCCGGGATCGCGCTCTGACGGCCGGCACCCCAACGGGAACGGCCTCTCCCCTCATCGTCATTGGCGGTCCAAGCGCGGTCGACCCGTGCACGCTCGACGCCGAGCCGGCGGGGGGGGGGCGGGTCCCCCTTCCTCTGCCTCCTCAGGGGGCGCCTTCCACGATCACGCCTTGCACACGGAACGACCCAATTCATAGCCTCGTCGCCTGCACCCCGTTTGCCCGCTTCGCCGGCCGGTCGTCGAACAAGCGGACCCGCAGGCGGTAGCGGCATGTTCTCCCTCCGATGGCCCTCAGCCGACCCAGGGATTGGTCGGGGATGCGAGAGGCTCGCAGCCAAGAAGACTGAGCGCCTCGGCACGGATGCGACTCCGGACCATGGCGGGTCGTCGTGGCCCACGGCTGAGCAGCGCGTGATCTGCCTAGCCACCGTCAAGCCAGACCGTCGACGTGGCCCGAGGACGACGCGCCATCTGGAGGGGGGCTGCGGGCCTTCGCGAGGAGGGGGTGGGAGACCGCTTGTGAGTCTGGGCTTCGAAGACTGCTGAGGTTGTGCGTTGAGGAAGGTTCGCGGCCCCGACGGCCACGGTCAGAACCGTTCGGGAATCGGGGACCGCTTGGCCCCGAGTCCCGCGGTCGCTGCATTGGGAGCGGGAGACGGGACTCGAACCCGCGACCCTCTGCTTGGGAAGCAGATGCTCTACCAGCTGAGCTACTCCCGCGCCGTCCCGGTCGCCTCGGGAGGTCCGGGCGCCCAAGAGTATACCCGGGGCTGTGCTACGCTCCCGCGAACCGCCCCGGGGCCCACTCGACCGGCGCGTGCCCGTCCCTCCCGGAGGCCGCTCCCCGAGGTGCCGCCGCCGTGATCACAGCCTTCCTGTTCGTCACCGCCGACCGCGAGCACCTGCGGAGGCTCGGCCCGCGGCTCGCCGCCTGCCCAGGCGTGGTCGAGGTCCACACCACGACCGGGAAGCTCGACTTCATCGTGAAGATCCAGGTCCCCGACCAGGAGACGCTGGCCGTCCTCGTCCACGACGAGCTGGCGTCCCTTCCCGGGATCGTGCGGACCCGCACCCACCTGGCGATGCGGCGGTACACCCCGGAGGAGATCGCCGTCGCCTACGACCTCGGGCTGGACTGACCCCCGGGCGGCGACGGGGCGGCGGCGCCCGGCGACCCGTCACCGCCCGGCGCCCCCTCGTCGACCCGGGCGATCGCCTCCACGATCTCCTCGCGGTACTGGCGGACCGCTGCCTCCGCCGCGGACCGGTCGGCCGTCGAGGCGATCACGTGGTACTCGGGCCGATCCTGATCCGGCAGGATGAGGACCCAACCGCCGTCGACCGGGACCTTGAGCCCGTCGGTGAGGTCGAGGCTCTCCCCTCGGTGTCGCTCCAGAAGGACGCGCATCACCCGGCCCTTCGCCTCCCAGGGGCAGAACTCGTCGTGGCGCAGGTGGGCTCCGAGGGGCAGCTCGCGGCGGATCGCGCTGAGCGGTCGCCCGGCTCGGATCTGAAGGGCGAGCAGCTCCAGCACCGAGAAGATCGCATCGAAGGCCGGCAGATGCCGGGGCCAGACGAAGCCCCCGTTGCCATCCCCGCCCAGGACGGCCCCGGTCCTGACGGCGGCGCGGAGCACCGATGGGGGATCGAACTTGGTGAGGATGGCGCGGCCACCGAGCCGGTCGGCGATGAGACCGATCGCCCGGGGGGCCGAGGCGGGCACCACGACGGTGCCACCCGGTCGCCCCGCCAGCGCCAGCCAGGTCACGAGGGCCAGCGCCTCGCCGTGGTCGAGGACCGCGCCCGCGTCGTCGATCAGGCGTATCCGCTGGCCGGCGGCGTCGATCGTGACACCCAGGTCCGCCCCCACCGTGCGGGTGATGAGGGCAGACTGGCGGAGCTGGTCCTCGAAGTGGTCCGGGCCGACCTCGGGCCGAGCCCCGTCATCGTACCCAGCGTGGAGCGGGATCACCTCGGCATTGACCGCCGTGAGCAACCGGGGGAGCACCAGCGAGGCCGAGCTGTAGTCGTAGTCGACCAAGACCTTTGGCCGGGCCGATCGGACCAGCTCGACATCGAGTGCCTCGAGGGCCTGGGCCGCGTAGGCGTCGAGGGCCCAGGCCGCGTAGGCGATCGGCTCGATCTCGTCCGGAACGACCCGGCGAAAGTCCTCGCGGAAGAAGATGTTCTCCAGCCGCCGCTCGGCGCGGCGGTCGATGGGCAGCCCGCGCTCGTCCAGCACCCGGATGTCGGCGGACCGTGGGTCGAGCGGAGAGGCGAGGATGTGCACCGCGCCCCGCACCGCTGACTCGCGGGTGAGATGGCTCGTCACCGGCAGGGGGAGCTCGGATAGGTCGAGGACCCGAACCCCGGCGGAGAGCATGCCCGCCATCATGGCCCCCTTGATCATTCGCGAACTCGGTTGGCGATCACGGCAGATCGCGAGCTCGCTGCCCTTCGGGTGGCTCGCCGCCCACGCCGCCCCCAGGCGGGCGCACCACTCGGGGGTGAGCTCGACGTTGCTGAGACCGGTGATGCCGTAGGAGGTGAACAGGCTGGAGCGCCAGGTTCCGGCCCAGATCACCGATTCGTGGACGGCCGCTCCCGGCTCGATGTCCTTGTGGGGCCAGATCTTGACGTTGGGGCTGATCACGGCGCCCGCTCCGATCACGCACCCATCGCCGACGACCGCCCCCTCCTCGACGAGCACCAGCGGCTTGAGGGTGGCCCCGGAACAGACCACGGCCTGGCGGAGGCGGGCGCGCTCGCCGATGTAGGCCTGGGGCCAGACCACGCTGGTGCTGACCTTGGCGCCGACATCCACCACGACGTGGCGGTCGATCACCACCGGCCCGTTGAGGAACGCGCCGCGGCGGACGACCGCATCCCGCCCCACGAACGCCGGTCCGGCGACCTGCACGTCCTCGTCGACCTCGGCGCCTGAGGCCACGACTACCCCGTCGCCCCGGCGGACGCCGTCGATCTCGCAGATCACCCGGCCTTCCAGGGCGTCCCAGTTGGCCTGGAGGTAGGAGGCGATGTTCCCGATGTCGCACCAGTAGCCGTCTCCGACCACGCCGAAGAGGGGGTCGCCGCGTTCGAGCATGCGGGGGAAGACGTCCTGCGACCAGTCGACACTGCGGTTCGGCTCGATCTCGCCGAGGACGTCGGGCTCGACCACATAGATCCCGGTGTTCACCTGATCGCTGAAGACCTCGCCCCACGAGGGCTTCTCGAGGAAGCGCTGGATCCGTCCCCCGCCGTCGGTGATCACGACCCCGTACTCCAGCGGGGACGGCACTCGGGCCAGCACGATCGTGGCCCGGGCGCCGCGGTCTCGGTGGGCTGCGATCGCCGTGGTGAGATCGATGTCCGTCAGCGCGTCGCCGCTGATGACAAGGAAGGTGTCGCCGACCAGCTCGGCCGCGTTTCGGACGCTGCCCGCGGTGCCGAGGGGCCGATCCTCGACCACGTATGCGATCTCCATCCCCAGGTCCTGACCGTCCCCGAAGTAATCGCGGATGTCGGAGCCCAGGTACTGGAGGGTGACCACCACCTCGGTGATGCCGTGGCGGCGGAGCAGTCGGAGGATGTGCTCCACGCAGGGGCGGCCCACAACGGGGACCAGCGGCTTGGGGCGTCGGCTCGTCAGCGGGCGCAGACGACTGCCCTCACCCCCCGCCATCACCACCGCCTTCACGGCAGCCACTCCCTACGGGGCCGGAGCCGGCGACGCCGGGTCGCCTCACCCCCGGTCGCCGGTCCGATCATACGAGCCGGCCGAGCCGGCGCCGACCCCGGCGCGGCGCGGCGAGCACTATCCCGGTGAGGCCGAGCAGGATCGCGACCGCGGTCGTGGCGGCGATCCCCGCCCACTGGAGGAGGGCGCTGCCGCCGACGTAGACGGGCGGCGACGGGAGGCTCTGGAGGCGGTGGAGGTAGAGCCGGCCGGGCCCGGCCACGATCACATCGCCGCTGGGGTGGGAGGCTGCCGCCACCGGTCCGACGCTGGCGACCGCCTCGAGGTCGCTGGGGAGCTGCGAAGGCGCGGCCCGATACCAGTCGTAGCCGTCGTCGGGCGTGAGGAGGGCGGCGAAGCCGCGGGTGGCGAGGTAGGCGGAGGTGGGGCCGACCGCGGCTAGGCCGGTTGGACGAGGCACGCCCGCGAAGCCGCCGGCGGGCAGGATCTGGAGGCTCGGGGTCAGCCCGTGGCTCGACGAGGCCAGGATCAGCCCCGAGGACTCGACCGCCAGCACCGTTCCGTCGCCGAGTTCCCCGAGCAGCAGGGTGCCCGGCGGCAGCGGGCCAACCCGCCGCGCACGGGCCCATCGGCTGCCGTCGGCCGAGCCGTACAGTCGTCCCCCCACCAGCGCCCACCACGGCAGCCCGTGAGCCGTCGGCGCCACGACCGTCGTCGCCCTCCCCTGGACGACCCGCTCCGCCGCCCGACCGGTGCGGAGGAGGAAGAGGCCGCGGCTCGTCGCCGCCACGGCGAAGGCAGTGGTCGTCGACCCGCCCGCGGCCAGGGCGGTGACGGGGCCCGCCAGAACCCCGAGGATCGCGCCCGCCCGATCGCCGGCCACCTGCACCACCGTCCCGTCGCTGAGCGCGGCCACCCCGCGGCCGGCGGCGCTGACCGCGATCGCCCTGGCCGGGGCCCCGAGCGTCACCCGGCCTCCTTGGTTGCGCCCGGGAACGATCCAGAGCACCCCGCTCCGAGTTAGCGCGAGCGTCCGCCGTGCCGGGGTCGACGCGATCGCGATGGCCGCGATCCTTGGGCCCGGTGTCCACCACTGGGTCGCCGCGGTGGCTCCGACCGTGCCGGTCAGAAGACCCAGTCCCGCGGCGGCGGTCGCCGCGGCGATGCGGCTGGCCGAGGGGACACCGCAGCGCCGCCGGCGGGGAACGTTCACAGTCCGTAGAGGCCGCCGAGGATGGCGACGGTGATGAAGACGTCGGCCACGATGTGGATCACGATCGCTGGCCAGAGCGAGTCGGTCCACCGGGTGAGCAAGCCCCAGACGAGACCGAGCGCGATGACGATCGGGACGAAGGAGGCCGCCGGGCCGGCATAGGAGACGGCGAGATGGGCGATCCCGAAGACCACCCCTTGGACCGCGACCGCCAGCACCCAGGGATGGGAGCGCTCGAGTTCGGCCTGGAGAACGCCTCGGAACTGGAGCTCCTGGGCGAATGCGGTCGAGGCGTTGGCGACGATGTAGGCGAAAACGTTGGGGGGAGCGAAGGCGAGGAGCGGAACACCCTCGCGCCCGATCACCGGTGCGGGGAGCAGGAAGGCGATGGCCAGGAAGACGACGGACCCGAGGCCCCCCGCCAGCACGACGGCGAGGGAGGGGAGGCGCACGAGCCGGAGCGCAGGGGCCGGCGCCGGGCATCGCCAGGCGTAGAGCCCCGCCATCAGCAAGACCACGAGCCACTCGGCCACCCCAGCCGAGGCCATCCGCCCCAGGCTGTCCGGGCCGCCCAAGACGCCCGGCAGGCCTGCGCTCCATCCGAGCAGGAACGTCCAGACCGAGTACGGCAGGGCGAGGGTCGTGAAGGCGAACGCGAGCGGCGCCACGGGTCGCAGGCGCGGGACGGCCAGCGCCACGAGCCAGAGCGTCCCGAAGTAGGCTGCCAGCCGCCAGGCGTCCGGGTCGGAGCTTTGGGGATCACCGAAGAGCCGTGGCCCCAGAAGCGCGAGGGCCGCGCCGGCGAGGATGGCGACGAGGGGACCGAGGCCGCGCAGGCCGCGCCCGGCCCCCTCGGTCCTGCTGATCCCGGCGACGCTCACCGGCGGCGGCGGTCGGTCAGGAGGTCGCGCCCGGGTCGGGCTCTTCGGCCCCGGCTCCGGTTTCGCTTAGGCGCTGGTCGGCGGAAGCGAATACGACTGGGCCATCCCCGGCCGATGGAGCCGGCTCCATCGGTGCCGTCGTCCAGTCGTCGTCCTCATCGTCCCCGGTGCGGCCCTGAATCCGGTCGACGAGGTCGTAGACCTTGTCCTGGAGCGTCCCCGAGAAGAGGAAGGCGACCCCAGCCCCGGCGAGCACCCCGGCCGCGATCCAGGCGCGTCGCCTCCGCCGCCGGGGCGGCCGCGGCGGCTCGACCCCGGTCTTGCGCAGCGACGATTCAACGATCCGGCGCGCGTCCGGCGGGAGGGACTTGCTCACCTCGTAGGCGGCGTGCACCACCTGCTCGGCGAGCGCACCGGAGCGTTCCCGCGCCTCCTCGAGGACCTCGCCGACCCGCTCCCGCGCGTCGGCGACCGGGGGGAGCTGGTGGCGGGCCCCCTCCAGCACCGGCCCGAGACTCTCCGAGGCCGCGCGGAGGCGCGGTCCCACGAGGTCAACGAGCTGCGCCGCGGTCGTGCCGATCCGGCTCGCCGCCGGCTGGTTTCGCGTCCCCATCGCTTGCACCTCCCGCTCCCGCCACCAGGCGGTGCCCGGCGCCGACCCGATCGGACCGTCCGGCCCGTCCTCGACCGACTCTGCCCCCAGTGTAGCCCTCGACCGGCGAACGGCCGGCCGATCCGCCGCGCGATCCGCGCTCAGCCGGGCGGGCTGCCCTCGGCCGGTCGGAGCCCGACCCAGGCGCCCGCCTCGAGGCCGAAGCGCTTGGCGGCCGACCCCCGGTTGACGGCGAGGCTTACCTTCCCGCTGGAGTCGGTGAAGAGGAGGGGGTCGCCCTGTGACGCCTCCCCGAACGTTCGCACGTACGGCACGACCCAGGTCCACCCGCCGACCTGGACCATGACCGAGGACGGGCGTCCCAGGCCGGACCGGTTCCAGTCGGACTCGGCGAGATCGAGCTGGCAGGTGCCGTAGACGTTGACCACCCCGACCCGGGCGCGGATGCGGCCACCGGCGGTGACCTCAGGTTCCGGCCGGGGTAGCCGCACGAGCGTGGCCGGGTCGAGGGTGGGCCCGAGCGCGGTGAGGGGGGTGCCGACGGCCACGTGGGCCGCGGCCGGGCTGAAGATGTCACGCCCGTGGAAGGTCTGGGAGGTGGGTCGGAGGCGGTGCGAATCACTGGTGAGCTCGACCGCCTCGCTGACCCCGCCCAGGCGTTCGACCCCCCAGATGAGCAGGCCGTTGTCGGGCCCGATGCAGACGTCGCCGCGCTCGCTCCTCAGCGCGATGCCCCGGCGGGGGGTGCCTACCCCGGGGTCAACCACCCCGAGGTGGACGCTCCCGGCGGGGTAGTAGGGGATAGCCGACTCCAGCAGCCGGGCGCCCCGCTCGATGTCGTAGCTGGGAACAAGGTGGCTGATGTCGGCAACGGGGACGCCCGGGGCGACGCTGGCGATCACCCCGCGGCAGGCGCCGACCGAGGCGTCGTGAAGTCCGAAGTCGGTGAGCAGCGAGATGACTGGTGCGGTGGGCGTTCGCTCCCTCCCTTTCGCCGGCGAGGCCCGGCGGCGCCACGCCCCTGCGGGCGCTGGGTGAGAATCGTACGGGAACGGGCCTGCCCGGCCCAGCCCCGGGGGCGCCCGTTCCCCCTTGACACCGGTTGCCAGCGGACCATACTGTGCGGCGGAGTTTACACTCGTGCAGAAGAGTCTGGTGGGAGGGGACAAGATGGCGCCGACTTCGAGGTGGCTCGCGGCGCGCTTCGTTGGGGCCCTGGCGATCGCCGCGGTCGCCGTCGCCGCGGGCGGTGCTCCGGCGGCTTCCGCGCGCCAGACTGCCCGGGCGGTCAAGGGGGGAGTGGCCACCTTCGCTGTGGTTCCCGGCTACACGCCGAAGTGGATCCTCCCGCTCTACACGCCAACCAACTACTACTTCGACGTGGTCGCCGACTTCGATCTTCAGATGTACCGTCCCCTCTACGCCTACGGCCTCGGCGCGGCCGACGCGCCCAACCCGGCCCTCAGCCTCGCCAACCCGCCCGTGTACTCAAATGGCGGGAAGACCGTGACCATCACCCTCAAGCATTACCTCTGGTCCGATGGCCGGCCGGTGACCACCCGCGACGTCGAGTTCGACTTCAACCTGATCAAGGCGAACAAGCTCCTCTGGGGTCCCTACCATCCCGGCAACCTGCCCGACAACGTTGTCAGCGCCGACTGGATCAGCGCCACCAAGTTCAGCCTCACTTTCAACCGGGCCTACAGCCACCTCTGGCTCCAGGCCAACCAGCTCACCGACCTCATCCCCCTGCCGCAGCACGAGTGGGACCGCACCTCGCTGAACGGTCCGGTGGGGAACTACGACCTCACCACCAAGGGGGCCAAGGCGGTCTATCAGTTCCTCGCCAAGCAGGCGGGCTCGACCCAGACCTACCAGACCAGCCCGCTCTGGAAGGTGGACGACGGACCCTGGTCGCTGAAGCAGTTCGACCCGACCACGGCCGACACGACGTTCGTCCCCAACCCCCGCTACTCGGGCCCGATCAAGCCCAAGCTCGCCGAGTTCAAGCTGATGACCTTCACCAGTGAGGCGGCGGAGATGGACGCGCTCCGGGCGGGCGAGCTCACCTACGGGTACCTGCCCTACACGGATCTCAACCAGGCGAGCTACTTCACGAGTCACGGGTACACCGTGGCCCCATGGCACTGGGTGGCGATCAACTACGCGGAGACCGACCACACGAGCCCGGTGAGCAAGGCGATGCTCAACCAGCTCTACATTCGACAAGCGCTCCAGCACCTCGTCGACCAGCCGGCCTACATCAAGACCTTCCTGGGCGGCTACGGAACCCCTGACTACGGCCCGGTGCCCGCCCTGCCCGGTTCGAATCTCGCCGACAGCTTCGAGCGCCACAACCCCTACCCCTACAGCATCAAGGACGCGGTCAAGCTGCTGAAGAGTCACGGCTGGGCGATCCACCGCAACGGGGCGGACGCCTGCGAGCGCCCCGGGAGCCTCGCCAGCGAGTGCGGACCCGGCATCGCCAAGGGGCAGAAGCTGAGCTTCCGATTCCTCTACGGCGCGGGGACCGAGGTCACGACACAGGAGGTGGAGACCCTGAAGTCGGCTGCGTCCGAGGCCGGGGTCCAGCTCAACCTCCAGCTCCACTCGGTGAACGGGCTCTACGCCCTCAACACCCTCTGCCCGGCGTCCCCGCAGTGCAACTGGGACTTTGTGTACTTCAGCGGCGAGGGTGCCACCTGGAACTTCGGGCCCCCCTCGGACGTTCCCACCGGCGCGCAGATCTTCGGGACCGGCAACTACTGGGGTGGCGGCTACAGCGACCCAACCGCCAACAGCCTGATCCAGGCGACGCACACCCAGAGCTCCCTGTCGGCGCTCTACGCCTACCAGGACTACCTGGCCAAGCAGCTGCCGGTCATGTGGATGCCCGTCCCCGATCTGCAGATCTCGGTCATCAGTAAGCGCCTGCACGGGTGGGCCCCGCAGAGCTCCCTCCAGGAGATCTACCCCGAACAGTGGACGCTCAGCAGTTGAGCAGCGCCGGAGCGGCCGCGCCCCCGATCTGGGGGCGCGGCCGGTGAGCGCAGCTGGCGCCTGTGACTGGCTCTTCGTGGGGGGCGGTGTCTACACGATGGACGCCGCCCGGAGATGGGCAGACGCGGTCGCGGTGCGCGGCAGCCGAATCGTTGCCGTCGGCTCAGAGTCCTCGTTGCGTGGGCTGGCGGGGAGTGGGACCCGCGTCATCGACCTGCGCGGCCGCACGCTGTTGCCGGGCTTCCAGGACTCCCACATCCACGCGGTTGGCGGCGGGCTGGCCCGGCTTCGCTGCGATCTGAGTGAGGAGACGACGCTCGACGGCTACGTACGGGTCATCCGGGAATATGCCGCCGCCCATCCGAGCCTTCCCTGGGTGATCGGCGACGGCTGGGCGATGCCAGCCTTCCCGGGCGGGATTCCCGACCGGCGGCTGCTGGACGAGCTTGTGCCAGACCGCCCGGCCTTTCTGGTCAACCGTGACCACCATGGGGCGTGGGCCAACTCCCGTGCACTGGCCGCGGCCGGGGTGACCGCGGCGACCCCCGACCCCCCCGACGGTCGGATCGAGCGGGACGAGCGGGGGGAACCGGTCGGCACCCTCCAGGAAGGCGCCATGGCCTTGGTTGCGCGCCACGTTCCTCAGCCCACCGCCGCCGAGCTTCGCGACGGGCTGCTGGAGGCCCAGCGCTACCTGCATGGGCTGGGGATCACCGGATGGCAGGACGCCATCGTCGGCCACTACGACGGGCTTCATGACAATTTCGACACCTATCGCAACGCGGCCGAGGCAGGCGAGCTCACCGCCCGCGTGGTTGGGGCCCTGTGGTGGGACCGCCGGCTCGGGCTCGAACAGCTGGAGCTCTTCCGCGAGCGGCGCGAGCGGGCCACGGCGGGACGTTTCCGATGCCCGACCGTGAAGATCATGCAGGACGGGGTCTGCGAGAACCTGACCGCCGCTATGCTCGATCCGTACCGCGGCCACGAGGACGACCCTGGAGGGGGCCGGGGCCTCAGCTTCGTCGATCCCCAACGGCTTCCCGGGTTCGTCACCGAACTCGCCCGCGCCGGTTTCCAGGTCCATTTCCACGCCATCGGGGACCGGGGCGTGCGCGACGCGCTGGACGCGCTGGAGGCGGCCGCGGACGCGGGCGCGGGCCAAGACCTGCGCCATCACATCGCCCACATCCAGGTGGTTCATCCCGACGACATCCCCAGATTCCGCCAACTCGGCGTGGCGGCCAACATGCAGCCGCTGTGGGCGTCGAACGATCCCCAGATGGCCGAGCTGACGATCCCGGTCCTCGGCGACCTGCGGGCAGCCCAGCAGTACCCGTTCGCGAGCCTGCGCCGGCTGGGTACCGTGCTATGCAGTGGCAGCGACTGGCCTGTGTCGACGCCCGATCCCCTCCTGTGCGCACATGTGGCGGTGAACCGTGTGCCCCCGCCGGACGGGAGCCGCGGCACCAATGCGACACCTGAACCGTTCCTGCCCGACGAGCGGCTTGACCTTCCGGCGCAGCTCGCAGCGGCCACCATCGGCAGTGCCTACGTCAACCATGCGGACCACGAGACCGGCTCCATCGAGGTTGGCAAGCTCGCCGATCTCACGTTGCTGGACCGCGACGTCCTCCGCGAGCCCCGAGCGGCGATCGGACTGGCCCGGGTGGCGCTCACCATGGTGGACGGGGCGATTGTCCATGCCGACCGCGCCGAGGTCAGCTGGTAAGCGGGACCATTGTGCGCGCCCGAGCGGCGGTGCAGAGGCCCGGAGGACAACTCAGCGCATGGGCCTGCGAGCGATCCCTATCCGCCCGACCACCGTGCCGGTTGCGAAGGCGAGGACGCATCGAGGCAATGCTGGGGGACCGGGGTTACGCCACCCGATCCGAGGCCTCGGGACGCCGACCCCTGGAGCGGGACCCGCTCGGTCATCGGCGTCGACGGCTGAACTCACCGGCTCGGACGGGACAGCACCCCACCGAACGGACGGGGTCAACAGCTGCCGGACGAACCCACAACCGGTGGGCTGTGAGCGGGTGAAACCCCGCCGCTCGATACGCAGCGACCGCCGGTCGGTTCGGGATATCAACGGTGAGCCGCAGGGGGTGACTCGGGGGGACGCCGGCGGCGGCGGCGGCTCGTCGCACCGCCTCGGCCGCGATCAGCCGTGCCAGGCCAGCCCCCCGCGCTGATGGCATCACCGCCAGATAGCGGACCACGAACGTCTCGAAGACCCCCGGCGGCTCGAGGAGACACAGCCCGACATCTTGGCCCCGATGGGTTCTGGCGGAGAACCACAGGTGGTGTGCTGCGGCGCCCGCGTCGCGCCGGGCCGCGGCCCAGGCCGACCGAGGATCCGCCGCCGCCCAGGCGTAGGCGCGGTCGAGGGAGCCACGGAACGAGGCTCGGAACAGTGCCTGGAACCGCCCGTCTAGCCGTGGGCGGTAGGTGATCCAGGTGATGTGTGGGGGCGGTGACTCGGGGATGGCCAGATCGTGCTCCATCGCCGTGCGCCGAACCACCGGGCGGTAGCCTGCCCGGCGCAGGATCCCGCTGGGGATCGCGCTCGGTCCGCGGTCCAGCGAGGGTCCGCCGAGAGATCCATCCCGCTGGCGATACCTCAGCGTCCGAGTAGGCCCTGGGTCGTCGGGTGCTGGTGCCGCCAGCAGCGTTGCGGTGAGGATCCGGACCGCGTCCGGTGCGACCCGGTCCCGATCGATGACCGGGTCATGCACGGTGCGGGAGGCGTCGTCAGGGTCCAGGGGCCCATGGCTGACGAACCCGACAAGTCGTCCCCAGCGGTCGCGCGCGCCCACGACCGGCCCCCGAGGAGGGCCGGTGCCGCACCGGGCGGCGAGGGCCTGAATCTCAGGGAGCTCACCGCGGTGGGCGGGCCGGAGCACGAAGGTGCCCGGATCTCGGTTCAACCAGGCCCGCCGGGCGCTCCCGGAGTCGGACGCCAGACTTCCCAGTCTGGCGGAAAGTGCTGAAGCGGTCCGTGCCCCCTGCCCAGCCCAGGCGCGGCCGCGATCGCTCGCGAGACGTATAGCTTGGCAGCCGCAATCGCCTCGATAGGATCGTCCCCGCGAGCCAGGCGTGCGACGATGGCGGCGGAGAAGGTGCAGCCGGTGCCGTGCGTGGCGCTGGATGCGATACGGGCTCCGGGAACGCGCACGACGCCACTGGCGTGGACGACAAGGTCAGTGGGGGGGCCAGGTGAATGGCCGCCCTTGACCACGACGAAGCGTGGGCCGAACCGCAGGATCCTCCGTCCGGCAGCCTCGGCCTCTCGCTCGTCTCGAACTGGCTGACCCGCGAGGACGGCAGCCTCCGGCCAGTTGGGAGTGACCACTAGGGCCAACGGGAGCAGCGCGCCGCGGAGGGTGGTCACGGCGTCCTCGGCGAGGAGCCGGTCTCCACTCTTCGCGATCATCACCGGGTCGACGACGAGGGGGCCGAAGTCGAAGCGGCGCAGGCACTCCGCGACGGTTTCGGTATGTTCCGCCGTCAACAGCATCCCCGTCTTGACCGCACGTGGCACTAGGTCATCCGCGAGCGCCTCCACCTGCGCGCGAACAAAGCTCACTGCCAACGGTTCGATCGCTCGAACGCCGACGGTATTCTGGGCAGTGCAGGCGACCAGCACGCTTACGCCATAGACGCCGTGCGCGGCGAACGTCTTGAGGTCAGCCTGGATCCCGGCGCCTCCACCACTGTCCGAGGTGGCGATCGTGGCCGCGATTGGGAACGGCCGTGGTCGTCCCGCCGCCGGGCTGCTCGCCTTCGGCAGTGCCGCGTCGCTCACGCAGCCGGCTCCACAAACTCGGGGGCACCGCCGCGGTGGCCACGGAGTTCCCAGCGTCGGCAGGCTACATATGCCAGCACCGTCGCGGCCGTCCCGACGAAGCCACTGATGTCGGCCGGCTGGCCGGCAAAGAGATGCTGAGCAAACGGCGACACCCACCCCCACTCGCCCGGGGGGGGTGGCTCGTTGAAGAACGCGATCGTCGCCAACGTGCCAATTGCGAACGCGATAACCATGGGCCAACGCATCCCGCCCGTGAACCAATATCCATGCCGGCTCGTAAGCTGAGAGGTGTCGACTGGTCGTGGCCGTACCAGGCTGTCGAGTATGACGACAACTCCCCATGCCGGGAACCATACGTAGGTGAGGGTGAGGAAGTTGACGTAGTTTGCCTGAAACCCACTGCCAGCAAACAGCACGAGCGCGGCGACGCCGCCTCCGACCATGCCGACCGCGAAAGCCGCCGCCCATCGCCGGAGGCGGAGCCCAATCGCCAGCGCGCAGAGGGCAGCGGAGTAGACGTTCAGGTAATTGGAACTGAGCTCAGCGACGATGATGAAGGCGGCGAAGACGACCGCGAACCAGACCGGCACGAGGCGCACGATCAGGCTTGGGAGGAGGACATGCGGATTGGCGGTCTGAATGGCCGCCCCGAGCATACCGCAAGCGACCAGGCTGACGGCGCTGCCTCCGCCGCTGGCGAGCGCCACCGACCCGGCCCTCGCCCGAATCGGCAGGTACCGCGAGTAGTCAGCCGCGTAGGTCACCCAGGAGACTATGAGTGCGAACGTGAGTGTGAAGCCAAGTGTCAGCGTCGCGAGGTGGGGACCTAGGGCGAGCGTGGAGGTCAGTCCCAGGTGCCAGCGATTCGCCGTGAAGCCAGCTAGGACCGCGCAGATCATGATGAAGAGGGGGACCTGCACCGTCTGGAAGACGGCGATAGTGCGATGGCCGAAGACCGCGACGATGAAGGAGATGATGGCGATGCCGGCCAGCAGGGCCCCCTCTACCCATCCAGGGGTGGACGCCAGGGCCGGGAGTGCGTGGGTGGTCGTGACGGCGATGGCACAGTCGTAGGCGAACCATCCCACTGCGATCAGCATCGTCAAGGCCCCGCCGATCGAGGCGCCACGTCGTCCGAAGACGGTGCGCGATTGCACGATCTGGGGTGCTCCGCTCCGCACCCCGGTCACGCTGAGCAGTCCGAGGAACCCGGCGCCCGTGGCCGCTCCGAGCCCGAGGACAAGGACGCTGTCGACAAAGCTCAACCCGAGGGAGACGAGGAGCGCACCGGCAAAAAGCGAGAAGAAGTCGGAGAGCGCCCCAGCCCATATGAAGAAGAGCTCCCGCGGCCGCCCGTGCCGCCCCTCGGGCGGCACGGGCTCAAGCCCCCGCAACTCGACCCGCAGGAAGCTGTCGTCGCTTGCCCGGGCCCGGGACTCAGCCTCGGTCATGAGCGGCCCTCGCCCCGCTGTCGTCGGGCCGGGGGGCAGCCGGTGCTTCCCGACGCTGGTGCGAACCAGATCCGGTGATCAGGGTTGGCGGCATCGCCTCTCAGCGCCCCTTGAGGACGCACCCCTAGCGTGGCGGCGCTGGTAGCCACCCCATCGGGAGTATAGCGGGGCGCCAGGGTCGCGTTCGCCGCCGGCGCCTCGAGCGACCCGAGAGGCCGTCCTCGCGCTTGCGACGCCGTACGATGCTGGAGATGGAGAGCCTCGACGCCTATGACGCCGTCAACCTCCTGGCTGACCCCCTGTACGGCTACTGCGAGATCACCAAGGATCTCGGGGATGGCTCGGGGTCGGAGGAGGCCATCCTCGACCATCCCTGGCTGCAACGGCTGCGTCGGATCCATCAGCTGCAGAGTGCGTGGTGGGTGTTCCACACTGCCGAGCACTCTCGATTCCAGCATGTGGTTGGGGTCATGCACCTCAGCGGGGGATTCGCGCGCCACCTCTACCCCGGACTCCGAGCTGCGTTCCCCGACACCCCATCGCCAGCGTTGGTTGAGGAGACTATGCGTATCGCGGGGTTGTGCCACGACATCGGGCACGGCCCATTCGGGCACTTCTTCGATCAGGAGGTGCTGACCCACCAAGGCCTTGACCATGAGATGGTGGGACGTGCGGTGGTCCTGGAGCGGCTCGCCGATCGAATCGCCAGCATCCGCCGAAGCCCGGTCGGGGCCTTCGCGCGCGGGGAGGCGATCGACCCGCGCTGGGTCGCATGGGTGATGGCGCCAGCCGACCTGCCAGCCTTCGTTCCGCCCGCCTGGCTTGGGGCGTTGAAGCCCGTCCTCTGTGCCCTAGTCTCCACGGACAACTTGGATTACGTGCGCCGAGACGCCTATATGTGCGGGGTTGCTGTCGGGCCCGTTGACGTCGCGCGCCTACGCCATTACCTGTTCATCCACGACGGCATGCTGGTACTTCATCAGCACGGGTCTGGCGCGCTGGCGATGTTTCTCAATGCTCGCCTCTTCCTCTACAATAATATCTACTTCCACCGAACAGTACGTCGGATCGACCTTCATCTCCGCCCAGTCTTCAGAGAGACGGTCGCTCGCCTGCTGCCGCCGGGCAATGCCCTCCATCACCTCGACGAGTATCAGGAGCTGACCGATTGGTCACTGCTGGCGGAGGTGGAGCGCCTCCAGCGGGCTCCGCGCAGCCGCCAGGAGCGGCGTCTCGGACAGCATTGGGCGCTGGTCACTTCGCGCGAGCTCCCGTGGCAGCTAGCCTACGAGGACTACGAGGAGATCACGATTCCGGGGAGCGGTCTTGTCCGCGTGGACGGGCGCGAACTGGCTGAACGCATTCGATCGCACATGCCGCGCCGCTGGCGCTCGGTTGGACTCGAGGTGGACCTCGCGACCACGGATCCCCGACCAGTGAACCCCTTCACCGACGACCGGGTGCTCGGACTGTACGATCCGATCCGTCGCGCGCTCCACCGATCCGGCGCGGTCGATCTCCTCACCCGGCTCCTGCCGTTGCGGACTACGATCCTGCGTGTGTACACCGACCATCCCGACGCCCGAGACGCGGTGCGGGTGGCGACCGAGCGGGTCCGGGCCGAGCCGGGACCCGCCACTGAGGTGACCCAATGATCCTGGAGAACCAACTCGCGGTGGGGCTGAGCCCGGAGGCGCTGTTCCCGCTGCTCGCCGACTTGGAGCGGGTAGCGCCCTGCCTGCCCGGGGCCACCATCACCGAGCGGGTGGATGCCACCACCTTCCGCGGCCGGGTCACGGTCAAGATCGGTCCAATCACTGTTGGCTACGAGGGAACGGCCACCATCGTCGAGGTGGCTCCGGACGCCCGACGCCTGGTGATGCGCTGCGAGGGACGAGACCCGCGTGGCGCAGGGTCGGCGCTGGCCACCATCATCGCCACGGTCGAATCCGGGCCCGACGGCGGGGCCGTGGGGCGAATTCAATCCGATGTGGCGATCACGGGTCGGATCGCTCAGTTCGGCCGCGGGGTCATCGAGGACGTCGCGAGCCGCCTGCTGACCCAGTTCGCCCAGTGCGTTGAGCGGTCCATCGTCAGCGGAGCCGGACCGGTCGGCCCCCAGCCCCCGATGAGTGGTCTCCCTCCTACCGAACCGGCGCCGGCGCCGGTCCGCGAAGCCGCAGTGCCCGCCCCGCCCCCCAGCCCGACCGGTGGACCGCGGGGGACGGCCCCGCCTGCCGCCCCTCCGCCTGCCGCCGCCCCCGGACTGGTCGGGCTGGTGGCCAGAGTCCTCTGGGTCCGCCTCCGCCGCCTCCTCGCCCGTACTGGCGGCTCCGGCGGCTAGGGATCGGCGCGCCAGCCGCGGACGACCATCGCGCCGGCAATGGTTGAACCAATCGTCGGCATTGAAACCCTCTCCCACCCGATGGGCGGGCTGGCGCGGGAACTCGACGGTCCTCCGGTCCCCTTCGGTGCGCTCGATTCCGGCCAAGATCTTGACCGGTCTACCTCCGCTCCCGTATTGTCTCGGCCACGCCGTTGGTCGGCGCCCGAAGGGGGATGGGATGAGACTGGCTACGATCGCCACGGTCGCCGGGCCGCGTGCCCACGTGCGAACTCCAGCCGGCTATGTGGACGTCGCCGCGGCGCTCGGCGACGAGCGCCTTCGATCCCTTCGGACCCTGCTGGAGGCCGGTCCTGAGGCGCTCGCCAAGCTCCAGGGCGTGGCCGGACCAGCGGTATCGCCCGATGCGGCGATCTTCGCCGCCACGGTCCCAGACCCAGGCAAGGTGATCTGCATCGGACGCAACTACCTGGAGCATGCCCTAGAGGGTGGCAGTCCGCCCCCGACCTGGCCTGAGACCTTCCTGCGGGTCACGGAGTCGCTCACCGCCCCGTTCGCCGAGGTCGCCCTGCCGGCGCTCACCGACCAGTTCGACTACGAGGGCGAACTCGGAATTGTGATCGGGCGCACGGGTCGACATGTACCGGCAAACCAGGCGATGTCGCTGATCGCAGGCTACCTGGTCTGTAACGACTACTCCGCCCGGGACTGGCAGCGAGCCGGCAGCCAGTAGACGCCGGGCAAGAACTTCGACCGCACGATGCCCATCGGGCCGGAGCTCGTGACGCCTGACGAGGTGGACCCCTCGGATGTACTCCTGGAGACGCACCTCAATGGCACGGTGATGCAGTCGGCGCGGACCTCACTGCTCATCTTCGACATTCCCGCCATCATCGAGTACGTCTCGTCCTTCACCACCCTCCGCCCCGGAGATGTCATCGCGACCGGCACGCCCGGAGGGGTTGGCTTCGCCCGCACTCCTCCTGTTTATTTGAAGGACGGCGACGTGGTTGAGGTGACCATCGCAGGCGTGGGGGCGATCCGCAATCGCATCGTCCTCGACAGTTTCCAACCATCGTCGTGGCCATGGAAGCCACTGACGAAGAGACCGCCGCAGACAGAGTCGCACAGCAGTGCGACGCCAGGGAGGGTGTGAGGATGCACGACGACAGGCGACGTCCTGCGGGGGCACTGCGATCGCAGTGGCGCACCGCGTTGGGCCAGGATGGCGAGTCAGAGCCGCGATCCCACCGGTCCCGGCTCGTGCGCGGAATCGTTGGCCTAGCCTCGATCTTGGCCCTCACCGCCGCTGCTTGGGGCGCGACCGGCGTCGCGGCCGCCTCGCATGTAGCCAAGGGCAGCCCGCTGGTCATTGCCGACCTAGCGCCCTTCACGGGAGTGGACGCGGTCCTTGGCCCCGGATTCCTCGCCGGCTGCTACACGGCCACCAACGCCATCAACAACGACGGCGGGGTGATGGGGCATCCGCTGCAGTGCAAGCAGTTCGACACGCGGGGCGACCCCGCGGACGCGGTGCCGGCGGCGCGGCAGATGTTCGCCAGCACGCCGAACCTGGTCTTGGTGATCGGGCCGACCTCCGACGAGGCAGCGGCTGTGGTACCCATCATCAACGCCAACCACATGGTCGTCTTCAGCGGCACCGGGCAGTCGGAATTCGACAAGAGCCCATTCAAGTACTTCTTCCGGCTGACCCCGCCCGATGCCTACAGCGCCTACGCGATGGTGGCGACAGCCCATTTCCGCTTCCACTGGAACCGCATTGCGTTTGCCTTCGGCAACGACATCGGCTCCCAGGCCTTCGTGCAGCCGGCGGAGCAGGCGGTCAAGGCCTTCCATATGAAGCTGACCACCAACCAGGTGCTCAACCTAAGCGACAGCACATTCCGCACTGAGGCCGACGCTGTTGCGGCCTCGCACCCCCAGGTGGTGCTCACCGAGGCGCTCGGGCCAGCCGACGCCACGTTCCTGTCTGAGCTCAAGCAACTCAACAAGGGGAAGATGATCCCCGTGATCGGAACGTCGGCAACGATCGACCCCAGCTGGTACAGCGCTGTCGCCAAGGCGGTTGGGGCTTCCACCCTGCAGTCCAACTACTATGCCGACGCACTCGGCATCACGACGACCGGACCGAGCTACGCCGTGTTCAAGCACAACCTGATCGCGATCCGCAAGAAGATCACATGGGCTCCCTGGACCGGCTATCTCGACCATCCGCAGACGTTCCACTTCTACGACGCAGTCACCATGTCCGTTCTGGCCATGATCGAAGCTCACAGCACCAAGGCCTCGGTCTATCGCAGCTACATCAAGCCGATTGCGAATGGCGTGCCCGGCGCGGTCACCGTGACCTCGTTCGCCCAGGGCCTGAAGGCACTCAACGCCGGCAAGAAGATTCACTACGTCGGCCCTGGCGGGGCCACCCACTTCAACAAGTACAACAACTCCCAAGTGGACTTCCAGATCGACAAGTACGGCCCCAACGGAAAGGTGGTCGTAGTTGGGTCGCTCCCGGCCAGCGAAGTGTCGGCAGCCGAGAAGTAGCAAGGCCTATCGGAGCGTAACGGGCAACTCCATGGACATCGTCATCGCGTCAGTCGGCTTCGGGCTTGTAACCGCGTCGGTGCTGGCGATCGCTTCGGTCGCCTTCACCATGCAGTTCGGGATCACGGATGTGCTCAACCTTTCGTTTGGCGGGGTGATGATCGCAAGCGCGTTCATCGCATACGTTGTGAACAACGCCGGGGTGAACATCTGGATCGGAGTGTTGGTAGCCGGAGTTGCGGGCGCGATCATTTCCTACCTGATCAATCGATTCGTGCTTACGCCATTCAAGCGGCGCAACACGAGCCCGATCGGGATGGTCATCGTTACACTGGCCCTCGGACTCATCCTGGAGAACCTGGTACTGGCTGTGGCCGGGCCCAACAACGTCTCCTATGCGATGAACAGTGGGCCCACCCTGGCTGTGGGCGCGTTCGAGCTCACCGCCCTTCAGATTGGCATGATCGCCCTTAGCCTCATCATCGCTGGCGCGATCCATGCCCTCCTCCGACTGACCCGCCTGGGCAAGGCCATGCGGGCAACCTCATGCAACGCAGGGCTGGCGCGCGCATCGGGGATCCGCACCGAGCGGGTCATTGCCAGCACCTGGCTGATCACGGGTGCTCTGTGCGGGATCAGCGGCGCAGCCTTCGCCATGAATTCTGGATCGTTCGGGTCCAGCAGCGCCGAGCTATTCCTTGTGGTGATCATCGCGTCCGTGTTCGTCGGCGGGGTCGGGCAGCCGTATGGGGCCATGCTGGGGGCCCTGCTGCTCGGCCTCGTGACCGAGGTCAGCGCGGCATTCATTACCCCTGACTACAAGGAGGTGATCGCCTTCATCATCCTGCTTGGCGTGATGGCGCTCAGGCCGCAAGGCCTGATCGCTCGGGCTACAGTCTAGGGGCGAGCATGTCAAGTGGGACGATCTTCTACATCACCACCCTGCTGGTGTACGGCGGGGTTGACGTCGTGGCCTGTCTTGGCCTCAGCCTGCAGTTCGGAACGGCCGGGATCACGAACTTTGGCTTTATCATCTACCAGGCCGCCGGGGCGTACGTGGCGGCTGTCCTCTCGCTCCCCCGTGACACCGCGAACGGGGGATTCCAGACCTACGTCCTAGGTCTGCACCTCGCGTTCCCCCTGCCCTGGATTGGGGGGGCCGTGGCGGGTGGGCTGCTCGCCATCCCCGCCGGACTCGTCGTCCGGCGGAGCCTGCGCCCGGACTTCGCAGGTGTGTCGATGCTGGTGACTGCGGTGATTCTGAACACGGTCGTGGACAACTTCGTTCCCCTGTTCAACGGTGCCGCGGGAGTGGCACTGGTGCCGTCTCCGCTTGGCAACCTCTTCAACCCCCAATCGCTCAAGTGGCAGTGGATGTACAGCGGGATCGCTCTGTTCATGTGCATCGTCGTCCTTCTGGTCATCAGGCTGATCACCGAGTCTCCCTATGGCCGCTCGCTGAGGGCGATGCGAGAGGACGAGACAGCTGCGAAGGCGGTCGGCAAGAACACAGACCGGATGCGGATGACAGTTCTCATCACCGGAGGCGCGGTGGCGGGACTGAGCGGTGCGATCCTGGTGGGGTTCATCAACTTGTGGGCGCCATCGGCGTGGACCTATCCGGAAACGATCGTCCTCATCGCGGCGGTGATCATCGGCGGGCGGGGCAACCACTACGGCGCTATCCTCGGCGCTGCGCTGGTCCCCCTTGGGTTCCTGGAAGCGACCCGGTTCATCCCCGCGTTTGGCCCGGCTGGTCTCGTCCCCGCCCTCGAATGGATCGTCACCGGGCTGTTGATATTGGTCTTCCTCTGGTTCCGGCCGCAGGGGGTCATTCCCGAGCGCCGGCACCGGCTGGCCAGGAGTCTTCCAGCACAGGCCGCAGCTGCTGTCTCCGGTGCTGCCGAACTGGCGACGGGGCCCGCACGTGGCCAGTAACGGAAGCCACATAACATCGGACGGGCGTGATTCCGCCGGCCAGGACGCGATCCTCGAGGCGCGTGAACTGCGGCGCACGTACCAAGGCCTTAACGCCGTCGATGGGGTGTCGGTCCAGTTCGCTCGGGGCCGTCTGACCGGTCTGATCGGACCGAATGGGGCGGGAAAGTCCACCATGCTCGGCATGTTGGCTGGAACGGTGTCGCCCACGTCGGGGATGGTCCAATACAGGGGCGAGGACATTACGAAGACCCTGACATACCAGCGCGCGCGCCAGGGCCTCGTGAGGACGTTTCAGCTCTCGAGTGAGTTCAAGCGCCTCACAGTTCTCGAGAATCTCCTTACCGCTGTTCCGGGTGATCCAGGCGACTCGCTCGCCGGCGCAGTATTCCGTCGCCCCCAGTGGCGTCGGTTCCAGCAGGAGCAGCTGGCCAGGGCCGGTCAGCTCTTGGAGGAGTGCCGACTCACCCACCACGCGGACACCTACGCGGGCGATCTCAGCGGCGGGCAGCGGCGGCTGGTGGAGATCATGCGTGCACTCATGGCACGCCCGCGGGTGCTGCTCCTAGACGAGCCGATGGCAGGCGTGCACCCCCGCCTGGCCATCGAGATCGGCGATCATCTGCTTCGCCTACGGGACGAGGGCGTGACGATCGTCATGGTGGAGCACGAACTGAGCATCGTCGATCAACTGTGTGATCCGGTGGTGGTCATGGCTGAGGGGCGAATCTTGTCCCAGGGAACAATGTCCGATCTGCGCCAACGGCCCGAGGTCGTGGAGGCCTACCTCGTTGGATAGCGAGCCGCAGCGTCCAAAGCCAATCCTCATTGCCGAGGCGGTCGCCGCCGGCTACGGCGGGGCTCCGGTAATAACTGACGTCTCCCTTCAGGTTGCCGCTGGTGAGGTGGTGTCGGTCGTGGGACCGAACGGCTCCGGCAAGAGCACCCTGCTGAAGAGCCTGGTCGGGGTGATTCGGGTCCTGAGCGGCCGGGTTGCTCTTGGCGACCGGGATATCACCAACTGGGCCACGGAGGACGTTGCACGTGCGGGGGTGGGATACGTTCCTCAGGTCGACGACGTCTTTGGCCCACTGACGGTCCGTGAGAACCTCGAAATGGGCGGATATCTCCTCGCCCCGCGTGAGGTGGCCGGGCGCGTCGAGCGCGTGGTGAGCGTGTTCCCCGCCCTCGGCCGCCTGCTTGGTCGCCGAGCTGAGAAACTGAGCGGCGGCGAGCGCAAGATGGTGGCGATGGGCCGGGTACTGATGCTCCAGCCGCAGCTATTTGTGCTCGACGAGCCGACAGCCAACCTCGCCCCCGCCATCGCCCACACGCTGCTACACGATCAAATAGCCAGACTTGCCAGCACTGGGGCCGGAGTTCTCCTGGTGGAACAGCGGGCTCGCTCGGCCCTCGAGATCTCGAGTTGGACCTATGTCATGGGAGGGGGCCAGTGTCGAACGCACGGGCGCTCGGCTGACCTCTCCGGCCGCGCTGATTTCGTCGAGTCGTTCCTGGGAGGTGCCCCAGCCCATGCCTAGCCGCGTCGGCCAGCTGAAGCGCCGTCGGCTCCACTCGTGGAGCGGACTGGGACCCACACGGAGCGAATCATGCGAATAGTGCGATATCAGAGCCCTGCAGGTCCCGCCTACGGCGCCGTTGAGGATGGTGTCGTGCGCAAGCTGGTCGGTTCCGTATACGAGCAACCGAAGGTAGGGGGAGAGGTCGGACTCGTCGACGGGCTGCGCCTACTCGCCCCGTGCGAGCCGACAAAGGCGGTCTGTGTGGGGCGGAACTATCATGCCCTCCTCGCGTCCCGCGGGGCAACTCCGCCCACTCAGCCCTTCACGTTCCTGAAGGCGCCGAACGCGGTCGTCGGGCCAGGAGAGGCGATTCTCCGCCCCCACGGAGTCGAACGGCTGGTGTACGAAGGCGAGTTGACCGTGGTGATGGGACGGACGCTGGCTCAGCCCGGGGCCTCGGCGATGAATCCGGTCGAGGACTGGCGCGACTACGTGCTAGGCTACACGTGTGGGAATGATGTGACAGCCCTCGACTGGCAGGATCCAACCGTGCAGTGGGCGCGTGCGAAGAGCGCCGATACCTTCTGCCCAATCGGTCCGTGGATCGAAACGGATTTGCGCGAGCCGGGAAAGCTGCGGCTACGCACCACGGTCAACGCCGAGGTCCGACAGGACGGCTCCACCGCCGACATGGTCTTCGATATTCCCGCCCTTCTCGGCTTCATATCGGCCTCGCTCACACTCTACCCGGGTGATGTGATTCTGACTGGAACCCCACCAGGCGCCGCCCCTCTCGCCGATGGAGATGTGGTGACCGTGGACATCGAGGGGATTGGGCGACTGAGCAACCCCATCGCGGCGGGCAGATGACATGAGGACCGGTGGGGCCTCGGCTCGAACTATCTGAGGCAGAACTGACTAACACCGCGATGCCGCTCAGGTTTGTTGAACCGGCCACTGTCGCTGAAGCGTCGGCCATCCTTCGAGCGGAGCCGGACAGCAAGGTCATTTCCGGGGGCACAGCGGTTGTCCTGATGCTGCGGCAGCGGCTCATCGATCCCAGCATACTGGTCAGCCTGAGTCAGATCCCAGGTCTCGCGCGGATGAGCCTAGTCGACAAGTGGCTGCGGATTGGGGCGCTCACTTCACTGCAGGACATCGCGGAGGGGGCGGAGTCACGCATGTATGCCTCCGGGCTGGCGGACGCATGTGGCCACGTCGGCAACGTTCGAGTGCGCAATCGGGCCACGATCGGCGGCAACGTCGCCGAGGCCGACTACGCCTCCGACCCGCCGGCGGTGCTCGTCAGCCTGGGAGCGAGGGTCTGCGCTGAGACGGCCGATGCACCACCACGTCACATTCCCGCGGCAGACTTCTTCGCGGACTACTACACCACCACGCTCGCAACCGATGAGATCGTGACCTCGGTGGAGATACCGATTGTTACTGGCCGTCGATCGGTCTATCAGAAGTTCCGGAGCCGCTCATCGGAGGACAGGCCCTGCGTCGGAGTGGCGGCAAGCGCTTGCTTCAACGCGAGCGGACTGGTATCAGCTTTAGAGGTAGTGGTGGGAGCAGTCGCTGCAACACCGCAGCGGCTGTCGCCATCGGTGACCCAATCGGTTATCGGCTCGAGACTAGGTGGTGATGTGATCGCGACGATAGCTGCGGAAGCGTCGCGGGCTATCAAACCGATCGGCGACGCACGCGGTTCAAGTTGGTACAGGTCTCAGATTATCGAGGTGATGGTGCGCAGCGCTCTCAGCGGGCTCACGCAGTGATTTCCGAGGACGCGCGGAGTCGGGTGGCTGGAACTATGTCCTACGTGAGCAATCACCGGGTGCCTGGGCAGCTGGAGGCCAAGGTTGTCCGGAGCCCCTACCCCCATGCGCGAATCGTCGCTGTTGACGCTGAGCGGGCCGGCCGCGTCCCTGGCGTGGTAGCGGTGCTGGCTGGCGCCGACGTGCTTTCTGACGGCCGGCAGTCTCCGGTGTTCGGGCGACTGCGGTCCGACCAGCCAATCCTCGCCTATGACAGAGTCCGGTACGCAGGGGAACCTGTCGCGCTGGTGGTTGGCACATCGCTCGCTGCGGTCGAGGCGGCACGGTCACTTGTAGATGTTCAGTATGAGGTGCTGCCGCACGTGGTGGATGCTGTCGAAGCGGGTACGGCCAGCGCGCCGCAGCTGCATCGGGAGTGGCCCGGTAATGGCTGCGGGGAATGGGCGATGCGCATCGGCGACATGGGTGCGGGTTGGCGGGAAGCGGACATCGTGGTAGAAGGTACCTACTACTCTCCACCCGCGAGCCACGTGCCCATGGAGCCGCACTGTTGCGTGTCCGCATGGGAGGGCGAGCGACTTCACGTTATAACGACGACACAGGCCCCGCACCGCGTGAGACAGGATTTGGAGACGATCTTCAGACTGGCGGAGGGGCAGGTGCGAGTCGAGACCTTCGACCTGGGGGGCGCCTTCGGGGCAAAGGGCCAGACGCTGATCGAGCCGATGGCGGCGTTCGCGTCGCGAGTGACGAGCCGGCCGGTGCGCATTGAGTTGGACCGAGAGGAGGTCTTCCTGACCATTGGCAAGCACGCAGCCACTGTGCGCCTCTCAACTGGCGCAAGGCGGGACGGGACCCTTGTTGCTCGACGCATCGAAGTCGTGTACAACGCTGGAGCCTACGCTCTCTCCAGTCCCCATGCGTCCGGGCAGGGGCTGGTGAGAAGCCCCGGGCCCTACCGCATTGCTAACGTGGAGGCAAGATCGGTGGCCCGATATACCAACACGGTGCCCACTGGACCATTTCGTGGAGCGATGACGTCACAGTTGGCATTTGCCTACGAATCGCAGATGGACGAGATCGCCGCCGCGCTATCAATGGACCCTGTAGCAATCCGACGCAGAAACCTACTCTGCGACGGCGACGTCTATGCTACCGGGGAGCGGCTGCACGACCTACATTATGAGCAGCTCCTGAACGGGGCAGCCAGCGCCATCGAATGGGGCGAGAACGAGCCCGCTTCAAGCCGTGGCCGATCACGTGGCAAGGGCATCGCCCTCATCATCAAGACGACCCTCACCCCATCCCGCTCAGAGGCGCGGCTGGAACTCCAACCCGACGGGAGGGTAACCATATGGTGCAGCGGAGTCGAGCTTGGCCAGGGCGCTAGGGAGACGTTTGCTCGGATGGCGGCTGCTGCGCTAGACATGGAGGACGGGAGTATGCTGGTCGCTCGTCCCGATACTGATGTCACTCCCTTCGACTCGTCGACGAGTTCGAGTCGAACGACTGCGTCCATGGGAGCTGCCATCGCTGCCGCCGCTGCGGACTTGAGGCTTAAGCTGACTCAGATGGCTGCGGTGGAGCTCAGGGTCCCAGAGGCGTCAATCGTTCACGCCAGGGGAGCGGTGTTAGTTGAGGGTCAGGGCCTCCCGGTCACCTATGCGCAGATTCGTGAAGGCGTGGGCGCCCCCGTTGTGGGAGAGGGGCACTATCAGTCCGAAGGTGGCCTATCGACCATGAACCCGCTGGACGTTCACGGTACCACGACTGTCCACTGGCATCAGGGGGCAGCGGCCGCGGAGGTAGAAGTCGACCGCGAGACGGGTCGGGTCACGGTGCTCCGGTGTCATGGGGGGGCGTATGCGGGAAGGGCAATCAGTCCCCATCGTGTGAGGCAACAGAACCAGGGTTCAGTGATCTTCGGTCTGGGGCAAGCGCTCATGGAGGAAGTGGTGTACAGGGATGGGGTTCCCGCCAACCCGAATCTGGCCGAGTACATGATCCCGTCCATCTTGGACGTGCCAATGGTGTCGAGCCAGTCGGTGGAGAGCGACGATCCTGAAGCGGAGCCCCACGGGGTTGGGGAGATGGCGCTCCCAGCAGTGGCCCCCGCGATTGGCAATGCGATCTTCGCGGCAACTGGAGTCCGGCTGCGACGTCTTCCCTTCACCGCGGAACGGGTATTACGGGCTTTGCGAGGGATGGACGACCTCGAGCCCCCTGTCGCGGCACCGCCCCCATGAGCGGATTGTTTCCGGGACAGGATGCCGGGATTGGGTGGACGGTGACCCCGCTCCGATTGAATGGTCAGAATGTCGAGCTGAGAGCGCCAATCGATGAGACTCTGGCTCAGAGCCTGCGTTGGCGGCTGGGTCTAACGAGCGTCCGCGAGACCTGCGGACTGGGCATCTGCGGGACATGCACTGTACTCGTCGACGGCAAGGCGGTTGGCTCCTGTCTGGTCCTGACCGTCCAGCTGAGGGGGGCGACAGTGACTACGGCAGAGGGGCTCGTCGATCGGAACGGGGGGCTTGGCGCCGTCCAGCGCGCCTTTCTGGAGTACGGGGCCTTTCAGTGCGGCTTCTGTATCCCGGCTATGACGCTTGCTGTACAGGCGGCTCTGACTGACCGAGGGTGCAGAACGGTGCCCCAAGTTGCCTCCGAGCTCTCAGGCAACCTTTGTCGCTGCGGCTCGTACCCCCAAATCCTTGGGGCGATCGGCGCCCTCCTTGAATGCGGTGTGGCACCTACGGGCGAGCTCGGATTATTGGGGGATGACAGTGGGCGCGAATGCAGAGACTGAAAGCGCGAAGGAATCTGACACGATCAGCGGCGGGCACTTGGTGGCCAGCGCGCTCAAGGCCGAGGGAATCGACACGATCTTCACCCTCTGTGGCGGCCACATCATTGACATCTACGACGGCTGCGTGGACGTCGGCATTCGCGTGATGGATGTGCGCCACGAGCAAGTTGCCGCGCACGCAGCCGACGGGTACGCTAGGGTCACAGGGACGGCAGGCTGCGCTGTCGTGACGGCTGGACCCGGGACCACGGACGCCGTGACAGGGGTCGCGAATGCACTCCGTGCCGAGAGTCCGATGCTCCTCATCGGTGGGCAGGGCTCCCTCAGTCAGCATCGCATGGGCTCGCTTCAGGACCTGCCGCATGTGGATCTGCTCCAGCCCATCACCAAGTTCGCGGCCACCGTCCCCACGACCGAGCGAGTGGCCGACATGGTATCGATGGCATTTCGCGAGTGCTACCACGGCGCGCCTGGTCCATCCTATCTCGAGATCCCGCGGGATGTGCTCGACCGACGTGTGGCGGTGAGCCAGGCCGTGCGGCCGAAGGCGGGCCACTATCGCGCGTCCACGCGCCAAGCTGGTGACCCAGCAGGAGTCGAGAGGCTTGCGGAACTGCTCGTGCACTCTGAGCGGCCATGCATGCTGTTGGGAAGCCAGGTGTGGACCTGCAGGGCCGCGGAGCCCGCGCGAAGGCTTTGCAGCAAGCTGAACATTCCCGCCTACATGAACGGAGCTGGCCGGGGGTCGCTGGCGCCCGGCGACCCGCATCACTTTCATCAGACCCGTCGGTACGCGTTTGACCGGGCTGACTTGATCGTGATCGTAGGCACGCCATTCGACTTCCGGATGGGCTACGGGCGGCGCCTGCCCGCCTCGGCGAAGGTCGTTCAGATCGACCTGGACTACCGAACCGTAGGGCGCAACCGCGATATCGAGCTTGGGCTTGTCGGCGACGCCGGGGTCATCCTCGACGCCGTACTCGCTGCGGCTGGGTCGGGCCGAGAGACGGCATCGGATCGGCGAGCGAGCTGGGTGGCCAGCCTGAGGGCAGAGGAGGAGCGTATGGAGGAGTCGCGGCTTCCCCGGCTGCTGTCTGACTCGCAGCCCATCCACCCGCTCAGGCTTGCTCACGAACTCAATCAGTTTCTCACCCCCGACACCATCTTCATCGGTGACGGAGGGGATGTCGTAACGTTCGCCGGCGGGGTGGTCCAGCCGCAGGCCCCGGGTCATTGGATGGATCCGGGACCACTCGGAACACTGGGCGTTGGCGTTCCCTTCGCGATGGCTGCGAAAGCGGCTCGTCCCGAGAAGGAGGTCGTGGTGCTCTTCGGAGACGGGGCCTTCAGTCTCACGGGTTGGGACTTCGAGACGATGGTCAGGTTCAGTCTGCCTTTCATCGGGGTGATCGGGAACAACTCGTCGATGAACCAGATCCGGTATGGTCAGATCCAGAAGTACGGCGCAGAGCGGGGCGAGGTTGGGAACACCCTGGGGGACGTTCCTTACGACCGGTTTGCGACGATGTTGGGGGGCTACGGGGAGGAAGTCCGTGAACCGGCCGATATCCGCCCGGCGCTTCAGCGCGCTAGGGAGTCGGGGCGACCAGCGCTGATCAATGTCTGGGTAGACCGCGACGCGTTTGCTCCGGGGACGATGAACCAGACCATGTACAAGTAGCGGGCGCCGAAGCCGCACGAGGAAGTCACGTGGTGTCCAAATGAGCGCAGCTCTAGAGGGTATACGAGTCGTGGACATGACCCATGTCCAGGCTGGGCCGGTGTGCACCCAGTTGTTGGCCTGGCTGGGGGCCGATGTGGTGAAAATCGAGCCGCCTGGACGAGGGGACGTCACCCGCGCCCAGCTTCGGGACCTTCCTGACACCGACAGTCTCTATTTCACGATGCTGAACGGAAACAAGCGAAGCTGTACCGTCAACATCAAGCACCCCGAAGGGCGTTCTCTTCTGGAAAGGCTTCTGCAGCAGGCTGATGTCCTCGTGGAGAACTTTGGGCCAGGGGCACTGGACCGACAGGGGCTGACGTGGCAGCGGATTCAGGAGTTGAATCCTCGGCTTGTGTACGCGTCGATCAAGGGGTTCGGGCCGGGAGCATTCGAGCATGCGAAGGCCTATGAGACGATCACCCAGGCAGCTGGTGGCGCCATGAGTACGACCGGTTTTGAGGACGGTCCCCCAACATCAACCGGGGCGCAGATTGGCGACTCGGGAACAGCTGTACACATGGCGGCTGCGATCCTCGCGGCGCTCCTTCAGCGCGCACGGACGGGCCGTGGCCAGCGGGTTGAGGTGGCGATGCAGCACGCAGTGCTGAACCTATGCAGAGTGAAGCTGCGCGACCACCAACGACTCGCTCGAGGTCCACTTACGGAATACCCGAATCGACACTTCGGACCAGCTGTTCCGCGCTCAGGGAACGCTTCGGGAGGTGGGCAGCCCGGTTGGGCGGTGCGCTGCAAGCCGGGAGGCCCCAATGACTACATCTATGTCATCATTCAGCCGCAGGTGTGGCAGCCGCTGCTCCAACTGATTGGCCGAACCGATCTGATCGGAAACGGGGACTATGACACGCCTGAGGCCAGGCTCCCTCGCCTCACCCAGGTCTTTGCAATAGTCGAGGAATGGACCCTGCGACGAACGAAGTGGCAGGCGTATGAGGAGCTGAATGCGATCGGCGTCCCCTGCGGGCCGATCTTTGACACCAAGGATCTCGTGGATGATGAGTCGCTTCGGGCGAGTGGGATGATCGTGGAGGTGGACCATCCGGTGCGTGGGCCCTACCTGACAGTCGGCTCACCACTCCGCCTGTCGGATTCCGCCGTGGAGGTTGGGCGCGCACCGCTTCTGGGGGAGCACACGACCGAGGTTCTGGAGGAGCTGCTCGGGTGTGATTCCGAAGAGGTGGCGCGACTACGGGATATCGGTGCAATCTGACTGGGTGCGCCGATTGGACCCGCCCTGATGCGGAGGATGCAGTGATGGCTATCGCGACAGCGGTCGACCGCAGAGCGGTCGAGAGGATTCTGGCCCGAGTGATCGCCGACGGGCGCACCACGCTAGGTCCGGACGAAGTCCGCGCGGCGTGCGTGGCATATGGGGTGCCAGTGCCCGGTCAAGAGCTGGTGGCTGACGCGAGCGAGGCGGCTATGGCTGCGGCCCGAATGGGCTTCCCCGTGGCGCTGAAGGTGGTCTCTCCGGACATTCTGCACAAGACCGATGTTGGCGGCGTACGGACGGGTCTTGGCTCGGAGTCCCAGGTTCGCGATGCGCACGCGGGGATCATCGCCTCCGCTCAGGTTCACCATCCTCACGCTCGCATCGACGGAGTCCTAGTTCAGCAAATGCTCCCGGGTGGGGTTGAGGTCATCGTCGGCACCACGACCGACAAGACGTTCGGCACGCTCGTTGCCTTCGGAATGGGCGGGGTGCTGGTGGAGGTGCTGGGTGATGCCACGTTCCGGTTGGCTCCGGTGGACACCGAAACCGCGTGCGAGATGATGAAGTCGATCCGCGCGCATCGGGTTCTGGAAGGGGTGCGCGGAGCTCGGGGCGTGTCGACACAAGCGCTTGCTTCGCTCGTTGCCGCCGTTTCTCAGCTAGCGGCGGACTTTCCGGCAATAGATGCCATAGACTGCAACCCAGTGATTGCGACCTCCGAGGGCGCGGCGGCTGCGGATGTGCGTATCTTGCTTGGAGCGGGCCAGGCATCTCCTCCCAGGCGGCATGATCCTGACTCGATACTGCGTGACATGCGCCGGCTGTTCCACCCGCGCTCGATCGCTGTCATCGGAGCGTCCGCGGAGCCTGGGAAGATCGGCAACTCGGTGCTTCGCAACCTGATTGCGGGTGGATATCAGGGTGACATCTACCCGATTCACCCGTCGGCCGCAGAGGTCCTTGGACTTCCGGCGTATCGAAGCGTTGGTGACGTCCGAGGTCCGATCGACGTGGCGGTGTTCGCCATCCCGGCCAGACTGGTGCCCGGGGTGATGGAGGAGGTGGGTCGTAAGGGCGTCGGGGCAGCAGTCTTGATCCCATCTGGGTTCGCCGAAGTCGGAGAAGGCGGACTTCAGGCTGAAGTCCAGGCCGTCGCGGAGCGGCATGGCGTGCGCTTTCTGGGTCCGAATATCTACGGCCTGTACTACACGCCGGAGCGTCTGTGCGCGACGTTCTGCACCCCCTACGACGTGCGCGGGCCGGTAGCGCTCACGTCCCAGTCTGGCGGGATCGGGATGGCGATCCTTGGATTTGCGCGATCCACGGGAATGGGGGTGTCGGCGATTGTTGGCCTTGGCAACAAGGCCGACGTCGACGAGGACGACCTCTTGGCATTCTTCGAAGAGGACGAGGCGACGCGCTGCATCGCGATGCACATGGAGGACCTGAAGGACGGCCGGGCATTTCTCGACGCTGCCGCACGCGTGTCGCGGTCGAAGCCCATCGTGGTTCTGAAGGCAGGCCGTACTGCGGCCGGGGCGCGCGCGGCCGGGTCCCACACGGGGGCCCTGGCAGGGGACGACCGCGTATACGACGACTTACTTCGGGCTAGCGGGGTTGTGCGGGCATCGGGCCTGCGCGAGATGCTGGACATCGCAAGGTGCCTGCCGATGATGCCAGCTCCGGCCGGTGAGAATGTGATCATCATCACGGGAGCGGGCGGCTCGGGGGTGCTGTTGTCCGACGCATGCGTTGACAATGGGCTCAAGCTGATGGAGCTCCCCGAGGACCTGGACCGGAGCTTCCGGGCGTTGATCCCTCCGTTCGGCGCCGCTGGGAACCCGATCGATATCACGGGGGGCGAGCCACCTGAGACCTACCGGCGGGCGATTGAGCTCGGGCTTGCCGATGATCGCATTCACGCGGTGGTGATCGGATATTGGCACACCATCATTACGCCGCCGATGGTGTTTGCCGAGTTGCTCGTCGATGCCGTGGAGAGGGCCCGGAGCCGCGGCATTGACAAGCCCGTGGTAGTGTCCCTGGCCGGGGATGTGGAGGTCGAGAAGGCGTCAGATCTTTGCTTCGAGCACGGCATACCGGCGTTTCCGTACACAACCGAGACGCCCGTGGCGATGCTGGGGGCAAAGTACCGATGGGCGAGAGGAGCTGGAGTGCTTCCGCCCCCGCGGACGAGCTCCTAGGGGCCGGCCGGTGTCGGGCGGCGCCTAGGAGCTCCTCCGCGCTGGCCGTGCGGCTGGGGTAAGTCGCGGGCCGCCGGACGAGCGACTCTGAAGGGGGCGGTTGGTCCCGTCTAGGTGCATGCTGCAGGCGTCGACGGGATTGGGCGTGAGGTTGACACCTCAAGGGTGGGATTGTGAATCGTCGGCACGGGTGAATGCCGGGGAGGGGGGAGTGCCACTTCGCCGTTGGTGGCGGCGAAGGCTCAGTTCCGGTTGGCATCGAACCGAGTGCGGGTCCTGAGGGTTATTCCGTGCAGCTAAAGGGACGGACCTCACGCTGGACATGGCAGGCGCCGATGCGCGCGTCGGCGGGCGGGGATCCAGCCCGCGCCGGGCCGACGTGGGGAAGCCGGGTACCTGATCGGCGATCGACCGGGACCAACGTAAGGGGCTGCGGCGAGGGTTAGGGCAGATCAGGACCGGGTTGAGTGAGCGAGGATCGACGCCACCCAGGCTAGCTGGTAGGCCTCACGCATCTCAGGCGCGCTGAGCTCGACGCGACGCCCGCCGGTTCGCCGGATCTGAGGGCAGAGGCACGCCGCGGCCGCCTCGGTGGGATTGACAAACTCGATTGCGATGTTCACCGGCTTCGTGACCCGTACGGGTGCCACGGCTCCGGCTTGGCGTACGGCCAGCTCAACCTCCGTGGTGAGCGCGGTGAGGACCTCGTCCCGCGGACGAGACCGGGCGGTCTCTTGGTCGATGCCCCATTTGACGATGACCCGACTCGCCTGTGGCAGGGTGGCCTCCACCTCGGCCGCGAGCTGGCTGTCCCCGCTGACCAAGACGACGGGCACGCCTAGCTCGCCAAGCAGCGCGGCGTTGATCTGCGTCTCCCCAACGGGGACGCCGTTGAGGAACCAGTCGCCGATCGATCCGGTCATGGTGTGAGCGAGCACCCCAGCCTCGGCGCCGGCCATGGCGTGGTAGCCGATGAAGCAGGCGGCGTCAGCTCCGGCGCCTCCCTCGACCATGTCCAGCGGTTTGATCGTCCCGGATATCAGCTCGGCCCTCCCGTCGAGCTCCTCGTAGAGAAGGTTGTGCATCCCGTCGTGGGCGTCGTTGACTACCACGCTCGTGGCGCCGCCGGCGAAGGCGCCGGCGACCGCCGCGCTTGCCTCGGCGGTCATGCGTCGGCGGAAACGCTCGTAGGCCGGGGTGCCGGGAGTGACGTCATTCCAGCAGCTGACCCCGCTCACCCCCTCCATGTCGACCGAGATCAGAACTCGCATGCCATCTCCTGTCGCTTGAGCGAATCGGCGGCACCGATGGGCGCCAGCGGGAGAGGTGGCGGCGACCCGGGCCGCCGCCACCTCGTGGGCATCTTAGCCGCTGAGGCTCCAGTACTGAGGATAGATGTGCTCAGTGGCGTCTTGGGCGCTGATCCCGGTGAGGTGCTTGCTGATGAGGGAGATCTGATAGTTCGCGTTGGGCAGCGAGAGCCATGGGAGCTCGGTGGCCATGTAATGGTCGTAGGCGTATACGGCGGCCGGCGAACCCGTCTGGTCCGCCACCTGAATCAGGTGGAGGATATTGGCGATGAAGGGCGGGTTTCCCTTGTAGATGAGGGTCGAGGACTGGATCAGGTCGGGGTCGGCAGGGAAGTAGACCGGAACATAGGTCCAGTTGGGGGACGCCAGGAACCCAAGCGGGATATTGCAGCCGACCCCGGTGGTGGGCTGGCAGCTGTAGGCGAGGGTGAGCACCTCGTTGAAGGGCGCCGACTGCAGACTGAGTTGGATTCCGGCGGCTGAGAAGCTGGTCTGAAGGGCCTGCATCATCTGGGAGTAGGCCACGGTTCCCGAGGTGTAGAGGAGGCGCAGCTGGAGGTGCAGGCCACGAGAGATTCCGGCGCCGCACTCCCCTGGGCCGCTGCCCGGACGGACGCAGCTGCTGATGCCGCTTGGCACCACGTGCCACCCGTGGGCGGTCAACAGCTGGCGAGCCGCGGCTGGGTTGTACGGCAGCGGGTCGGCCTTGACGAACCGGCCGACATAGGGATTGGCGGGCTGCTGGGGGATGGGACCGTAGACCGGGACGGCGTACCCCTTGAAGATCTGCTTGATGAAGAGCGGCTCGTTGACGAGGTGCTGCATGGCTTGGCGGAAGTAGAGTTGCGCCAGCACGGGACCGTACGTCCGATTCGCGAACGTGATCCCGATGGAGGTGAAGCCCCATGAGAGCCACGGGTCGATGCGGTAGGTGCGCTGGAGGCGTGACTTGAGGGTGAGATCGGTGAAGGGAAGGTAGCCGTAGTCAACCCGGCCGGCGAGGACGGAGTCGAGCTCGGCCGCCTCGCTGGTGAAGGGGAGTTCCTCGAGCCGAGCGATGTGTGGACGATCGGGTCCGCTGTACTTGCGGTTGGCGTCGAGGATGGTCAGCCCCGTGCTGGCATCGAATCCGTCCTTGGCCTCGAGGCGGAAGGGACCATCGACCACCTGCCAGAGTGGGTTGGTGTCCCATGTGGTGAGGAGCTTTGACTGGGTGTCGAGGTACTTGTAGACGGCCACCGCCCCGGACGGGGTGAGGTCTCGATTGCCGATGGAGCCGCTAGTCGACGTCTTGTCCCAGGCGTGCTGCGGGATCGGCGTGATCACCGAGAGGATGTTGCCGAGGAAATAGGCTGGACCGTAAACTCGGTTCAGCGTCATGACGAAGCGGGTTGGGGATGGATAGCGGACGCTGACGACATGGTCCATCCAGTCGCCCGGCGCGTACGCCACGGACTCCGCCTTGTCCGCGAGCAGGAGGTTTACGAAGAACTCGACATCTCGTGTGGTCACTGGGTGCCCGTCGGACCACATGAAGTGCCGCAGGGTCACGCTGACGGTGCGGCCGCCATTGCTGAACGTCGGGGGGTTGGCCATGCTCAGCCCGTAGTCGACGGTCGGGGCGGTGCTGTTGGGGTGGCCAAACCAGTAGAGCGGGCGCCACATGAGCGGCTGGAGGTAGGTGATGTTGTTGTTGCCCGACTCAGCCCCGTCATAGAGGGGGAAGATGTAGGTCGGGGGGCTTCCCGGCTGCTGGGCGAAGGTCACCGTCCCGCGGGGGGTGGCCGCGGCACGGGGGGCCAGCGCCCCGCATCCGGCGAGGGCGAGACTGGCGGCGAGGGTGGCCACCAGTGACGGTGCCCGGGCTGCTCCTACGACGTTCCGCCATGAGCGCTTCAACCGCGTCCCTCCTCTCAGTCCAGGGCCCGCGACGGCACTGGGGTCCCTCGACGACGTCAGAGGCCCGGCCGCCCGGCGCCCGGCATCATCCCAGGGGAGGCACCCGACCCGCAAGCCACGCCACCGCCGCCTGGGCATCGGGGCAGCGGTGGAGCCCCAGCTGGCGGTCGCCCTCGCCGTCGGGCCCCGTCAGCTTCCAGGTGCCAAGACCCGCTGTCGGGCGGCCGAGGCGGAGGGCGAGGGCGATCTCGCTCAGGGTGCCGAGCCCGCCGCCGATCGCGATCACCCCGGCGGCTGCCCGCACGAGGATGAGGTTGCGGCCCTCCCCGAGACCGGTGGCGATCGCCATGGTGCAGGCCGGGTCGGCGGCCTCGGGGTCCTCGCCGGGGAGGATCCCGATCACCAGGCCACCCGCCTCGTTCGCCCCCTGAGCGGCGGCCGCCATCACACCGCCGAGACCGCCGCAGATGAGGGTCCAGCCCCGCGCCGCGACCAGGCGACCGACCTCGTGGGCCGCCGTGAGGTCCGAATGGCGGGGACGGCTCGCCCCACAGACGGCGATGAGGGGCGGGCGCGTGGGCACGGGGCGGACGCCGCCGCTCGGTCAGCGCACCGGCAGGCGGGGGCCGGACGGCATCACGGGGCCGGTGGTTGCCCGGAAGTTGGCCTGGCTGACCTGGGCCGCGAGGGAGGCAGCCACTGACAGGAAGATCTGGGCCTCCTCGCTCTCCGGTCGGGCCAGCACCAGGGGCTGGCCATCGCCACCCCCGAGGCGGATGCGGGGGTCGAGGGGGATCGCGCCGAGGAACGGCAGGTCGAGCCGAGCAGCGAGGTCGCGGCCACCGTCTCGGCCGAAGACGTCCGTCCACTCGCCGCAGTGCTGGCAGCGAAACCCGCTCATGTTTTCGATCACTCCCAGCACCGGGACGCGGAGCTGCCGGAACATCGCGATCCCCTTGGTCACATCGGCCAGGGACACGTCCTGTGGGGTGGTGACGATCACCCCGCCGGACAGCGGGATCGACTGGGCCAGCGTGAGCTGGACGTCGCCGGTGCCGGGTGGCAGGTCGCACACGAGGTAGTCGAGCCCTTCCCAGGCGACATCGAAGAGGAACTGGCGCAGGGCGTTGGCGAGCATCGGCCCCCGCCAGATCACCGGGCGCTCGGGGTCGACCAGGGTCCCGATCGACATCACCTGAAGTCCCCCTCGATCGAGGGGGCGGATCCGCTCCCCGTCGGAGTCCGGCCGCTCAGTCAGACCAAGCATGATCGGGACGTTGGGCCCGTAGATGTCGGCGTCGAGGAGGCCGACTCGGGCACCCGCCCGCTGAAGGGCGAAGGCCAGGTTGACGGCGACGGTGGTCTTGCCGACCCCGCCCTTGCCGGCGCTGACGGCGACGACGTTGCGGACGCCGGGCACCTCGGCCCGGCCGGCCACCCCCCGGGTCCGCGAGACCTCGGCGTCCCAGTCGAGCTGGACGGCGTCGATCCCGGGCACCGTTCCCACCACCGCCGCGGTGATCTCGCGCTCGATCCGGTCCTTGAGGGGACAGGCCGGGGTGGTGAGGACCACCCGCATCCGAGCCGTCTGCCCCTCGACGCGAAGGTTCTTGAGCATCCCGAGCTGCATCAGCGGCCGGTGGAGCTCGGGGTCCTCGACCCGCGCAAGGGCGCTCTCGAGTTGGGCCAGGGTCGAGGGTTCGCTCATGACTCTCCTGCGGGCGCGATCTGGGGTGCCCCCGCCCCCCGATCATAGCCTCACCCAGCGGAGCTGATTGTTGCAATTGCGCGCAGGAGGTACCATGGGTGCATGAATGCCGGGCTGGAGACCCTCCGCGGACAGGGGCGCCGCCTGACCCCGCAGCGGCGCATGGTCTACGCGGCCCTGTGTGATCACCCCGGTCACGCAACGGCCGACGACCTCCACACCGTCCTCGCCCGCCGGCTCCCGGGGGTCCAGCGGACGACCGTCTACCGCACGCTGGACCTCCTGGTCGAGCTCGGCCTTGCCCGCACCGTCCGACTCGGGCGCTCGACCTCCTACGAGCCGGTGCGCGAGGGCGCCGAGTCGCACCAGCATCTGGTCTGTGACGGCTGCGGGGCCACCGCCGATGTCGGCGTGCCCTCGCTCGTCGAGCGCGTCCGCCGGGGGGCGGCGGCGCTCGGCTACACCGTGGATCGTGTGGATCTCGTCGCCCACGGGTCGTGTCCCCGCTGCAGGGGCGCAGCCACGGACGCGGGGCCCGTTCCCTGACTCCGACGCCGGCCCCGTGCCGGATCGTGCCCGGCACCGGGGTCGGCCTCAGTCCGCCTCCCCGTTCTCCAGGTAGCGGGTGAAGTCGGTCGCCGCGATGAGGCTGGCGAAGTCGCGGCCCTCAAGGTCGAGATCGAGCGCCCGCTCATACACGAAGGCGTAGAGCTCCTGGTAGCTGGTTCCGGCGAACCCGCGGACGAGAAGGGCTTCGGCAAGCTCGGGCCGCTGAGCCACCGCCGCGGCGGTGACGTCCGCCGCTCGGGCCAGCGCCTCCAGGACGCGGAGCTCGGTCTCGTACTCGGCGATGACCTCCGGCGGCCCCTCGGCCCCCTTGAGCTGGCCGATGCGCACCCGCATCTCCCGGATCTCTTCGGCCACGTCCTCGTCCACCGGACAATGGTCGCGCACCGACCCCAGCTCACGGGCGGCGGCTCGGGCTCGCCGGGGGCGCATCCTCCCCTGGCGAGCCCTGGGGAGGGCCCTGGTCGATGGGCAGCAGCAGCCCACGAGACCCCGTGGCCCCCGGTGGAGCGCGGCGGCGAAGGGGCCCGGGTTCAGTGCAGGAGGTAGCCGGTCGCGATCGTTGGCGCCAACAGGATGGCGATGATGTTGACCACCTTGATCATGGGGTTGATCGCGGGCCCGGCGGTGTCCTTGTAGGGGTCACCGACCGTGTCGCCCGTGATCGCGGCCGCGTGGGCGAGGGTCCCCTTGCCACCCAGGTTCCCCTCCTCGATGTACTTCTTGGCGTTGTCCCAGGCGCCGCCGCCCGAGGTCATCTGCAGCGCCTGGAAGAGGCCGACCACGATGACGCCGATCAGCATCCCTCCCAGCGCCACTGGACCCAGGACGAAGCCGACCAGGATCGGCGCCACGACGGGGATCAGGCCGGGGAGGATCATCTCCCGCTGGGCGGCGGCGGTCACGATCGCGACCGCGCGGCCGGAGAGCGGGCGGCCCGTGCCCTCCATGATCCCCGGGACCTCCCGGAACTGGCGCCTGACCTCCTCGACCACCTTTCCGGCCGCCCGGCCCACGGCCTGCATCGAGAGCGAGCCGAAGAGGACGGGCAGGATGCCCCCGAAGAGGAGGCCGACGATGACCCGGGGGTTGCTCAGCGCGAAGGTGAAGTGGGTGTGCCCGTGGTGGGACAGCGTTTGGGTGTAGCCGGAGAAGAGGACCAGCGCCGCGAGAGCCGCTGAGCCGATCGCGTAGCCCTTGGTCACCGCCTTGGTCGTGTTGCCAACAGCGTCGAGCGGGTCGGTCACCTTGCGGACTGACTCAGGGAGATCCGCCATCTCCGCGATGCCGCCCGCGTTGTCCGTGATGGGGCCGTAGGCGTCGATCGCGACCACGATCCCGACCATGCTCAGCAGGGCCATGGCCGCCACCGCCACCCCGTACAGCCCCGCGAGCGAGAAGGCCAGGAGGATGCCGATGCCGATGACCAGCACCGGAACCGACGCCGCCTCCAGCCCGACCGCCAAGCCCGCGATGATGTTCGTGGCGTGGCCCGTCACTGAAGCCTGCGCGATCGACCGAACCGGCGCGAACTGGGTCCCGGTGAAGAACTCGGTGATGGCCACAATCAGGATGGTGATCACCACCCCCACCAGTCCCGCCCAGAAGAGGTTGATCGGGGGATGCCCGATGACCCGCTGGGTCAGGCTTCCGTTGCCCTGGAGGGCCAGGGTGAGCAGGAGGAAGCCGACGACGGCGATCACCCCCGAGGCCGCGAGGCCCCGGTAGAGGGCGCCCATGATCCATCGCCCCCGCCCCATCCGTACGAACAGGGTTCCGAGGATCGACGCCACGATGCTGATCGCCCCGATGAGGAGCGGATAGACGATGAGGGTGAAGTTGTGGAACTCGAGTCCCCCGAGCAGCATCGCCGCGACGGCGGTCACCGCGTAGGTCTCAAACAGGTCCGCGGCCATCCCGGCGCAGTCGCCGACGTTGTCCCCGACGTTGTCCGCGATCACGGCCGGATTGCGGGGGTCGTCCTCGGGGATGCCGGCCTCGATCTTGCCAACGAGGTCGGCCCCGACATCGGCCGCCTTCGTGTAGATTCCGCCTCCGAGACGGGCGAACACGGAGATCAGGGACGCGCCGAACGCCAGGCCGACGATGGCCTCCGGCCGGTTCATGATCCAGAAGGCGATCGTGACCCCGAGGAGTCCGAACCCGACCACGAAGAGGCCGGTCACCGCGCCTCCGTTGAAGGCCACTCGCAAGGCGGGCCCCACCCCGCTCCGCGCCGCCTCGGCGGTCCGCAGATTGCTGCGCACGGAGACGTTCATCCCCACGTAGCCGGCACCGGCCGACAGCCCCGCTCCGAACAGGAAGAGCAGGGCGGTCTGCCACCCCAGGTCGGGGCTGATGAGCCCGCCAAGGGCGAGGAGGGCGGCCAGGACCAAGCCGATGATGGCGATGATCGTGTACTGGCGGTTGAGGTAGGCGGACGCCCCCTCCTGGATGGCGCGGCTGATCTCCCGCATCCGCTCGTTGCCGGCGGGGCGGCGGAGCACCCAAATGATCAGCACCCCGCCGTAGAGGAGGGCCAGGAGACCGGCGCCGAGCACCGGGATCAGTACGGTTCGGGTCATCGAGCGTCTCCAGGGCCGCCCCGCGGCGCCAAGCGGGCGCGGCGGACAGGGCAGGTGATCATGGCGCGCGCGCGGGCGCCAAGAGGTCGGCGGAATTATAGCGGGCAACCGTGCCCGAGCCGAGGGGTGGCGTGGTCCCATCTGGTGGACAGCCGCCGGCATCGGCTGTTCGCGCCACGGGCGGGCCCACCTGGCACCATGGATCGGCGATGGTCGACGGCCCCGAGCGCCCCGTTCCCGCCGATCGCTCCCAGGTCCCGACCCTACGGGGGCCAGGCCGGCCGGGGGCGACGGGTCCGGCCCAGGAGAGCTGGGTGATTGCCGTCGGGGACGAGCTACTGGCGGGACACACCGCCGACACGAACTCGGCCTGGCTCGCCGATCGGCTTCGGCGAACGCCGTTTCCCTGCCGCCGGATCGTGGTCGTTCCCGATGACGAGCCCGCGATCGCCGCCGAGCTGGCGGCGGCGGCAGCGGGTCCCGCAGCCAGGGTCTTCTGCTGTGGGGGCCTGGGCCCGACCCCCGACGACGTGACGCTCGCGGCGGTGGCCGCCGCGTTCCGGGTGCGCTTGCGGGAGCACCCGGTCGCCCTCGCCCACATCGGGGACGTGGTGGCCCGGATGCACCGGGCGGGGTGGGTGCCGTCTCCGGCGATCAACCCCGGGAACCGGAAGATGGCGCTCGTCCCCGAGGGAGCCGAGGTTCTCCGCAACCGCGTCGGAATGGCGCCCCCCGTGGTGCTGGGCCTCCCGGGCGCCGCCGGCCGACGACTCCTGGTCCTCCCCGGCGTGCCCATCGAGCTCCGAACGGTGGTGCTCGAGGAGGTGCTTCCCGTCCACCTGGCGGGGGAGCCGGCCGTCGCGGTCGAGGAGGTGGCGTACCGGGGGATCGGGGAGTCGAGCTTCTACTCGATCCTGCGCACGCTGGCGGCCACGTTCCCGGACGTCCGCTTCGGTTCGTACCCCCTCCCGGCCGCTGGCGAGCTGGTGATCCGCGCGACCGCCCGCGATCCTGCGCGCGCCCAGCTCGCGGCCGCCGAGCTGCGCCGACTGGCCGAAGGGCTCAGACCTCCGCCGTCACCCGCAGGTTGATGGCTCGGGGGCCCTTCGGGCTCTCCTGGACGTCGAACTCGACCGCCTGCCCCTCGCGCAGCGTGTCGAACTCCACGCCGCTGCGCAGCGTCGAGCGATGGAAGAAGACGTCGTTGCCGTCCTCGCCCCGAACAAACCCGTAGCCCCGGTCGCTCACCACCGTCTTGATATGTCCACGCGTCATCGATCCACCTCCGCGGGCCGCAACAGCGGTAAGAAGGCTAGCCAGGGCGACTGCGGGCCGTCGCTCCCGAACTCGCCATTCGGGTCTCCCCGGCGGCCGTTGGGCGACCGGGTCAGCCCGATCGGCGCGCGGTGGGCTGCCTGCCCACGTGCGGCTGGTGGAGCCGCCATCCTCTGGCGCACCCAGCCACCCCGCTCCCAACCCGAGACGGGCGGGGTCGAGACGGCCAGGCTCGGGGTCGAGGCGGTCGGATTGGGAGCAGGTCCGCAGGCGGTGTGTCCGCGGCCCCCGGTTCGCCTGACCTCGCCCGCGTCCCACCCCCCAGGACTGGACCGCCGGGCCCACGCCGCGAAGGCCCGCACCCCTTGCAGGGTCGGCCCGCACTGCCAGGGCGTCGACGCGAAGGTACGGCCGCGCGAGGGTCGAGAACCCCGCAGCTGGGCGCGGCTTGGACAGAGGGCGCTGGGTTCCGAACACGGCGGCGTCCGACCTCGGCCGGATCGGGCGGTCCAGCCCCAGCGGCGAGGGTCTCGGCCGACCGGCCTGTGCCGCCCGCCCGTGCCTCCAATGCGATTCAGCCGACCGGTCGCGCGCGCACCGTCGATTGTCGACCGCGGTCGTCGAACCCAGCGTGGGCGCGCACGTGGCCGACATCCCGGGACGGCACTCGGGATCATTCGCCGGGGCCATGGCAACGCGCACCGAACCCGGCGTGCGGCACCCCTGGCGTTGGAGACGGCGGTGCGAAGCGCGGCGCGTGCGCCGGGCCGGTCCCCCCAATCCCAGGCTCCGGGAGCACCAGTGCGAGGGGAGTCCCCAGGAGGCCGCCCCCGTCCGTCGAGGACCGTGAGGGGTTCGGTGCGCCCGCCGCCGCCGCCGCCGCCGCCGCCGCGGGACGGCCGGTTCGCGCGTGCGCTCCACGAGGTGCCGCTGCGAGCTTTCCGATCGCCAGCGCAGCGGGGACCGCGCCCTACTCCCTGCGCCCGCCCCCGCGCACCCATACCGAGACCCCACCCCCGGACGGGCCCTCCCGGGGTCGGATCAGGCGAACCCGATCGGTCCGACGGGGTCTCCCGCGGTCCGACCCGTTGGTGAGCGCTTCGCTGCGTCGACAGGGGCCGGTTCGCTCGGAGGCCTGAGTGGACGCGGCCGCGGTCCCAGAGGGCTAACCGCTTTCGTCACGGCCCAGGCCAGCGAGGGCATTCCGCACCAACCTCCGATCCGGGCAAGCGGCCGGCCCGTGTTGGCCGCGCCGGCCGCCCCGCCGGGCGGTGGTGGGGTCGGAGAACCGGCGCCGCCGCGGCCGGCCCCGGCCCGCGGCCGGCCCGGGCCGGCTGTGAGCGCTCAGGGTGTGGTCGCGGGCCCCAACACGACGCCCAGCACGTCGTCCCAGAGGCGGCCGGCCGGCCCGTGGCGGCGCATCCTGCTCACCGCGCGACGCGGTGCTTCTCGAAGCAGGTGCTGCAGTAGACCGGACGATCGTACTTGGGGATGAACGGGACCTCAGTCGTGGCTCCGCAGTCGGCGCAGACCGTCTGGTGCAGCTGCCGAGGTGGGCGTGAGCCGGCGCTGAAGCCGCCGTATCCGCCCCCGTTCGACGCCCCGCGGGCGCTCTTGGCCAGCTGCCGGCACGGCTGACACCGGCTTGGCGTGTTGGTCAGCCCCTTGGACTGATAGAACTGCTGCTCCCCGGCCGTGAAGATGAACTCGGCGCCGCACTCCCGGCACGTGAGGGTCTTGTCCTCGAAGCTCAAACCGCGCAACCTCCGCTACCCGCTGCGCCAGGACTGCTCGGTTGTGCTTGCGCTGCCGCCCGGGACTTGTCTGGCCGCGGCCACTATAGCAGGCACCTGGCGACGTGAAAACACCCCATCCACCTGCGCGCGGCGCTCATTCCGCGGCGCTGCGGCTGACCGCGTCCCACCAGTCCCGGAAGGCCTCCAGCCAGGGGCGGGCAAGATCGAGGGCAGCGCCGTCCGCCGCATAGAAGGCGGTTGCTGTGCCCAGCCCCTCAAGCCCCGGAAGCGGCGGGAAGGGGGCACCGCCGTCTCGCCCGCCGTCCGCAGCCCTCAGCCCTGACGGACGCGACAGCTCGGAGTCGATGGCGAGTGCCGTCACGGCCACCCGCGCCCATTCCTTCACCTCGCCGTCGTCGCCGAGCAGGCCGAGCCGACGTCGCCGCGGGTTGGCCCGGAAATACGGGAGGGAGGCGCAGCGTGCGCTCGCGTCCAGAAGCGGCCCGGCCCCGGGCGAGTTGGCGGGCGGTGCCAACACCGATAGCGCCCCCCAGGCCGCCTTGGCCCACCCCGCCGCCGCGGCCCCGTCGTTGGCCTCGACCCGATCGTCTTCGCCGCCATCCGTTGAGGGGCTGGGCGCAGCCACGGCCGGCGGCATGGCGGCAAGCGTCACCCCGACGGGCGCGACGGGCCGGTCGGCCAGCTGAGAAGCAACCAGCGAGACGAAGGCGAAGAGGCCCGGTTCGGCAATCGCGCCCACACCGCCCGGCGTGCGTCGGAGCACGGACCGGAGCAGGGTGCCGGCGTCGCCGGCGTCGACCCGGATCTCGTCGGCGATGGGCACGACGTCCGCCGGGTGCAGCCCGCGCTCCCCCAGGCACTCGCGACTGCTCACGGTCCACCGCACGGGGTCGCCGGTGTGGCGGAGGGCGCTCGCCAGGGCACCAGCCAGCGCCCGCGCCGCATCCGGATCGCCGGGGCGGACCGGGTCCGTCAGCCCCCCCACGACCTCCCAGGCCACCAGAGCCGGGTGGTTCCCGAGCGCCTGGCCGAGCCGCTCGAGGTGTCGGACCATGGCCTCCTGGATGCCCGCGTCGGCAAACCAGTCCCTGGGGGCGCCGGGCTCGACCCGCTGGTCGACCAGGCAGCGGGCGCCGCGGCCGGCGCGGTCGACGGCGAACGAGGGAAGGACGGCGTCGCGCCCGAGGGCGAGCGGCAGCGCGACGGGCACGATCCCGAGGCCGGCCCGGGTCGCCGCCCGAAGGATCCGCTCGGCATCGCGGATACGGGCTGCGCGCAGCGCCCGCGGACCCTGGGCGAAGGCATCCCAGTAGAGCGGCAGCCGCAGCTCGGAGACGCCCAGCCGCCGCGCCTGGTTCAGGTCCCGGTCGAGGACCGCGTCCGACGGCGGCTCCAGCCAGAGGGCTGGGCCGGTCGCGGCGGGCCAGTACCAGGCCGAGAGGCGGGGTCCCTCAGAAGGTGAAGAGATCGATCCCCCCCGCGACCGGCAGCGCCACTCCGGTGATGTAGCCCGCTTCCGGGCTCGCCAGGAAGCACATCGCGTGGGCCACGTCCTCCGGGCGCCCCGCCTCGCGCATGGCGGTGCGCAGCACCATCCGATCGATCATCGCCGGGCTGCCGGTGCGGAAGGCCTCGGTGCCGATGATGCCGGCGACGATGGCGTTGCTGGTTATCCCGTGACGGGCCCCCTCCAGGGCGGTCGAGCGCATAAGGCCGAGCAGGCCGGCCTTGGTCGCGCTGTAGCTGACCTGGCCGAACCCGCCAAGGGTCCCGGCGACCGACGACATATAGAGGAGGCGCCCATAGCCCCGTTGCTTCATGTACGGCCAGGCCGCCTGGGTGCAATTGAAGGCGCCTGTGAGGTTCACCCGCAGGTCGCGCTCCCAGAGTTCCGGGGCCTGCTCGGGGAGCTGGGCGATGTGGTCGAGGGTGCCGGCGTTGTTGATGAGGATGTCGATGCCGCCGAAATCGCGGGCCACCTGGGCCATCACCGCCACCACCTGGCCCCGATCCGTGACGTCGAGGCGCAGCGCTGCCGAGCGTCGACCCATCGCGCGGATCTCCTCGCTCGTGCGCTCGGTGTACACGACCGCTTGCGACGCCATCACCCGGGCGAGCACGCTCTGGCTCGCCTCGGCCGTCCGATCCAGCTCCGGGTCCGATTCCAAGAGGATGTCGGTCACCACCACATCGGCCCCAGCCGCGGCGAGCGCCAGGCAGTCGGCCCGGCCGATGCCCCGGGAGCCCCCGGTCACGACCGCGATCTTCCCGCTGAGATCGAACAGCGCCATCGTGTCTCCCCCCGATCAGGCCACCGGCGGGCGCGTCGCCGCTCGCTCACCGGTGAGGTACCGACTGATGACCAGGCGCTGGATCTCCGCGGTCCCCTCCCAGATCTGGTAGATCTTGGCGTCCCGCATCCATCGCTCCACCGGGTACTCCTTGATGTAGCCGTACCCCCCCAGGATCTGGACCGCCTCGAGCGTGACTCGCATCGCGACGTCGCCCGCGACGAGCTTGGCCATGCTGCCCTCGCCGTGGGCCATCGGCAACCCGCGCTGGACCATCCACCCCGCCCGCCAGGTCAGCAGACGAGCCGCGTCAATCTCGGTCGCCATGTCGGCGAGCTTGAATGCGATCGCCTGGTGGCGCGCGATCGGCCTGCCGAACTGGTGGCGGGTGGTCGCGTAGTCGAGGGCGAACTCGTAGGCAGCCCTGGCGATGCCCAGGGCCCCGGCCGCCACCTGCGGCCGCGACGCCTCGAGCGTCAACATCGCCCCCAACGCCCCGGGCCCCTCCTCCGCGCCCTCGGGGTCGAAGCCGAGGCGGGCATCGGCGGCGATCTGGCACTGCTCCAGGATGACCTGGGCGGTATGGGAGGCGCGGACCCCGAGCTTGCGCTCCTTGCGGCCCTGCCGCATCCCCGGGTTGCCCTGCTCCACGACGAAGGCGTGGATCCCGGCGGGGCCCCGCGCCGGGTCGGTGGTCGCGAACACGACCTGGACGTCCGCGATACCGCCGTTGGTGCAGAACTGCTTCGTGCCATCGAGCACCCAGCCGCCATCGGTCGGGGTGGCCCGCGTCCGCAGGGCGAGTGCGTCCGAGCCGGAGTCGGGCTCGGTGAGCCCCAGGGCTGCCAGCCGGAGCGTCTGGGGATCGCAGAGGGCGCCCAGGTAGCGGGCCTTCTGGGCCTCGGTCCCCATCGCCTGGATCGCGGTGGCGGCCAGCCCGCTCGCCATGATGCTGACCGCCATCCCGGCATCGCCCCAGGCGAGCTCCTCGCCAAGGACCAGCATCGTGAGCGGATCCAGGCCGCCGCCTCCGAACCGTTCGGGGAGGCCGGACGCGGGGCCGATGCCCAGGGCGTGGGCCCGACGCATCACCTCCCAGGGGACCTCCTCGCGCTCGTCGTAGGCCGCCGCCTGCGGGCGCATCTCCTCCGCCGCGAAGCGATGGGCCAGCTGACGCACCGCCTCCTGCTCGCTGGTGAGGGCGAAGTCAATCGCCATGGGACCCTGCGGGGCGCTCCCCGGGGGGAGCCGTGGCCTCGACCGTCGCCTCGGCGTGGGTGAGGGCGCGGACGCCGGCGCCGGTCACCCCCTCGAGGGTGAGGGTCATCGTCCGCCCGTCGGCGGAGACGGACCGGACCACGCCGCGGCAGATGAGCTGGTCGCCGGGGCGCACCAGCCCCGCGAAGCGGCAGCTGAGGGCGGACACGCGCCCCCACGCGCCGACCCATCGGTCGACGGTGCTGGCCAGAAGACCCAGGCTGAGCATCCCGTGGGCGATGGTCCCCGGCAGCCCGACTGCGGTCGCGAAGGTGGGATCGACGTGGATCGGGTTGTGGTCGCCGGAGGCCTCCGCGTAGGCATCGATTCCGGCCTGCGTGATCGTGTGCGCGATCGGAGGCAGGACGGTGCCGGCCTCCATGATCGTTGGGGGACGGCCATGGGCCGCGTCCACATCGAAGCTCATCAGGCGCCGGCGCCCCCGGCGTCCCGACGGATCACGAACAGGCTGCTGCCTCGGGTCACCACCGCGCCGGCGTCGTCGCGAGCGGTGAGCTCGAAGCGCAGCACGTCCAGGCTCCGGCGCGTCTCGATCGAGTCGATCGTGCCCTCGGGGTGCAGGGTCTCGCCGTAGCGTGGCGCCCGGCCGATCGTGAAGGCCTGCTCGCCATGGACGAGTCGGGGCAGATCGAGCCCGACCTCCCGGTCCGCGAACAGCTGGGCGACGACCGGCTGGAGGAGGTACACGGCCGCCAGGGTCGGCAGGCGTCCGAGGTCGGGAGCCGGCAGGGCGGTCGGCGCGTCGACGGCCCTTGCGAACGCGAGCGCCCGATCGGGCGGGATCACCGTGGGTGGGGCCGTGTAGCGGCGGCCCACGCAGGCCGAATTCAGCGCCACGTGTGGGCGACCTCGCCCCGAGGGCGGACGACCGCGGAGGTGGGGGCTGGGCTGGGCATGACGCTGCCCGGCCAGCATAGCGGGGGGCGCGGCGGCCCGACCGGCCCGGTGCCCGCGCCACGCGGCCCGGTTGGCCCCGGCGCGACCCGCCTGAGGGGGGCGCGCCCGCCCTCCCGATTGCGGCTCGGTCGGGGGTGGCGGCGGGCCATTGGCGCGTGGCAGCTGGGCCGGGCCTCGGGCCAGCTCGCGGCGCCGCCGGTAACGATCTCCGATGATCCCCTCAGCCCGGCAGCCGGTGCGGAGGAACCCGTTGGCCGCCACGACGCCCGAGCGCTCACCGCTGCCGATCGCCGCTGGCGCCGCCGACCTCGAGCCGATCCGCGGGCGCCTCCGCATGTACGCCCGCTGGCTGGGGTCCGACCGGTGCTTCGCCGACGCCGAGCGGGAGCTTCGCGAGCGTCCGGGGCCCTACGCGCCCCCCGGGGAGCGCTTTGGCTCCTACACGAGGGGTCACACCCTGTGGGGTGTGTGGCCCTTGGCCGATTCGATGACGAGCGCGCGGAGTTCAAGCGCCTCTGCGTTGTCCCGGCCGCCCGGGGACGGGGACACGGCGGGCGGCTCGCCCGGGTCGCGATCGCCTGCGGCCGGGCGCTCGGCTACCGCTCGATCGTGCTCGACACCCTCCCGTCCCGAATGCCCGACGCCGGGCGCCTGTACCGGGCACTCGGCTTCCGCGAGGGCGTCGGCGGCGGATCCGCGATCGCCCTGCGCCTCGAACTGAGACTCGGCGCCGTCGGGATGGCGCCCCCCGGCCCTCAGCCCGCGAACCGGTAGCCGATGCCGGGAACCGAGTGGATAAAGGTTGGCTGGTCGCTCGACGGTTCGATCTTGCGGCGCAGTCGGTAGACGTGGGCGTCGACCGTGCGGGTCTCGATCTCGACTTCGTAGCCCCAGACTCGGCGGAGGAGCTCGCCCCGGCTCATCACCTGCCCCGGGCGGCTGGCGAGGAGGGCCAGCAGGTTGAACTCGGTGAGGGTGAGGGCCACCTCCTCGCCGTCGCGATGGACCTGGCGCCGGCGGAGGTCGATCGTGAGCCCGGGGAATTCGAAGCGATCGCGCGTGTGCTCGTTGGGCGTGATCTCGCTGCGGCGAAGGTGGGCCCCGATCCGGGCCATGAGCTCGCGCACCTCGAACGGCTTTGGGATGTAGTCGTCGGCGCCCAGTTCGAGGCCGACCACGACGTCGATGGTGTCGGACTTCGCGGTGAGCATGATGATCGGCACGCGGCTGCCGTCGGCGCGCAGGCGCCGGCAGACGTCGAGTCCGCTCATTCCCGGCAGGTTGACGTCGAGGATGATGAGGTCCGGCGAGGTCTCGCGGGCCATCTCCAGACCCTCGGGTCCGGTGGTCGCCTCCACTAGGTGGTAGTTCTGGGGCGCGCAGGCCAGCGCCACCACCTCACGGGTCGCCTGGTCGTCCTCGACGATCAGGATCGTTCGATCCATGCCACTGCTCATGTGCCCTGGGCCTCGAGATATGCGGATACTTGCTCCACGAACCGCTTCACTTCGATCGGTTTGGTGATGTACCCCGAGCAACCGGCGGCCAGGGCCTCGCCCTCGTCGCCGACCATCGCCCGGGCGCTGAGCGCCACCACCGGCATCTGGGCCGTCTTGGGATCGGCCTTGAGGAGCCGGGTGATGGTGAGCCCGTCGATGCCCGGCAGTCGGACGTCGGTGAGGACCAGGTCGTAGGCTCGGGACTTCGCCTTCTGCAATCCCTCCTGTCCGTTGGTCGCGGTCTCCACCTGGTAGCCGTGGCCGCGAAGGACCATCGAGGACAGCTCGCGGTTGCTGGGATTGTCCTCGATCAGGAGGATGCGGTTGCGGGGCCGGCCCTCGGCCCGCAACCCTCGGAGGGGAAGGGTGAATGAGAAGGTGCTCCCGGCACCGAGCTGGCTGGCGACCCGAACCGTGCCGCCGTGCAGCTGCACCAGCCGCTGGACCAAGGCCAGCCCCAGCCCCGTGCCCTGCACCTCCCGATCGCCAGTGCCGGGCACCTGGTAGAACTCCGAGAAGATCCGATCGTGGTGCTCGCGATCGATGCCGATCCCAGTATCGGCCACGGACAGGTCGACCAGCTGACGCTTGAGGCGAGCCTGAATCGTCACCTGGCCACCCTCGGGGGTGAACTTGATCGCGTTGCTGAGGAGGTTGTAGAGAATCTGCTTGAACTTCGACTTGTCGGCCCGCAGCAGCGGCAGCGGTCCGCTCAGCTCGGTGGTGATGGTGATGGGGGAGCGCTCGGCGAGGGGCCGCACCACGGTGAGGACCTCGTCGATGGCCTGACTGATGGAAAACTCCTCGTACTGGAGATCCATCCGCCCCGCCTCGACCTTGCTCAGGTCGAGCACGTCGTTGACCAGGGCAAGAAGGTGGCGACCGCTCCTGTAGATGGTCTCGAGGCACTCGTGCTGCTGCTCGACGCTGAGCGCACCAGCGAGATTGTCCTTGAGGATCTCACTGAATCCCAGGATCGAATTGAGTGGCGTCCGCAGCTCGTGGCTCATGTTGGCGAGGAACTCGCTCTTGAGCCGACTGTTCTCGCGCACCTGGGCGTTGGCGATCTCCAGCTCGTGCTTGCGCAACGCGATCTCGTCGAGCTGATGCTGCACGGCCGCGTGAAGGGTGGCGTTGTCGATGCTGATCGACGCCTGGTTCGCGATCACCCGGACGATCGCCTGTTCCAGGTCGGTGAAGGGACGCACCTGCTTGCGGGCCAGCATCAGCGCACCGACCACGCGTCGCGGCGAGGCCAGGGGCATGACCAGCGCGCTGCGCGGCGGATCTCCCCGATGGAGATCCTTGAAGCGGGGGTCGCGGGTGGCGTCGCGCACGCTGGCGGACCGGTTCTCAGCCACCGCCCACCCGACGATCCCCTCACCCATCGCGAAGGTGGCCACCTCGCTCACCGCCTTGGTGAAGGGGAAGGTGGCCATCGCGCGCAGCTGGGACTGTCCCTCGTCGAGCAGGAACAAGGTTGCCGCATCGCAGCCCACCTGGTGCTTGAGGGCGCGCAGAGTGAAGTCGATGTTCTCCCGCAGCTCGAGGCTGGACGTAAAAAGACTGCCGATCTGTCCGAGCAGATCGACGAGCGTGGGGTCGTCCATCGAGCCCGCATTATAGGTTCCCGTCGGCCAAGAATCGAGGGGGCCGGTCGGGGGGCTGGGGCCGGCCCCGGATCCGGGGGCCGGGGCGGGGGCCGCGGCGGGGGCCGCGGGACCCCGATTGTCCCCCGGGCTGCGGGCCGGTCGCCCGGGGCGCGTCGGCCCGTCCGGGCGGCCGCAGCGCTGGCTGAGCGGCTAGGATGGTGCTGGGAGTGCATGGGTCCAGGTGGGCCCCTCGATCTTCAAAATCGATGGGGGGCGCGGTCCTCGTGTCCCCGGAGGGATCGTTCCCCTCGCCTCCCGCCACCCGTCGCCAGCGGCCCCAGCCAGGCCCGGCTTGGCCGCTGCCGCCCCTGTGCGCGGCTGGGTGGGTGGGGGGCGGGGCCAGTCGGGCCCTGGCTGCCGGCAGCGGCTGGGGCCCCGGGCCGCCGAGCGGCCCGGCGGCTCGGGGCCCAGCGGGGCGCCGCCTTCAGCCCCCGGACACTGCTGGGGCGATGAAGACCTCGGCCTCGTCGGGGACCGGCATCTCCAGGTCGGCGGGAGCCCGCACGCTGACGCCGTCGACGAAGAGGAGCACATGCGGGCGGATCCGTCCGCTCTCGTCGCGCAGGCGCCGCTCCAACACCGGTAGGCGTGCGGCGACGTCGTCGAGGACCTCGCGGACGGTTGTGCCGCTGGCCTCAATCGCCCGCTGCCCGCCCGCGACCTCCCGCAGCGCTTCGGGCAGAACCACCCGGCAGGTCAAGGGACGACGGCGGCCCGAATCGACATGACGTCGGGGAGGTGGCGCGCGACCAGGCTCCACGACTCGCCGTCGTCGCGCGTCGCGTACACCTCGCCGAGTCGGGTCCCGAAGTACAGACCCGTCGACTCGCTGCTGTCCGCGCACATGGCGTCGCGCAGCACCGCACCGTAGTAGGGGTCGTCGGGCAGGCCCCCGGCCAGCGGGTGCCAGCTCGCGCCGGCGTCGCGGGTGCGATACACGCGACAGCGTCCATCCGACGGCATGCGCTCGCCGTCCGATTTCAGCGGGAAGGCGAAGACCGTGTCCGGCTGCCGCGGGTGGACCAGGATCGGGAAGCCGAAGTTGTGCGGCAGCCCCGACTCGATCGCCTCCCAGCTGTCGCCGGAGTTCACGCTCCGATACACGCCAAAGTGATTCTGGGCGAAGAGCCGCTCGGGTCGGTCGGGGTTCAGGCTCAGCCGGTGGACGCACTGCCCGAACTCGGGGAAACGCTGGTCCTCGGGGAGCCAGTAGGACTGAATTCCGCGATTGCTCGCGGTCCACGTCGCGCCCCCGTCGTCGGTGCGGTACACACCCCCCGCCGACAGAGCAACCCACATCCGCCCGGGATCAGTTGGATGCGGAACGACGGTGTGGAGGCAGGCGCCCCCGTTGCCGGGCACCCACTCCTTGCGGTGCGGGTGGGTCCACAGGCCCTGGACCAAAGAGAACGAGACACCGCCGTCGTCCGAACGGAAGAGGGCGTGGGGCTCGACGCCGGCGTAGACGACGTCCGGCTGCGCGGCCGGTGCGGGCTGGATCTGCCAGACCCGGACCAGCGCGGTGTCAGACCCGGACGGGAACGCGATCGGTGCCGCCGTTGGCTCGACCCAGCTCCGTCCCAGGTCGTCGGAGTAGGAGAGCTTGGGGCCCCAGTGCCCCGACCCAGCGCCCGCGAAGAGCCGGACGGGATCCCGTCGGGCGTCGACGCCGACCGAGTAGACCTCAAGGTTCGCGAAGGCGAGGTCGTCGAGCGACCAGCTGCGCCGATCATCGCGACTGCGAGCGACGACCAGCCCCTTGCGGGTTCCGATCAGCAGGATGGTTTCGGCCATGTCGTCGTCTCCCCACGGTTCGGCTCCACCCCGGCCCGCGGGCTCGGGCGCCCCGCAGTCTACAGACGAATCCGTGGAATGGAAAGTGGCCCGGGGGCGTGGGTCAGGCGGGCGCGGTGGCCGGCGCGGGCCGGCCCCAGCCCGCCCGTGCCGCGTCGACGGCCGCGCGCAGGGCTCGGGTCGCGGCGACGGGGTCCGGGGCGGCGCTGATCGCCCGCACCACCGCCACAGCGTCCGCGCCCGCCACCAGCGGGGCCGCGGCGTTGGTCCGGTCGATCCCACCGATGGCGACCAGGGGGATCGCGACCCGGGCGCGCACCTTGGCGACCAGTCCCACCCCTCGGGCTGGCGCTCCCGGCTTGGTCGGTGTGGCGTGGATCGGCCCCACGCCCAGGTAGTCGGCCCCAGCCAGCGCGGCCGCCACTGCCTCGCCGACCTCGTGGGTGGACACCCCGACTAGTCGGTCGGCCCCGACCAGGGCGTGGACGCTCGCGATGGGCTCATCCTCCTGACCGATGTGAAGGCCATCGGCGTCCGCCGCCACCGCCAGCCGGGCGTGGTCGTTCACGATGAACAGCGCCCCGGACCGGTGGGCGGCGTCCCGACAGGCGACCGCGACGTCGACGAGGTCGGCCCAGGTCGCCCCCTTGCGCCGAAGCTGCACCGCGTCCACCCCGACCGCCGTCACCAGCTCCACCAGCCGCGGCAGAGCCTCGAGGGGGGTGGTGTCGTCGGTGACGAGATACAGCCGGACCGAGGCGAGGCGCGCGCGGCGCCACTCGGCCGGGCGGGGATCGCCGCTCACCGGCCCATCGTACCCAGGCCCCGCCCCGGCCTCTGCTAGCGTGGTGGCGGAACGATGCCATCCAGCTCCGATGTCGTGATGGTAGGCGGGGGGGTGATCGGCCTCGCCACCGCGTGGCGGGCCGCCGAGCGCGGACTTCGCGTGACGGTCGTGGACCCGGGCTCGGACGAGGGCGCCTCCTGGGCTGCCGCCGGGATGCTGGCTCCGATCTCCGAGGTGACCTACGGGGAGGAGCCGCTGCTCCGGCTCAGCCTGGAGGCGGCGCGCCGCTACCCATCCTTCGTCGCCGAGCTCGAGGCGGCGGCGGGCACGACCGTGGGCTATCGGCGCTGCGGCACCCTGACTGTCGCCGCCGACGGCCGCGATCGGGCCCACCTGGTCGAGCGCCACCGCCACCAGGTCGGGCTCGGCCTGGCGGTCGAGTGGCTTGGCGGCCGGGCGTGCCGTGAGCTTGAGCCGATGCTGGCCCCGGGGGTGCCCGGGGGCATCCTGGCCCCGGACGACCACCAGGTCGAGACCCGGCGGCTACTCGAAGCGCTCCGGCGGGCCGCCGCCAGCGCCGGGGTGGCCACCGTGGCCGACGCGGTCGAGGGGGTGCGGGTCGAGAGCGGCCGCGCGGTCGGGGTCGTGACCCGGGGCGGGATCGCGATCACCGGTGGGCAGGTGGTCCTCGCCGCCGGCTGCTGGACCGGGCGGATCGCGGGCGTGCCCCCGCGCGCCTCGGCCCTGGTCCGGCCCGTGAAGGGGCAGATCCTGCGCCTGCGGGGCTCAGCGGGCGCGCCCCTGCTCTCGCGAACGGTCTGCGCGGTGGTGGCCGGCCGGTTCGTCTATGCGGTCCCGCGTGGGGACGGGCGCCTGGTGGTGGGGGCGACGAGCGAGGAGCGGGGCTATGACACCACCGTCGAGGCGGGGGCCGTCCTCGACCTGCTCCAGGATCTCGCCGTTGTCCTTCCGGGGGCGCGCGAGCTCGAGCTGGTGGAGGCACGAGCCGGCCTGCGGCCCGGCTCCCCGGACAACGCGCCGATGATCGGGCCGACCGCCATGCCGGGGCTGCTGGTGGCCACCGGGCACCACCGCAACGGGATCCTCCTGGCCCCGGTGACGGCCGACGCGCTCGCCGACGTGCTCACGACCGGGGTGGTCTCGACGCTGATCGCGCCGTTCCGACCGGCCCGGTTCGCCGGGGCACCGGCGTGACGGAGATGCCGGCCCCCATCGGGGTGGTGGTCAACGGCCGACCGACCAGCCTGCCCGCCGGGACCACGGTGGCCACGCTCGTCGACGGGCTCCATCGGTCCCCCGGCGGGATCGCGGTCGCCATCGGCGGGGAGGTGGTGCCCCGTAGCGCGTGGGCCGGCTGGAGCCTCGACGATGGCGACCGGATCGAGCTCCTCGGCGCGGTGCAGGGCGGATGACCGAAACCGATCGCCGATCCCCGACCCTGCCCGCCCCCGGGCCGTCCGCGGACGCGGACGCGGACCCGCTGCGGATCGCGGACGGAGTTTTCCAGACCCGTCTCCTCCTCGGTACGGGTGGGTTGCCGAGCCTGACGGTCCTCGACGAGGCCGTGGTGGCCTCTGGCGCCGAGATCGCGACCGTGGCGATGCGCCGGATCGACCCCACGGCCCGAGGCTCCGTCCTCGACGTCCTCCGCCACCGCGGCGTCAGGGTCCTGCCCAACACGGCGGGCTGCCAGACCGCTCGGGAGGCGGTGCTCACGGCCCGGCTGGCGCGGGAGGCGCTCGGCACCGCCTGGGTCAAGCTGGAGGTGGTCGGTGACGACCGCACGCTGCTGCCCGACCCCGTCGAGCTCCTGGCCTCGGCGGAGCAGCTGGTCGCCGACGGGTTCGTCGTTCTCCCCTACACCAGCGACGATCCGGTCCTTGCCCGGCGGCTCGAGCAGGCGGGGTGCGCTGCGGTCATGCCTCTGGGAGCCCCGATCGGCAGCGGGCTGGGGATCCGCAACCCCCACAACATCGCCCTCATCGTCGAGGGCGTGCGAGTGCCGGTCATCCTCGACGCCGGGATCGGGACCGCCTCCGATGCCGCCCGGGCGATGGAGCTCGGCTGCGATGCGGTGCTGGTGGCCTCGGCGATCACGCGGGCGGCCCATCCGGCGTGGATGGCGCTGGCGCTGGCGGAGGCCGTCCGCGGTGGGCGGCTGGCGCGGCGCGCCGGCCGCATCCCGCGCCGTTTCCACGCCCGGGCCTCCACCGCGGGCGAGGGGCTGGCGGAGCTCGACCCGGCCTGACGCCGGGCCGGGCTCCGCCACTTCTGGACGTGCCGTTCGGGCCGGGGATTGGTATTCTCCTGCCACCGTCCGGCACCGGCCCAGGCGGGGCTCGCCGGGGATCGCCAGGAGGGTGGATGCGAGCGTCACGCTCCCGGTCGATCTGGGCGGCGACCATCGTTCTCAGCGCGACCTGGGCCGGCGCCGGGGCGTTCCCGGCGACCGCCGCGACCGGGCCGAGGGTGGTCGGAGCCCCCCAGCCGATCCCCGTTCAGGCGCGCGCGCTCGGCCCGGTGGACCCGGCCGCGCCCCTGCTCCTCACGGTCGCGCTGCGGCCCCGGCACCGCGCGGCCCTCACCCGACTCGTGCGGGCGGTCTCCTCGCCCGGCTCCCCCCTCTACCGTCACTACCTCACCCCCGCCGGCTTCGCCGATCGCTTCGGCGCCGGCGCCGCCGGGGTCGCCCGGGTCACCGCCGCGCTTCGCGACCTCGGGCTCGACCCTGGGCGCGTCGCCCCTAACGGGCTCTCGATCCCGATCCGAGCCCCAGCCGGGGTGGTGGAGTCCGCCCTCCACGTGCGGCTCACCCGGTTCCGGCTGCCCGGCGGCGCCGTCGGGTTCGCCGATGTCGGCCGGCCGACCCTGCCCGACGGAGCGGCGCGCACGGTGCAGGCCGTGATCGGTCTCGACACCCTGCCGGCCGCCCACCCCGTCGGGCTCGGGATCATGAGCCGTCCGGCCGCGCCCCCGGCGGCGCCGGCGACCCGCCCTGGGGTGCGGCCGGCGGCCGGGCCCGTCCCCTGCGCGGCCGCGGCTGCGACCGCGCGGACGTTCAGCGGCTACACCGCCGACGAGATCGCCCAGGCGTACGGCTTTCCGCAGCTCTACGCCGCCGGCGACCTGGGGCAGGGGCAGCAGGTCGGTCTGGTGGAGTTCGCCGGCTACGTCCCAAGCGATGTTCAGGCGTACCTCGCGTGCTTTGGCCTTCACACCCCGATCAGCGAGGTGCCGGTCGACGGCGGCGCCCGGATCGGACCGGGCACCTCGGAGGCCACGATCGACGTCGAGGACCTCGCCGGTCTGGCGCCGGGCGCCCACATCTCGGTCTACGAGGGACCGAACGGTGCGAACTCGGTGATCTACGCGACCTACAGTGCCGCGATCAGCGCCGACACCGTCCACGTGCTCAGCACGAGCTGGGGCAGCTGCGAGGCGGATGTGCGGGGCGGCAGCTTCCTCTCGGCCGAGAACACCCTCTTCCAGGAGGCTGCCGTCCAGGGCCAGACGATCGTGGCCGCGTCGGGCGATGACGGGTCGGAGGACTGCCTCGCCTCGGACAAGGTGAAGACGCTCGCCGTCGACGACCCGTCCAGCCAGCCCAATGTCACCGGCGTTGGGGGGACGACTCTCGACCGGGTCGGCTCGCCCCCGACCGAGAGCGCCTGGAACGACAACCTCGGCGCAGGTGGTGGGGGGATCTCCTCGGTCTGGCCGATGCCGAGCTGGCAGACCGGGCCCGGAGTCCTCTCCGCATACAGCAGCGGGCTGCCCTGCCATGCGGCGACCGGGGACTGCCGCGAGGTGCCCGACGTGTCCGCCTCCGCCGCCGGCTCCCATCCCTACATCGCCTACTGCCGCGCCGGGGACTGCTCGAGCGCCGCGGGCTGGCTCGCCTTCTTCGGAACCAGCCTGGCGGCCCCGGTCTGGGCGGCGGTGGCGACCCTCTCCGACCAGGTGTGCGCGGCCAGCGGGCAGCCCGCGGTGGGATTCCTCAACCCCAGCCTCTATCCGCTCGCCGCGGGCCCGAACCCTCCCTTCAACGACGTGACGACGGGCAACAACGACTTCACCGGGACGAACGGGGGAGCCTATCCGGCCACCCCCGGCTATGACATGGCGACCGGGCTCGGGTCGCCCCGCGCCACGGCCCTCGCCGCCGACCTCTGCGCCCGAATCCGCGCCACCCCGACCGCCCTCACCCTCATCGCCTCCGCCGCGGCGCCGGTGGCCACGGGCACGATTGCGATCAGCGGCTCCGGCGCCGGCAGCCCGTACACGGCGCAGGTGGCCCCCGGCGCGGCCTGGCTGTCCGTCGCCCCGGCGACCGGCGCGATCCCGGCCGCCCTCACCGTGACCGCCACCGCCACCGGGCTCGGCCCCGGGACCTATCAGGGATCGGTGGACATCCGTGAGGGCACCGGGAGTCCGCTCGTCGTCCCGGTGAGCCTGGCGGTTGCCCTGCCGCCCAGCGCGCCGGCCGTGTACCACCCGCTCGCGCCCCTGCGGGTGCTGGACACCCGCCCCGGAAGCGGGCGCGTCGGCGCCGGGCGGTCGCTCGGCGCGGGCCAGGCGCTCACCCTCCCCCTCGGCGGGGTGGACGGGATTCCCGGCTCGGGGGCCGCTGCGGTCGTGCTCAACGTGACCGCGGTCGCCCCCACCGCCGATACCGCGGTCACGGTCTTCCCCGCGGGGGGGCCACGACCCGTGGGTAGCGACCTCAGCGCGGCGGCGGGTCGCACGGTGGCCGGCCTGGTCACCGCGCAGCTCGGGCCCACCGGTGCCGTCCGCCTCTACAACGCATCCGGCCGGGTGAACCTCATCGCCGACCTCGAGGGGTGGTACGGCGGGAGCCCCTCGGGTTCCGCCGGCCTCTTCCACCCGCTCGCCCCGGCGCGAATCGCGGACACGCGGCCCGGGAGCGCCGGGCCGGACGCCGGCCACGCCCCCGGGCCCGGTGGGACCCTCACCGTCCAGGTCGCGGGGGCCGGGGGGGTCCCCGCGACCGGGGCCGAAGCGGTCGCGCTCGACATCACCGTCGCTGGCTCCTCCGCCCCCGGGTACGTCACGGTCTACCCGTCCGGGTCGCCCCGGCCGCTGGCCTCCGCCGTCAACTTCCCGGCCGGGCGGGTCGTGGCCAACCGGGCCATCGTCGCCCTCGGCCCGACCGGCGCGGTGACGATCGCCAACGGCGGGGGCACGACCAACCTCGTCGTCGACGTGAGCGGATGGTTCGGCGGCCCCACGGGTCAAGGGCCGGGGTCCGCCTACGTCGCCACGGCGGGGCTCCCCCTCGCCGCCCCCGGCGCCGCCGCCGGGCAGCTTGGGGCCGCGCTCGGGCCGGGCGGGCGGCTCACGGTCCAGGTCGCGGGTGTTGGTCCGGTCCCGCCGATGACCGGCGCCACCCCACCGTCCGCCGTTGCCCTGGTCGTGACCGCGTCCGGTGACGCGGCGCCCGGCTATCTCACCGTCTTCCCCGGCGGGGCGGTGCCCCACGCCTCGGACCTCAACTGGCCCCCGGGGGCGACGGTGGCCAACCTGGTCCTGGCGGCCCTCAGCCCCACCGGCACGGTCACCCTGTACAACGCGACCGGTCACGTGACCGCCACGGTCGTGGCGGTCGGCTGGTACACCCCGGCCGCCTGACCCGGGGTGCTAGCCGCGCCCAAGCGGGCCCGACGCGATAGGCTCGACCCCGTGGCGGGGGAGGCGATCGCTGCTCCTGCGGCGCCGGCTGCGGCGCTTCGCGCGGTCCCCGCAGTCGGTGCCCTCCTCGCCCTGCCGGAGGCCCGGCGCCTGGTGGAGGGCTTCGGCCATCCCCGGGTTCGGGCGGCGGCGCGGCAGGTGCTGGCCGACGAGCGGCTCCGCCTTCGCGCCGGGCGTCCGCCCCGCGGCCCGGGGCAGCTCCTGCGGGCGCTGGCCGCCGGAGTGGGGACGGGCCTGACCCCGCCGCTTCGCCGGGTCGTGAACGGCACGGGGATCCTCCTCCACACGAACCTCGGCCGGGCTCCGCTCTCGGCCGCGGCCGCCGCGGCGGTCGCCGAGGTGGCGGCCGGCTACTCGACCTTGGAGCTCGACCTGGGGACCGGCCGCCGGGGAGACCGCCGCTCGCTGCTCGAGGCGCTCCTCTGCCAGGTGACCGGGGCGCAGGCCGCGACCGTCGTGAACAACGGGGCGGCGGCGGTGCTCCTCGCCTGCGCCGCCCTGGGCCAAGGGCGGGCGGTGCTCGTCTCGCGGGGCGAGGCGATCGAGATCGGCGGGGGCTTCCGGGTGCCCGAGATCCTCGCCTGTGCCGGAGCCCAGCTGGTGGATGTCGGCACGACCAACCGGACCCGGGTGGACGACTACCGCCGCGCCAGCGGCCCCGACACCGCCGCCTGGCTGCGGGTCCACCCCTCGAACTTTCGGTCCATCGGCTTCGTCGGGCGGCCGAGCGTCGCCGAGCTCGCCGCCGCCGCCCGCGCGGCCGACGTCCTCCTCTTGGTCGATGCCGGCAGCGGACTGGTCGGGCCCGCCGCCGGCCCGACCGCCCTCGAGGAGAGTCTGCCGGCGCTCGTGGCGGCCGGCGCCGACCTGGTGATGGGCAGTGGCGACAAGCTGCTCGGCGCCGGGCAGGCCGGCATCCTCGCCGGTCGCGGGCCGGTCGTGGAGCGGGTGGCCCGCCACCCGCTCGCCCGGGCGCTGCGTGCCGACAAGCTCCAGCTGGCCGCCCTCCAGGCGACGTTGCTCGCCCACGTGACGCCGGGACGGCGTGCCGAGATCCCGGTCCTCCGGATGCTCGCCCTTGAGCCCGAGGCGCTCGCCCGGCGCGTGGACCGGTGGGTGGCGGCGCTCGCGCGCGACGGCATCGCGGCGGAGGCGACGCCGGCCGTCGGGGCGATCGGCGGCGGGACCACGCCGGGCCCGCAGCTCCCATCGGTCGCGCTCCGGCTCCCGACCGCCCGGCCGGCGCGCCTGCGGACCCGGCTCCTGGCCGGCGAGCCAGCGGTCCTGGCCCGGGCTGCGGCCGACGCCGTGACCATCGATGCGCGCACCGTCCTGCCCGACGAGGACGGCCCGCTGCTCGCGGCCGTCCGTCGGGCGAGCGGACATGGCTGAGCTCGCGGTCGGCACCGCCGGCCACGTCGACCACGGCAAGACCCAGCTCGTGCGGGCGCTCACCGGCGTCGACGGCGACCGGCTGCCCACCGAGCGCGAGCGGGGTATGACCATCGTCCTCGGCTTCGCCCCCTGGCGGCTTCCGTCCGGCCGGGAGGTGTCGGTGGTCGACGTCCCCGGCCACGAGCGCTTCGTGCGGACGATGGCGACGGGCGTTCGCTCGATCGACTGCGCCGTCGTCTGCGTCGCCGTCGACGACGGCGTCATGCCGCAAACGCTCGAACACCTCGCCGTCCTGCGGCTGCTGGGGATCGGCACGGTGGTCGTCGCGGTCACCAAGGTCGACCTCGCAGGGGACCGGGTCGCGGGGGACCGGGTGGGGGCGGTCGGGCGCGCGGCGCGGGGCCGGGCCGAGCAGCTGGGCCTCGCCGTCGCCGGCGTCGTGGGCGTCAGTGCTCGCTCGGGCCAGGGCTTGCACCGGCTGGCGGCGGCGGTGGACGGTGCCCTGGAGGGGATCGCCGCGCCTGCCGACCGCGGGATCCCCCGGCTCTTCGTCGACCGCAGCTTCACCCGGGCGGGGATCGGCACCGTGGTCACCGGAACCCTCGACGGCGGGGGCGTGCGGCTCGGCGATCCGGTCCAGGCCTGGCCCGCCGGGGCGCGGGGGCGGATCGTGCAGCTGGAGCGGCGTGGCCGCAGCGCTTCGGAAGCGGAGCCGGGCGGGCGGCTGGGGATGGCCGTGCGCGGGCTCGCGCGGCCCGCGGTCCCACGGGGCAGCATCCTCGTCCCGCCGGGGGCGCTGGAGCCGACGGCTGCCGTCGATGTCCTGATCGAGGTTCCGGAGGCGGGGGCGACTGGGGTTCGCCACGGAGCCCGGGTCGAATGCCTCCACGGCACCCAGGGGGTGGCCGCCTCGGTGTGGCTCGCGGGTGAGGCGGCGGTCGCTCCCGGCCACTCCGCCTACGGACAGCTCCGGCTGGCCCACCCGGTGGCGGCGCTGGCCGGCGATCGAGTCCTCCTGCGGGCGCCGGCCCCCGCGGCCACGCTCGCCGGCGGCCTCATCCTCGACACCCGTCCGGGCCGTCACCGGCGCTGGACGGCGGCCCCCCTGGACGGGTGGGCGGCCCGCGCCCGGGCGCTGGCGGGGCCGGCGGGGCCGAGCCGCCTGGCCCCGATCGAGGTGAGCGCCTCCCCCTGTGGCCTCGAGGCCCAGGTGGCCGCCCGGCGAGCCGGGGTCACGCTGGGGGCGGCGCGCGAGGCCCTGGACACGGCGGTGGCCGCGGGCGAGCTCGTGGCCGTTGGCGCCCGCTACCTCGCCCGTGACCGCTGGGGCAAGCTCGAGGCGCGGGCGCGGGCGCTGGTCGCCGCTAGCGCCGAGGAGGACCCGCTCGCGCCGGGCCTGCCCCGGCGGGTCCTCCTCCAGCGGCTCGGGTTCGGGGGCGACGAGGCCGAGCCGCTGCTCCTCCGCCTCCAGGCGGTCGGCGCGCTGGAGCTCCGGGGCGCCGTGGCGGTGGAGCCCGGGACCCGCCATCGCCCCCAGCCCGAGGACCCGGCCGTCGCCAGGGCCCAACGCCTCTTCGAGTCCGCCGGAGTGGAGGCGCCGGGGACGGACGCGCTCCGGGCGGCCGGGGTGACGGCGCGCCTCCTCGGCTACCTCCATCGGTCCGGCGCGGTCGTCGAGGTCGCCCCCGGCGTCCACCTCGCGGCCGCCGCCCACCGGGCCGTCCTCGATCAGGTGGTGGCGGCGCTGCGTGCGAGCCCGGCCGGGCTCACGGTCTCCGAGCTCCGATCGCAGGCGGGCACCAGCCGCCGCGTCATGGTTCCCCTCCTTGAGCAACTGGGGCGGGAGGGCCGCACCCGGCGCGAGGGCGAGCGCCACCAGCTCGTCGACGGCGCGCGGCCGGCCGCCGTCGGGTCGGCGGCCCCTCCCCGGCCCTGATGGGGACCGAACCCCGACTCACCAGCCTCGCCGCCAGCGGGGGCTGCTCGGCCAAGATCGCCCAGGCCGACCTGGCGGCGCTCCTGCACGGCATCGCAGCCCCCGCCGGGGGCGCCCTGCTGGTCGGGGCCGCGACCGGCGACGACGCGGCCGTCCTGCGGCTCACGCCCGAGCTCGCGGTGGTGGCGACCTGCGACTTCTTCCCCCCCCCGGTGGACGATCCCGACGACTACGGCGCGATCGCGACCGCCAACGCCCTGTCCGACGTCTATGCCATGGGCGCCGAGCCGCTGTGCGTCCTCAACCTCGTCGGCTACGACCTCGCCCGATGGCCCGCCGCCGCCCTCACCGCCATCCTCGCCGGCGGGGCGGCGGTTGCGGCCGAGGCCGGCTGCCTGGTCGCGGGAGGCCACTCGATCCGGTCGGCGGAGCCGCTCTTCGGCTGTGCTGCCGTCGGGACCGTCCATCCCGACCGGGTCGTGACGAATGCCGGGGCGCGGCCCGGCGACCGGCTGTGCCTGACCAAGCCCCTGGGGACCGGCGTCATCCTGAACGCGCTGCGCCAGGACGCCGCGCCGCCGGAGGCGATTCGGGCGGCGATCCGGTCGATGCGCCAGCTCAACCGTGACGCCGGCCGGGCGATGCAGGCCGTCGGCGCCCGCGCCGCCACCGATGTGACGGGATTCGGGCTCCTCGGACACGCCCACCGGCTGGCGGCGGAGTCCGGGGTCGCCCTGCGGATCCGATCTGCCGACCTGCCACTCCTCCCCGGAGCGCTCGACCTCGCCCGCACGGGTCATCTGCCCGGCGGCAGCCGCCGCAATCTCGAGCTGAGCCGGGCGACGACGCTGGTGGCCCCCGGGGTGGCGACGGAGCTCCTGGCGCTGGCCGCCGACGCGCAGACCAGCGGCGGGCTCCTCGTGGCGGTCCCGCCCGCGGCCACCCGCCGGCTCCTTCGGGCGGTGCCGGGCGCGGTGACGATCGGCGAGGTGGTGGCGCCCGACCCGGGGCGGGGCCTGGGACGGGGCCCGGGGGAGATCGACCTGTCGTAGGGGGGACGGCGCCGGGGCGCGTCAGGCCAGCTCGGTGCGGAACCGTTGGTAGAGGCCGGGGATCGCGGCCGGGTCCGGGGCCGCCTCCAGCGCCCTGAGCAGTGCCGCCGTCGAGGGCCCGCTCAGCAGCAGGTATCGGCACGGACCGGGTCCCGGGTTCCAGGACGAGTGGACGACGCCGCGGGGGCCGACCACGGCGGATCCGGCGGGCGCCTCCAGCTCCCGGTCCCCGAAGCGGAAGCGCAGCCGGCCCTCGACGATGACCCAGAGCTCGTCCTCGTCCAGGTGGCGGTGGGGCGGGACGATCGGAGCGGCGGGCGCGTCCCCCGGGGCCGGAGCGTGGTGGAGTCCGATCCCGCCGCCGGCCGGCGGCCGAAGCAACGTCGTCCCCTCGAACGGCGCGAGCAGGACCGGCTCGGCGGGCGCGGGGCGGGGCAGGACCGCGGCCCGACCCTCGCTGGCGGCGGGTGGCGCGGCCGGCGCCGGCGCCGCGAGGCCGAAGCAGAGGAGCGCGTTGCCCCCCAGCACCCGAGCGGTCCCCTGCGGGTCGAGTCCGAGCGTCGCCGGGGCCTCGAAGGGGCGGTAATCGGCCATCGCGAACGGGCAGTCGCTCCCGGCCAGGACCCGGTCGTCGCCGACCAGGTCCAGGAGGTATCGGGTCGGGGCGGTCTCGAAGAGGACGGTGTCATACCAGAACCAGCGCAGGAGGTCGCTGGGGAGCCGCCGTGAGACGGCCCGGTTGCCGGGCCAGCGCTGGAACGCCGCCTCCATCCGGCCGTATTGGTAGGGGAAGAAGCCGCCGGCGTGGGTCAGAACCAAACGGAGGTCGGGAAACCGGCCGGGCACGTCGGCCGCCACGAGCCGGCCGACCGCCAGCGTCGTCTCGAAGGGGTTGCCGACGCTGTTGCCGAGAAAGTGGTCCCGCAGCCGCTCCGGCGGCTGGAAGTAGCCGGGGTGGAGGACCAGGGGGACCCGGAGCCGCTCGGCGGCCCGCCAGAGGGGGACGAAGTGGTCGGCGTCGAGCCCGTCCCGCTGCGGGTTCGACGCCAGTAGCCCGCCCACCGCTCCGAGGTCGACCGCCCGGGCCAGCTCCTCGGCGGCGGCGCCGCCGTCCAGGTCCGGCAGCGCGGCGAGGAACCGCAGGTCGGCGCGGCCGGCGGTCGCATCCCGGAGGGCGTCGGTCAGGGTCCGGCACCAGCTGGCCTGGACCGGGGGCGTGCGGCCGGCCTTCACGAGGTCGATCCACGGCCCCACGATGCTGAGCTCGACCCCGCGGGCGGCCTGCGCTCGCTGGCGGACCTCGAGCTCGCGCAGCGGGACCGGGGCGAAGCGCCCGCGGACCCCGTCAACCACGAGGGCGGCGTCGCCCGGCTCGCGGCGGATCACGTCGAGGCCGGCCGGGGCCGCCGCGAACGCGGCGTCTGGAACCAGGTGCCCGTGGGCGTCGACGATCGTGTGCGCAGCCGTGGGCCAATCCTCCAGCGACCGCGCCCGGGGGCCGCCCGCGTCACGGATCCCCGGTATCGTACCGCCGTTCCCCCTGCGCCCCGGCGGTACACTGCCCCATCGATCGGAGCGGACGCCGGCTGGAGGGGTACGCCCATGCGTTCGAAGCTTGTGCGGCTGACAGAGCCCTTGGTGCGCGACGGAGGCGGGCTTCGGCCGGCGTCGTGGGACGAGGCTCTGGACCGGGCCGCCGCGGGGCTGGCCCGGGCGCGGGCGCGCGGCGCCGCCCGCAGCTACGGCATGTTCAGCTGCTCCAAGGCGACCAACGAGGTGAACTACCTCGCCCAGAAGTTCACCCGGGTCGTGATGGGCAGCAACAACGTCGACAGCTGCAATCGAACGTGACACGCGCCTAGCGTCGCCGGTCTGGCGGCTGTGTTCGGTGCCGGGGGCGGTACCAGCTCCTACGAGGAGGCGGAGGCCTGCGATTGCGTCATCCTCTGGGGGTCGAACGCCCGCGAGACGCACCCCATCTTCTTTCACCATGTCCTGCGCGGGGTGCGCCGGGGCGCGCGCCTCTACGTGGTCGACCCCCGGCGCACGGCCTCGGCCCAGTGGGCCGACCTGTGGCTCGGGATCGAGGTGGGGTCGGACATCGCGCTCGCCAATGCGATGGCGCGCGAGATCATCCGCGCGGGGCTGGCGAACCACGCCTTCATCGCCCGGGCCACCAGCGGCTTCGACGCCTACGCGGCCGCGGTCGAGCCCTACACGCTGGCTCGCGCCGCCGGCGACACCGGTGTGCCCGCCGAGGCCATCCGGGAGCTCGCCCACGCCTACGCTCGCGCCGACCGCGCTCAGCTCTGCTGGACCCTGGGGATCACCGAGCACCACAACGCCACCGACAACGTGCTGGCCCTGATCAACCTCGCTCTCCTCACCGGCCACGTCGGCCGCTACGGGTCGGGCCTGTGCCCGCTGCGGGGGCAGAACAATGTCCAAGGTGGAGGGGACATGGGGGCGATCCCCAACAAGCTCCCCGGCTTCCAGGATGTCGAGACCGACGCGCTGGCACGGGCCCGCTGCGCCGAGCTCTGGGGCGTCGAGCCGCCCCCGACGCGGGGGTGGCACCTGTCCGAGATGCTGGAGGCGATGGACCGCGGGGAGCTCACCTGCGCCTACGTCATCGGCGAGAACCCGGCCCAGTCCGAGGCCGACCAGGGCCACGCGATCGCGTGCCTTGCCGGCCTGGACCACCTCGTGGTGCAGGACATCTTCCTCACCCGCACCGCCGAGCTCGCCCACGTGGTGCTGCCCGCGTCCGCCAGCTGGGCTGAGTCGGAGGGGACCGTCACCTCGAGCGAGCGGCGCGTCCAGCGCGTCCGCCGCGCCCTCGACCCCCCGGGCTCGGCCCGCGACGACATCGAGATCCTCTGCGAGCTCGCCCGCCGCCTGGGATGCGACCTCGGCGACCCCCGGCCCGAGGCGGTGTGGGACGAGCTGCGCCGGCTGTCGCCGATGCACCGGGGGATGAGCTACCAGCGCCTGGACCAGCTGGGTGGGCTGCGCTGGCCGTGCCCCGACGACGCGCATCCGGGCACGATGTTCCTCCACGAGCGGCTGTGGGCGGACGACCCCGCCGAGCGGGGTGCTGCGGCCCCGTTCACGCCGGTCGACTTCGAGCCGCCGGTCGACGTCTGCACCGCTGAGTTCCCGATCCGGCTCACCACCGGTCGGCGGCTGGACTCGTTCAACACCGGCGTCCAGACCGGCGGCTACACCTCCCCGCTGCGACGCGGCGAGAGCCTTGACCTTGCGCCCGAGGAGTGCGCCCGCCTGGGCATCCGGGACGGTGAGCGGGTGCGAGTGGTCTCCCGCCGGGGCGTGCTCGAGGTGCCGGTCCGGGCAGACCCGATCCTGCGGCCGGGGCTCGCCTTCATGACCCTGCACTTCCCCGACGAGGTCGCCACCAACCAGCTCACGATCGATGCCACCGACCCCAAGTCGGGGACCGCCGAGTTCAAGGCCACCGCCATCCGGGTCGAGCGGCTCGGCCCGGCCCCGCAGGGGGCCCCGGCCGCCGGCGGGGAGGCTGGCTAGTGGACCTTCGCCTCACCTCCACCCCGGCGACTGCGGCGGAGCGCGCCGCGGTGGACGGCCTCCTCGGGCCGCCGCCGCTGGCGGACGGGCGGGTGGCGTCCGGGGGGCATCGGGCGCGGGCGCGGCGCCAGCAGCTGCTGCCCGCGCTCCAGGCCCTCCAGGATCGCGTGGGGTGGGTGAGCCCGGCCGGGCTCGCCTACGTGTGCGAGCGGCTCACCGTCCCCCCCGCCGAGGCCTACGGGGTGGCGAGCTTCTACGCCCTCCTCGCCACCGGCCCGCGCCCGGCAACGGTCGTCCACGTCTGCGACGACATCGTCTGCCGGGTGGGGGGCGCCGGCGCTCGCTGCGAGGCGCTGCGGACCCGGGTGGGTCCGGGGCTGGACGAGGCGGCGCCCGCCGGGAACGGGCCGCCGGCCGACGGAGCCCGGGTGCCGGCCGCCGCCGGGTGGGTGCCCAGCCCCTGCCTCGGCCGCTGCGAGCAGGGCTCCGCCGCCCTCGTCCAGCGGGCGACCGCCGACGGCCCGGCTCTGCGCAGCCTCGGTCCGGCCCCGCTCGAGGCCGTGCTCCACGTCCTCGCCGGCGGCGAACCCCTCGCCCCGGCTCCGGCGATGTCCGCGCCCCAGGCCGCACGGTCGCCCCGGGACCCCGGGCTCCGGCTGCTGCGGCGGGTGGGCCTGGTCGACCCCGCGTCCCTCGACGACTACCGTGCCCACGGCGGACTGGAGCCGCTCCGGCGAGCGATCGCGCTCGGCCCCCGCGGGGTGCTCCGCGAGCTGGAGGCGTCGCGGCTCGTGGGGCGGGGCGGGGCGGCGTTCCCCACCGCTGCCAAGTGGCGGGCGGTGGCGGAGAACCCCGTCCAGCCCCACCTGGTCGTCGGCAACGCCGACGAATCGGAGCCGGGCACCTTCAAGGACCGGGTGCTGCTGGAGGCCGACCCCTTCGCCGTCGTCGAGGCGCTCACCGTCATGGGCGTGGTCTGCGGGGCCCGCCAGGGCTACTGCTACATCCGTGGGGAGTACCCCGAGGCCGAGGCGCGGCTGCGCCACGCCGTCACCGTCGCGCGCCAGCGCGGGCTCCTCGGCCCCTCTCTGCTCGGCTCCGCGTACGCGTTCGACCTCGAGGTGCGGCGCGGCGCCGGCGCCTACATCGCCGGCGAGGAGACGGCGCTGTTCCGCTCCATCGAGGGCGGGCGGGCCGAGCCCCGCAACAAGCCGCCCTTCCCCAGCGATGCCGGGCTCTTCGGACACCCGACGGCGGTCAACAACATCGAGACCCTCCTCTGCGTGCTCGAGGTCCTGCGCATCGGCGGCCCCGCCTTCGCCGCCATCGGGACCGGAGAATCGACCGGGACCCGGCTCTTCTGTGTCAGCGGCGCCGTCGAGCGGCCCGGCGTCTTCGAGTTCGCCTTCGGGGTCACCCTCGGCCAGGTGCTCGCCGCTGCCGGGGGGATCCGGTCCGGCCGGCGGCTTCGCGCGGTCCTCCTCGGCGGCGCCGCCGGCTCGTTCGTCGGGCCCGAGGCGCTCCACGTCGAGCTGACGTTCGAGGGGGTGCGGACGGCGGGTGCGACGCTCGGATCGGGGGTGGTGCTCGCCCTTGACGACACGGTCGACGCGGTCGACTGCGTCCGCCGGATCGCCCGATTCTTCCGGGATGAGTCCTGCGGCCAGTGCGTCCCCTGCCGGGTCGGCACCGTGCGCCAGGAGGAGGCGCTCGCCCGGCTCGCGGCCGCCCGCCCCCTGGGTTCGACGGCTGCCGAGCTCGACCGGTTGCGCGATCTGGCCGAGTCGATGCGGGACGCCTCGATCTGCGGCCTCGGCCAGACGGCGGCGGTGGCGGTGCAGTCCGCGCTCCGGATGGGCCTGCTGCCGGCCGCCTCCGAGCGCCCCCGATGACTGCCCGGCCGCTGCCGATCCCGCCCCGGCTCGTCACCTGCTCGGTCGACGGGGCGCCGGTCGCGGTGCCGCAGGGGTCGACCCTGCTCGACGCCTGCCGGCAGGCGGGGATCGACACGCCCACCCTCTGCTATCTCGAAACCTTGGCCCCGGTGAATGCCTGCCGGGTCTGCGTCGTCGAGGTGGAGGGGTCGCGGACGCTCGTCCCCGCCTGCTCCCGCCCGGTGGAGCCGGGCATGGCGGTGCGGACCGACACCGAGCGGGTCCGCCTCAGCCGCCGACTCGTGCTCGAGCTCCTCGCCTCGTCGGTCACCCTCGACCGGGCCGCGCCCGAGCTTCGCCGGTGGATCGAACGGTACGGCGCCGACCCGGGTCGCTTCGGCCCCCCGCTCCCACCCACCCACCCGCGCGACGCCGCCGCCCCCGGGCACCACGGGGCGGTCCTGGTCGATGGGGCCGAGGCGTGCCACCAGCCGGTCAAGGACGACAACCCCAACTACGTGCGGGACTACGCCCGCTGCATCCTCTGCTACAAGTGCGTGGAGGCGTGCGGCACCGAGGCCCAGAACACCTTCGCCATCGCCGTCGCCGGCCGTGGCTTCGCGGCTCGGATCTCGACCGAGTACGACGTGCCGCTCCCTGACTCCGCCTGCGTGTACTGCGGGAACTGCATCGAGGTCTGCCCCACCGGGGCGCTCGCGTTCCGCGGGGAGCACCGGATGCGGGGCGAGGGGACCTGGGCCGAGGAGCGCCAGGTCGTCACCACCACCATCTGCCCCTACTGCGGGGTGGGCTGCAACCTCGAGCTCCACGTCCAGGACAACGCCGTGGTCCGGGTGACGTCCCCCCTCGGCCACGAGGTGACCCGGGGCAACCTCTGCGTCAAGGGTCGCTTCGGGTTCCAGTTCGTGCAGAACCGCCCGGGCGAGGGCTGAGCCGGGTGGGGCGGCGCGGACGGCACCGCCCGCCATCATGCCCCCCGCCCCCATGAGTCGCGCCCCCGCCCCCGGCGAGCCCGGCGCCCGCGGCGCCGTCCACTTCACCGAGGTCGGCCCGCGGGACGGGTTCCAGAACCTCCCCGAGACGCTGACGACCGCGGTCAAGCTGGCGGTGATCGCCGACCTCCTGGCGACGGGCGTCGACCGGGTCGAGGTGACCGCCTTCGTCTCGCCCCGCTGGGTGCCCCAGCTGGCGGATGCCGCCGACCTATGCGCCGCCCTCGACCTTTCCCGCCTGGGACCGCGGGCTCGGGTGTTGGTGCCGAACCGGCCCGGCCTGGCCCGGGCCCTCCGTGCGGGGGCGCGGCGGGTGGTGGTCACGATTGGCGTCACCGACACGTTCAACCGGCGCAACGTCAACCGCCCGGTCGCCGACAGCCTCTCGGAGCTGGGTCCTTTGGTCGCCGAGGCCGCCGGGGCGGGCGCCCAGGTGGACGTCAGCCTCAGCTGCGCCTTCGGCTGTCCCTTCGAGGGCCGAGTGGCGCCGGCGCGCGTGGCGGAGGTCGCGCGGGCCTGCGTCGACGCCGGGGTCGACGAGGTCGGGGTCGCGGACACCATCGGGGTCGCGACGCCTCGTGCGGTCGAGCGAGTGGTGAAGGCGATGGCGGGGCTCCGGCTTGTGCCCGACCGGCTCGCGCTTCACCTCCACGACACCCGCGGCCTCGGGCTCGCCAACGCGATGGCGGCGGCGGCGTCCGGGATCCGCCGCTTCGAGGGATCGCTGGGTGGCATCGGCGGCTGCCCGTTCACGCCCCGGGCCACCGGCAACGTCTGCAGCGAAGACCTCCTCCACCTGCTCTCAAGCTGTGGCTACGCCGTCGCCGCCGACCTCGGCCGGTACCTGTGGGCGGCGTCCCAGCTGGCCGAGCGGCTCGGGACGGACCTGCCCGGCCGCCTCCACCGGGCCGGCCTGTGGGACGGGCGCCCACTGGCGGGTGACGGGGGCGCCACCGCCCAGTCAGGGGGGGGCAACCATCAGCCCCGCAGGCCCGAACGGGGCCGGGGCGGGCGCTCTCGGATGGTGCGTTGACGGGCGGCGGCGCCGGGCCTACCCTGCCGGCTACGTGATCCTGGCGGGCCGGAGACGCGCATGCGTGGTCGGGGCGGGCGCCGTCGCCGTGATGCTTGTCGCGACCGGCGGGGGCGGCGCCGCCGCTGCCCAGCGGCTGGCGCCCTCGGCTCCGATCGTCGAGCACGTGGCGGACGGTCGCTTCACGGTCCGGCTGAGCGCCCTCGCCGTCCAGCGGGCCGACGCGGCCGGCGTCCGCCTGCCGAACGTGGTCCGCTCGGCGCTGGAGCGGATCGCAACGCTCCTGCCCGGCCCCCGCCTCACCCTCGCGGTGGCCTACGTCCGCCCCGGGCAGGTGCTGCGAACCGTGGGGATCCTGGCGGGCCTGATCCCCGGCGCCGGCACGACGGGGACCATCAACGCGGCGACCGGCGTCGTGGCGGTTGGGTTCGGGCCCACCAGCCATGTCCGGCTGGCCACCTCGACCCGTCTCTGGCTGCCGCGGGTCATCGCGGATGAGGTCGCGAACGCGGTCCGGGGCGTCACCCGCCGGGGCCTCGGGGTCGTCCTGCTCGACTCGCTCGTGGGCGGCGGGATCGAGGCGGCGTTCGACACCGCCGCCTTCCCGGGGCCGCCAGACCCCTGGGTCGTCGCCCTCACCCCCGCCCAGCAGTGCACGTGGTGGCGGCGGGCGGTCCCAGAGCTCGCCGACCCGGGACTCTCCGAGCAGTGGATGTTCGGGTACGTCGGGGTGCCCCATTGGGCCGGCTTCACGCTCGGGTACCACCTCGTCGGGGCCTACCGGCTCCGCCATCCCCGGGAGGGGTGGCGGGCACTGACCATGGCCCGCGGGCCGGCCGTCCTGGCGGGTAGCCACTTCGATCCCTGCCCTGCCTAGACGCGGGGCCCGGGCGTTCGGGTGGGGTGGCCGCCGGGCGCTTCCAGCGGCCCGCCCGCCTGGCGGCTCCGGTCGCCGGCCGGCGCCGCCGGGGGCGGTG
>DAHUZI010000109.1 GCA_027306595.1 Candidatus Dormiibacterota bacterium | reverse complement strand
AGGGTCGAGGCCACGGTGGGGTTGCTGGCGAACAGGCGGGCCAGGATCACCACCAGCGCGAAGAGGCCGTACGCCATGGCGACCGCGGGCACGACGGCGGCCAGCGCCTTGCCGAGCAGGATCTCCAGCCGGCGGACCGGGCTCTTCTGGATGCAGCGGAAGCCGCGGGTTGCGGTGCGTCGGCGGGCCCCTCACCGGACTCCCACAGTTGAGGGACCGGGACGGGGCTTCCGCTGAGCGCTGGAAGGGGTGCCCCCCACCGCGAACGTCGCCGCCGGGCCGCCACGGAAGTGAGCCAGCGGAAAACGGCGGCCTCTCCCGTCGGCGTGCGCTGCGGTCGAGGGCGGGGCCGGGCGAGCTGGCCGACGGGCCCCGCTCCGCTCGGAGGCGGGTTGACCGGCCGCTCGGCTGCTGGGGCTTGGTGGGCCTGGTCCCGAAGGATTGTACTTTGCTGTCTGGTTATATAACCTAGCGGTAGTGTCTTCTGACGACTCCCTCAGCCGGGCCTTCGCGGCGCTAGCCGATCCGACCCGCCGGGCGATTCTCGAGCGTCTTGCAGCCGGCGAGGCCGGCGTCGTCGAGCTCGCCAGAACTTCCGCCCTGACGCAACCTGCCATTACCAAGCACCTCAAGGTGCTGGAGCGCGCCCACCTCATCAGCAGGATCCGCGACCGCCAGCGGCGCCCGGCGCGGCTCCGGCGCGAGGGACTGCTCCCAGTTGACGACTGGCTGCGCCGCGCCAATTCCGAATGGTCCGATCGCCTCGATCGCCTCGAGGCCCATCTCACCACCGAGTCGGACATCACCACGACAGGGGAGAACCCGAATGCCTGAGCCCCATGCGGTCCGGGATCTCCGATCCCTCACCCCAACCAAGCAGCTCGTCGTCGAGCGCACCATCACGGCATCGCCGGAGCGGGTCTTCGACGCCTTCACCGACCCGGTCCAGCTCCAGAAGTGGTGGTGGCCCAAGGGCTTCACCTGCCCCGCCGCCGAGGTGGACCTTCGCGTCGGCGGGACGTACCGCCTTGCGATGGAATGGCCGGGATTCATCGCGGCCGAGCAGCAGTTCTCCCACCGCATGGTCGGCGAGTACTACGTGATCGAGCGCCCGCGCCGCCTGGTCATGTCGGGCCGGGCCGTCAACGACGAGCAAGGGGAGCTGTTCGCCACGCTCATCGAGGTGACCTTTGAGGCGCGCGGCGCGGGCACCGCGCTCACCATGCGCCAGTCCTACTTCGAGCCCATGCCTCCCGCCGAGGCGATGGGCGGCGCCGAGCAGGGATGGGCTGAGCAGCTCGACAAGCTTCAGCGGCTCGTCACGTAGCGACCCAGCGAGACTGGCGCGAAGACCCACACGCTGGAAACGGCCGAGGTCGACATCGTCTACGACGTCCAGGGCCCGCTGCCCACCGCCGATGGACGCCCACCGCTGTTCATGATCGGGCGGCCGATGGACGCCAGCGGATTCCGCACGTTGGCGTCGTACTTCCCCGACCGCACCGTGGTCACCTACGACCCCCGCGGGATCGGCCGAAGCATCCGCCAAGACGGGCGAGTCGACAACGTGCCGATCGTCCAAGCCGCCGATGTGCATGCGGTCATCGAGGCGCTCGGCGTCGGCCCGGTCGAGATGTTCGCCAGCAGTTGCGGCGCGGTCACTGCGCTGGCGCTGGTGGAAGGGTATCCGAACGACGTCTCCCGCTTGGTGGCACACGAGCCGCCCCTCGTGCGGGTCCTCCCGGATGCCGAGGGTGCCGAGCGCGCGGTGGTCCGCTTTCAGGACGCGTACACGGCCAAGGGGCGGGGAGCCGGAATGGCCGCCTTCGTCGCCATGACGTCGTGGCGGGGCGAGTTCACCGCCGATTACTGCGCGCAATCGGCACCGGATCCCGCCCAGTTCGGCCTGCCGACCGGCGACGCCGGCTCCCGTGACGATCCGCTGCTCTCCGCCCGCTCGTCGGCGGTCACCCGCTACCTGCCGGACTTCGACCAGCTCGCGGCGGCGCCGACCCGCATCGTGATCGCCGTGGGGGAAGAGTCGGCCGCGACCTTGACCGGGCGCACCTCGGTGGCGACCGCCGCACGACTGGGTCAGGAGGCGGCGGTCTTCCCCAGCCACCACGGCGGCTTTGTGGGCGGCGACTCCAGATACGCCGGCCAGCCCGAAGCCTTCGCCCGCACGCTGCGCCAGGTCCTCACCGGCTGAAACCGGAGCGGTGGACGGTGGGCTCGCTGAACCGCACCGACGTGGCCACCCCCGTCGACCACCACCGCCAGCGCCCAGCGCTGAGGCCCGCGGGCGTCCGCGGTCTCTGCGGCCGCGCTCCGGGGACAACCGCTCTCCTGGAGACGTGACCCGGGCCGCGGGCGGGGCACGATCAGCTGACTCGTGGCGGGCCTGGAGAACTCAGAGGTGGGCTCTGCGGGTCAGCCCTCGGTTGGCAGATGCACGTACAGGGACTGGATCCCGACCCGGCCCGGCCCCTCGAGGCGGTTGAACACGAGCCGTCCCACCCCGCCGAAGATCCCGGTCCGCAGCCCGTAGGCCTTCGGGCGCATCCGGACGGAGGGGTCCAGGTAGACCCAGGCGCCGGGCTCGACGTCGATCGCCTCACCCGCGGCCAGCTCCTTCTCGAAGACGTTGCCGTATCCGTGCAGCCAGACCACCCCATCGCCGTCCCGGGCCCAGAAGCGGTCGAGGAAGAATCCTGTGTCCCCAAAGAGGGTATTGCTGAGCCCGCGGACGCGACGGGGGGTGAACGCCAGGGTGCCGCTGGCGGCGAGGAACTGGTGCTCGCGGACGAGGACGGACTCTCCCCGGGCGAGCGGGAGGGGGAAGACGTGGCCGGGGGCGTCCCGCGAGAGGGCGATGGCGCCCGCGCCCCTCGCCTGGGTGAGGAAGACCGGCATGCCCAGGACCATCCGGCGCACCGCGCCGCGCATCGGTCGCAAGGTGATGCCGAGCCCGGGTTCCTTCCAGAGGACGAGGTGGTGCTCGAAGAAGAGCGGGACGGTCCCGTCGAGCTGGCAGTGGAGGACCGGCACCAGCTCGCCCTCGATGCGATAGCGGATGCCCGGGGCCCAGCCCTCGGCGATGCGGGTGGGCAGGATCGCAGGCGGCGAGCTCATCGGCACAGCTGGGGGTCCCCCGGGTCGCCCCGAGCCGGCCGCCGTAAGACCGGGGCCGCGTTCATCGTGACGTCATCTGCGGCCCCTATCGTAGTCGGCGCCCGGCTTCCCCCCCGGCCCCGCCCGGCTCATCCAGGAGGACCATCTGCCCGTGCCCCCGAGGGGATCCGTCCGGCGCAAGGCGGGCCGCGGACCCGCCCAGCTCCCGAACGGATCCCCTCGGCGCGGCCCGAGGCGCCGCCGGCCCCCTCCGGCATGGGCGTTCGTGCCCGCGGTGCTCGCCCTGGCCCTGTCGGCCTGGAGCTGGGCCGCGCCCGCGGCCGGCGGGGCCGGGAGCGTCCGGCCACGGCTGCCCGCCCCTCTGGCGCGGCCGCTGCCGACCCCACCGGGCCGCTTCAGCCATCCGCTCACCGCACCCCACCTCCAGCCGGGCTCTGACCCCAACGTGCTCCCGGGTCCGATCCTGATCGCCGACAGCGGCAACAACCGGCTGCTGATGGTGAACCCGCAGGGTCAGATCGTCTGGACCTTCCCCGGACCCCGGGGGCTCCCGCCGGGACAGACGTTCGTCGCCCCTGACGACGCCTTCTTCAGCCCGAGCGGCACGACGATCGTGGCGACCCAGGAGACGGATGCCACGATCTCGGTGATCCGGGTGGCCACCCAGCGGATCGTCGACCGCTACGGGGTCCCGGGCGTCCCCGGATCGGGGCCGGGCCACCTCGCCAACCCCGACGACGCCCAGCAGATCGCCGGGCCCGACCTCTTCGTCGCCGACATCGAGAACTGCCGGCTCCTCGTCATCGCCCCCGGGGGACCCGTTCCGGCCCGGATCTACGGGGAGACGACCTCGGCCTGCTACCACCAGCCGCCCCAGCGGTGGGGGAGCCCGAACGGCGTGTTCCCGATGGGGCCGAACCTCCTCCTCGTAACTGAGATCAACGGCGACTGGGTCGACGTCATGACCCGGGCGGGTCGGATCGTCCGCGAGCTCCATCCCCCCGGCGTCGCCTACCCCTCCGACACCAACTGGGTCCGCCCCGGCGTCCTGCTCACCGCGGACTACTCGTCGCCGGGGCAGGTGGTCATGTTCACCCTCGGGGGCCGGGTCCTCTGGCGGTACCGTCCCACGGGCGCCGCCGCCCTCGACCATCCGTCGCTCGCCCTGCCCCTACCCAACGGCGACGTCCTCATCAACGACGACCGCAACGACCGGGTGATCGTCGTCGACCCGCACACGGACCGGGTGGTCTGGCAGTACGGGGTGACGGGCGTCGCCGGCCGGGCGCCGGGCCGGCTGTCCCTACCCGACGGGGTCGACCTCGCCCCGCCGTTCTCCGAGGACCAGACCCGGCTGCGGCCGCTGGGAGGCAGGCGGGCGGGCTAGAGGTGGATCGCCGGCCGGCCGCCGGCCGTCACCTGGAATCGGGCCCACATCCCCACGGCCTCGTGGCCGGGCACCAGGCAGGCGATGCGGTAGGCGCCGATCGCGCGGGCGACGAAGCTGAAGGTCGCCTGGCCACCGGCGGCCACCCCGGTCGTCGGGTTGGCCACCGCGGCGCCTGGGAAGACGGGGGTGGTGCCGGTGGCGGTGACGAGCGCCGCCGAGTGGGGGAGGATGCCGGCGTTGCGGAAGGCGACGACCACCCGCCACCCGGCGGGGACGGCCACCTGGAGCGCGCCGAAGGCTTGGCCGTCGAAGTTGAAGCCGTGGTTCGCGGTGCCCGAGCCGGCGACGACCTGAAGGGTCGCGGTCCGCGTCCCGGCGTCGTAGGCGAGCCAGCGGTCGACCGTGACCACCCCCGGGGTGGGCGTCGCGGCTGCGATGGCCGCCGGCCGGGGCACGAGGGCGGTGGCCGTCGTCAGTCCATCGATGAGGACCGCGACCTGAGCTGCCGGGTGCGGGCGTCCGTTCACGATCCACCCCGTCAGCCCGGTGGTCCCCGCCGCGGGCCCCAGCCGGGCGGTGAGGCCGCAGGGGATGGGCAGGGTCGTGGTCGGGCGGACGAGCGCCGACACCCGTCCGGAGACCGTGGCGGTGGCCAGCGCGGCGGGGCGCCCCGCCACCACCGGCAGGGTCACGGTGAGGGAGCAGCCCACGCCCGTCGCCGGCGAGTTGAGGGGCCGCGCGCCGCAGCCGGCGAGCGCCAGCGCAGCGACCAGACCGGCGCCCAGCGCGGCGGCGGGGACGGGACGGATCATCGGTCCCGAAGCGTACACAGGTCGACGGCCCCCCCGCGGCGGCGAGCGCGGCGAGCCAGCCGCCCCCGGCGCCCCGAAGCGGCGAGATCCCGCCCGGGGCGCTCGCGTAGACTCCGGGCGTGCTGCCGTCGGACGCCACGCTCTTCCACCTCGTCCACACCTACGGCTATCTCGTCATCTTCCTGGCGGTGACAGCCGAGTGCCTGGGGGTCCCCTTCCCCGGCGACACGGTGATGATCGCGGGGGCGGTGTGGGCCGGGGCCGGCCACCTCGACATCGCGCTCGTGATCCTGGTCGGGTCCCTGGGGGCGGTGATCGGCGACAACATCGGGTACGCGATCGGCCGCTACGCCGGCACCTGGGTCGTGACCCGGCTCTTCCCGATCCTCCCCTTCCTCGCCCGCTGGGTCCGGCTCGCGCAGCGCTTCTTCGCCCGCCACGGGGGCAAGACGATCTTCATCGCCCGGTTCATCGCCGCCCTTCGGATCACCGTGTCCTTCGTCGCCGGGCTGTCCCGCTACCGCTGGCGCCGCTTCTTCACCTTCAACCTCGCCGGGGGGGTCGCCTGGGCCACCAGCTACAGCCTGGTCGCCTTCCTCATCGGCCGGACGTTCGGCCGCTACACCGACCAGATCAGCTACGCCGGCCTGCTCGTCGCGGTGATCGGCGCGGTCGCGGTCCTCCTCCTCTTCACCCTCGGCCAGCGCTGGCTGGAGCGCTGGCTGCTCGCCGACGAGCGGCTCGTGGTCGGCTCCCCGGCCGACTGACGTCCGGCTCCGCGCCGGCCGCCCGGGCGCGGTACGGTAGAGGGGTGGCGGAGCAGGTGGCGGCGCCGGCGCCGACCCGAGCGCCTGGCGGGGACACGGCGGTCGGGCGCGACCACCCCTGGGCGGTCGTGGTCTGGAACGACCCGATCACCCTGATGTCGTACGTGGTCTTCGTCCTCCGCCGGATCTTCGGGTACGACGAGCCGACGGCGACCCGCCTCATGCTCCAGGTCCACCATGAGGGCCGGGCGGTGGTCGCCAGCGGCCCCCGCGAGCGGGCCGAGATCGCGGTCGCCCAGCTCCCCGCCCACGGGCTCCCGGCGCCCGTGGCCCGCCCGTCGGGGTGGGGGCGATCCGCGCCCGGAGCGACGGGCGCCCCGGCGCCGAGCTGGAGCTGGACGCCGCCGAGCGGGAGGCGCTCCTCGGGCTCTGCGCCGAGCTGGAGCCGCTCCTCGAGCGCTCGGTCCGGGCGGCCCCGCCCGCGTACCCCGACGCAGCCGACCTCGAGGAGGAGTACCGCCGGCTGACCGGCCCTGACCTCCTGGCCGCTCGGGCCGCGGCGATGGCGGCGGTGCGCCGCACCCTGAGCCAGGCGGGGCCGGTGAGCTCGCTCGAGCCCGACGAGGTCGAGAGCTGGCTGCGCGCGTGCAACGTCCTGCGGGTGGCGCTTGGGGAGGCCCTGGGGATCCGCGAGGATGGCTGGGAGGACCGGCTCGACCCGCGGGCCCACCTCGGCCCCCCGTACGCGGCGCTCCACGCCCTCGGCTGGATCCAGCAGGAGCTGATCCGCCTGGCCGCCGTCAGCGGGCCGCAAGCCCCGGGGTGAGTGGGCGCAGCTGCGGGGGCCAGGGGCCCGCTCGCCCGATCGCCGCCAGGCGGCCCAGCTGGGCGAGCGCGGCCCGCACCGGGCGCAGGTAGGGCCCCAGCTCGACCCGGACCTGCCCGGGCCCGACGGCCCAGGCGAGAAGTCCTGCGGGGCCGGGCGGTCCGCTGCGGCCGGCCGCGGGGAAGGCGCGCCGGATCCAGGGGGCCCGGTCGTAGACGCTGGAGAGAACGCTCCAGGCGCGCCCACCGGCCGTGCCTTGCCGCACCAGCGCCCCCAGCCGGGGGGGGACCGGCAGCAGGCGCCCGGGCCGGCCGCCGGGGACGACCCCCCAGTCCCGGGCGCGGGTGGCCAACGGCGCCGCGAACGGCCCGAGGCGCCGGCGGGCGAGGAAGGCGATGTCGGCGCGCAGCCGCAGGGGGGCGGGGTACAGGAAGGTCCGGACCAGGGGCCGCGGGACCGCGGGGTAGGCCAGGACGATCTCCGCGGCCTCCAGGCGCCGTCCCGCCGTCGCCTCGGCCGCCTGCCAGCCGAAGGGAACCGAGAGCCCCGCCAGCGCAGCCAAGGCGATCCCCGCCGCGATCGGGGCGGCCGCCCGCGTCCGCCGCGGCCAGCCGGCTCGCGGCCGGCGGCCGGTTCGCGGTTGGGCCGTCCAAATTGCGGCGACGCCGAGCCAGATCCCGATCGGCCAGAGCAGGTCGTAGGTCGTGTACCGGGACGCAGCGGCCTGGTCGACCCCCAGCCCCAGCCGCCCGATCGTCAGCGCCAGATCGAACTGGAGGGCGAAGGCGAAGAGCGCCGCCGGCACCAGGACGGCGGGGCTCAAGCGCCTGCGCCGCCAGCCGGCGACGAGGACCAGGGCCGCAAGCACGAGGATGAGCGCCCCCAGGACCTCGGTGGCGAGGGGGGGCGGAGGGACGGGCGGCCTCAGCGCGCTCACCCCCGCGGTCGGCCAGCGCACCACCGCGCCGACCGCCTCGAGGAGGTAGCGGAGGGCCGCCAGCGGGTCGGTCGCGATCGAGGGCGCGCCGCGGGCGGCCCCGGTCGCGGCTCCCGCGACCGGCCGGTACCCGACGAGGTACAGGGCGGTGGTGGTGGCGCCGAGGGCGATCCACGCCCCCCGCTGGCGGGCCCTGGCGCCCGGGCCCACGAGCACGAGGAGCCCGGCGGGCCACAGGAAGAGCCCGGACAGGGAGGAGGCCGAGGCGATCACCGCCGCCGCCGCCGCCAGGGCCAGGGCCCGTGCCCCCAGGGGGCGGCGGGCGAGAACGGCGATCACGACGATGAGGGCGGCCAGGATCAGGTACCAGGCGAACTGGAATCCCCAGAGCAGGTTGTCCACCTGGACCCAGCTGAGGAGGGCCACCCCGGCCGGCACCGCCCACCACCACGAGCGAAGTCCCATCCGAACGGTGAGCGCCGCCATCCCCAGGCCGGCCGCCGCCAGGAGGGCGACGCCCACGAGCATGAGCGCCCGGCTGTCCTCCCGGGTGGGGCCGGCCAGGGCCAGGGCGACGAGACGGGGCACCACCATCCGGTTCTCGTTGTGCTGGGCCCAGAGCGCCGCCAGGGTCAGGCGGCCGCGGTCGGTGGCGCGCAGGAGGGTGACGAACGACCACTCGTCCTCGAAGGGGACGTCGACCGCGAACCGGTGCCAGAGCGCGACCGTCGCCCCGATGGGGACGAGGAGCCCCACCACCGGCAGCACGCGGTGGCGGAGGGGGGCGGACGGGCTCAGATGGTCCCCTCCTCGACCTGGCGGGTGACCCAGGGGATGACCTCCTCGAGCATCGCCTCGAGGGAGGTGGTGGCCTGGAAGCCGAGGACCCGGCGGGCCTTCTCCGTCGAGGGGACGCGGCGCTGGACGTCGTGGGGGAACGCAGGATCCGCTGTGTGGCGGAACGGGACCTGCGGGCCGCGCACCCGCCGCCAGATCCGCTCCGCCAGCTCCAGGACCGTGGTGCCGCGATCGGTGGCGAGGTTGAAGTCCTCCTGCCAGGCCCCGGGGTGCTCAAGGCTGAGGCAGATGCCCCGGGCCAGGTCCCCCCCATACGTGTAGTGGCGCACCTGGGAGCCGTCTCCCAGGAGGTGGAGCGGATCCTGCCCCTTGACGATCTTCTGCACCAGGTCGGGCACGACGTGGCTCATGGCCAGCTGAACGTTCCCGCTGGTCACCTCGTGCTCGCCCAAGGCGCGGCCCTCCCCGATCCCCACGCAGTTGAAGGGCCGGATGATCGTGTAGGGGAGGCCGTGCTGGGCGTAGGCGGCCCGCGCGAAGACCTCGACCGCCAGCTTCTGGAAGCCGTACGAGGAGGGGGGCGGGGGGATCGCGCGCTCCTGGCCCTCCACCGAGGGGAACGTGGTCGCCGCTTCGTAGACCATCGACGAGCTGAGGTAGGTCACCTTGCGCAGGCGGCCCCGCTGGTGGGCGGCGATGGCGGCGTCGCAGGTGGCGGCGATGATCCGCTCGTTGGCGGCGAGCAGGTCGTAGGCGTACCGGTGGAAGTAGGCGATCCCGCCGATCATGGCCGCGCCCGCGATCAGGTGGTCGCAACTCGCAAGGAGCTGGGCGACGAGCTGGGGGTCGCGGGCGTCGCCCTCGACCAGGTGGAAATCGGGGTGGTCGTCGTGGGCGCGCCGCACCCGACCGTACTTCGAGTGGTCGTCGAGGCCGACCACCCGATGGCCCAGGCGCAGGAGCTCCCCTACGACGTAGCCGCCGATGAACCCGGAGGCGCCGGTGACGAGGACGGTGCGGCGGGCGGGCGGTGGGCCGGTCACCTGGCGGCCGCCGGCCCCGGGGGCCCTTGACGCCCGGGCCAGATCGCCAAGCGGTACCAGCGCCAGTAGCGGGGGATCCAGGCCCGGACCCGGAAGTGCGACTGGCCGTCGGTGCGATCCAGCCAGATGGTGGGCAGCTCCGCCACCGGACGGCGCATGCGCCGGGCCTTGGCCACCATCTCGATCCCGAGCTCGAAGCCGGCGTCGGACTCGATCCCCGCCTCGAGGAGGAACGCCCGTGAGTAGGCCTTGAACGAGTTGGTGGCGTCGTGAGTGCCCACCCGGCCGAGGTGGTGAAGGCTCAGGCCCGCCGCCCGTGACAGCCAGCCCTTGAGGCGGGGCCCGCCGACCTGCTGGCCGCCCCGCATGTAGCGCGAGGCGCAGGCGACCACGACCCCCCGCTCCACCAGCCGGGTGAGGGTGTCGATCTGCTGGGGGTCGTCGCTGCCGTCGGCCATCGTCACCACGACCACCGGCGCCCGCGCCTCGGCGATCCCGCGGCGGATCGCCTGTGCCGGTCCGCGACCCGGTGCGTTGCAGATCCCCCGCAGCCGGGGCTCCGCCGCGGCGCGGCGCCGGACCACCGGCGCGGTCGAGTCGCAGGGGGTGTCCCACACGACCAGGACCTCGCAGGGCAGGGTGATCGAGCCGAAGAGGCGGTCCAGGCAGGTGGCGATCCCAGCCCCCTCGTCGTGGGCCGGGATCACCACCGACACCCGCGGGGTCACACCCGGACCCCGAGCCCCAGCCGACCGGTCACGTCCACGACCGGGCGGTTGGTGGACAGGTCGCGATAGGCCGCATGCGGGGTGGCGACCACCAGGAGATCGGCCTCGGCCAGGACCCGGTCGAGCGCCACCAGCGAGGGGTCGGTGGTGACGTAGGGGTCGGTGCAGAGCACCGCCCGGGCCCGGAAGGCGAGGATCCGGCGGAGCTTGTAGCTGAGGCTCGACCGGGTGTCGTCGGACTCCGGCTTGAACGCCATGCCGAGAAGGCCGACGGTGCTGCGCGCGAGGTCGAAGCGCTGGGCCAGACGCGCGACCAGGTAGAGGGGGAGGCCCTCGTTGACCTGCATGCCGGCGTGGCCGAGCAGGAACTGGTTGTTGTTGAAGGCGGCCAGCTGCATCGTGTCCTTGAGCAGGCAGGGGCCGGCTGTCAGCCCCGCCCGGGGCAGGTCGGCGGCGCGCGGGTACCCGCTCGCGCAGGCCGACCGGATCCGCTCGTAGTCGAGCCCGAAGTCGTTGGCGATCATGTAGAGCTGATTGGCGATGGCGAACTTCACATAGCGCCAGGTGTTCGTGAAGAGCTTGGCCAGCTCCGCCTCCTCCGGCTCCAGCTCGACGCAGCTCGGGGTGAGCCGCTGGAAGAGCTGGGTCGCCCGCCGGCGGGCGTCAGGATCGCGCGCCGCCACGATCTGAGGGAGCGCCCGCAGCTCAGCCATCGCCTGGCCCTCGGCGATGCGTTCGGGGCAGAAGGCCACCTGGCATCCGAGCCCGAGGGCGGCGAGCCGGCGCTCGACCAGGCGGGTCACCCCCGGATAGACCGTGCTGCGGAGGATGACGAGCTGCGCGTCGCGCAGGTGCGGACCGAGCGCCTCGATCGCCCGGGGTAGCGCCATGGGATCGGGATTCAGGTGGCGGTCGACGGGGGTCCCGATCACGACCACCACGTGCTCCGCCCCAGCCACCTGGGCGGGGTCGGTCGTGCAGGTGAGCCGCCCGGCGGCGAGGACCCGGCGGAGCACGGGGCCGGCGTCGGCCTCGCGGAACGGCAGACGGCCGGCCGCGACCTCGGCGACCTGCGGGGCGTCGTGATCGCAGATCACCACCCGCTGGCCGGCGTCGGCGAGTGCCAGCGCCAGCGGCAGGCCGGCCCGGCCGCACCCGCCCACGATGGCGACGTCCGCAGCCCAGCTCATCGCTCGCAGCTCCCCTCCACTCCCTTGGGTCAGGCGCGCCCGGGCACCCTGGGACACGCCGCGGGCCGGTCCGCCGCTCAGCCCGCCGGTTGCCCCCACAGGCGCGCCATCCACGCCTCCACGGCGTCGGGGTCGGTCGGCAGCGCCTGGGAGAGGACCTGGTGGCCGGCCTCGGTCACGAGGACGTCGTCCTCCAGCCGCACCCCGATGCCCCGGTAGCGCTCGGGGACGGTGAGATCGTCGGGCTGGAAGTACAGCCCCGGCTCGACGGTGAGGACCATGCCCGGGACCAGCGGCTCGTCGGTCATGGCCGTCTCCCGGGCGCGGGCGCAGTCGTGGACGTCGATGCCCAGCCAGTGGCTCACGCTGTGGAGGGTGTAGCGACGGTAGAGCTGGCGATCCTCCTGGAGGGCGACGGCCGCCGGCTCCGGCAGGATCCCCATCCGCTCCAGCCCGCCCGCGAGGACCTCCATCGCCCGCCGGTGGGGGTCTCGGAAGCCGGCCCCCGGGCGGACGGCGGCGAACGCCGCCCGCTGGGCCTCGGCCACCAAGCTGTAGACCTCGCGCTGGGCGGGGGAGAAGCGGCCGCCCACGGGCAGGGTGCGGGTGACGTCGGCGGTGTAGAGGCGACGGGTCTCGACCCCGGCATCGAGGAGGAGGAGATCGCCACGGTTGACCGGCCCCGTGTTCCGATTCCAGTGGAGGACGGTCGCGTGGGCCCCGGCCGCGGCGATGGTGAGGTACCCGGCGTCGTTGCCCTCCCGGCGGGCGCGGGCGTTGAAGGCGACCTCGACGTCGCGCTCGGTGGTGGCGGTGGGGAGCGCCCGGACGACATCCTCGAAGGCCAACGCGGTGAGGTCGCAGGCGGTCTGGAGCTCGGCGATCTCGCCCGCGTCCTTGACGAGGCGCAGGTCGGCGATCGCCGTCTGGAGCGCCCGGTCGGGGCCGGCGAGGTCGGCGGCCATCGCGTCGACCGCGGGATCGACCCCGCGCAGGACGAGGCCCCGGTCGTAGGCCGCAAGGGTCGCCCCCACCTCGGCCAGTGGGCGCGCCGCCAGCCCCAGGCGGGCCCGACTGGCCGCCAGCCCTCGCGGCGGCCCGACCCAGAACGCGCCGCGGACCCGGTCGGTAAAGAACTCGGGGCGCTCGTGGTCGACCTCCGGCTGGGTGAAGAGCACCGCGTCGTGGCCGCCGTCCGGCCGGGGCGCGAGGGTCAGGACCTCGCCGGGCTCGCCCTCCCCGACGAGGTAGACGAAGTCGGAGCCGGGACGGAACCGGTAGACGCTGTCGTTGGCGCGCACCCGCTCCACCCCCGACGGGATGACGAGGAGCTGTCCCGGGAACTGAGCCGAGAGCCGAGCCCGGCGGGCGGCGAGGTCGGACGCCCCGGCGATCGGTCCCGGAGGCGCACCGCTCGGCGTCGCCCACCCCCCGCGCAGGAATTCGAGGAGCGCGGCTGGCGGGCGGACGTCGTGGCTGGCGCGAGCCGGGGGCTGGTCGGGGGCGGCGGCCGGGGCGGGCTCGTCGGACACGCGCCCATCCTACCCGCTGGCCGCCCCCGCCCCGGCTCGGGTCGCGTCCGGGTATGGTCGCGGGCCATGGGCGCCGCTCACTCGCCGGCGGCGCCACCAGGGCCGGCCGCGCCGGTGCCGGCTGCGCTCGAGACGCTGGCCTTCCTCATCGGCGTGTGGGAGGGGAGCGGGCGCGGCCTCTGGGCCGCCGACCCGCCCCGGTGGTACCGGGAGCGGCTCACGTTCGCGTGCGACGGGCGGCCTCTCCTGCGGTACCGCGAGGAGACCTGGGAGGGGTGGCCGGCGCAGCCGCTCCCCACCGAGGCCGGCTTCCTGCGGCCGCTGGGAGCGGGCACCGCCGAGCTCCTCGTGGTCCAGGCCGTCGGCTTCCTCGAGGTCGAGCGCGGCCCGGTGTCGGTGGGTGGCCTCGATCTCGAGGCCGTCGCGATCGGGTCCGGCCCGTGCGGGCTGCCGCTCACGACCGCCCGGCGGCGCCTCCCCCGGGTGGACGACCGGCAGGACATCCTGGTGCGGATCGGGATGCGGGGCGAGCGGCCGCAGGACCACGTCCGCGCCCGGCTCCGGTGGGTGGCCGCCCTCGACCCACTGGAGCGGGCACCCGACGCCGCCCCCACCTGAGCTGGAGGCGACGGGCGCGCCCGTCGCCTCCAGCTCAGGTGGGGGCGGGCTCGAGGTCGAGCTGGGTCCCGGCAGCGGTCAGCCGGCCGCCAGCCCCCGCCCACCTCGGGGCCCCGGGGCCGGCCAGGGGCAGCCGGAAGTGGATCGCGCCGATCCCGGCTTGGCCCAGCGGCGCGCCCCGCTCCGGGGCCGGCGGCCAGAGGATCCGAATCCGCCCGCCGCCGGCGAACCGGATGTCGGCGTGGTCGGCGCCGCGGCCAAGGGGGCCGACCACCGCGCCCTGGAGGAGCTCCCGGTACAGCCGCAGGCCCTCGTGCCGGTCGGGGACGTGGTGGTCGGTCCGCACGAGGCGGGCGGCCGGGCGTGGCGCCGCCGGCAGCGGCGGCGCCACCCGCAGGGGCGGCGGAACCGCGTCCTGCCAGCGCATCGCCGGCCACCCCGGCTGAGCCAGCTGGACGGTCGTGCCCAGGGCCTCGCGCGGATGGAGGAAGGCCTCCTGCCAGAGTGGGTGCGCCCGGTCCACCTGGACCGGGTGCCAGCCCAGGGCCTCGGCCCGCTCCAGCGTCCGGTCGAGGTCGTCGACCACGAACGTGAGGTGGTGCGGGCCCGGACCGCGCCGATCCAGGAAGCGTCTCAGGAAGGGGTGGTTGGGATCCGGGATCGGCTCGAGCAACTCCAGCTTCCCGCCCCCTCGGTACCGGAGCTGGCAGCCTCGGAACCCAGCCTCCCGCCCGCCGGGAAGGAGGGCGCCCCCCAGCTGGCCGGCGAAGACGGCCAGCTCGGGCGCCACCGCCTCGACCGCCAGGGAGACGTGGTCGAGGCCGGCCAGGGTCCCGGGGCTCGGCCTTGGCGGCCGGGCCCCGGGACCGGATGGGGACGCCGTCACCCCTCCCCGAGGTTGACCCAGACGCTCTTGACCTCGGTGTAGAGGTGGATCGCCTCGAAGCCCATCTCGCGCCCGTGCCCGCTCGCCTTGAAGCCGCCGAAGGGGAGGGCGGGGTCGGTGGGCCCGTACGTGTTCACCCAGACGGTGCCGGCCCGGATCGCGGCCGCCACCCGGTGGGCCTTGGCGAGGTCCCGGGTCCAGACCCCGGCGCCCAGCCCGTAGGCGATGTCGTTGCCCTGGCGGATGACGTCCTCGACGTCCCGGAAGGGGATGACGGTCACCACCGGGCCGAAGATCTCCTCTTGGGCGACGCGCATGTCGTTGCGGGCGTCGGCGAGCACGGTCGGCTGGACGAAGAAGCCGCGGTCGAGCCCGGCCCCCTGGGCCCGCCCGCCGCCGCTCAGCACCCGCGCCCCCTCGGTGGGGCCGAGCTGCATGTAGCCGAGCACTCGGTCGACCTGCTCCTGGCTCACCAGCGGCCCGATGTCGGTCGCGGCATCGAGGCCCGACCCGACCGTGAGCCCCTTGGCGTGGTCGGCGATGAACTGGGCGACATCGTCGTAGATTGACCCCTCGACGAACACCCGCGACCCCGCCGTGCAGTCCTGGCCCATGTTGTAGAAGATGCCGCCCGCGGCCCCCTCGCGGGCCTGGCTCAGGTCGGCGTCGGCGAACACGATGTTGGGGCTCTTGCCGCCGAGCTCCAGGCTCACCTTCTTGAGGTTGCTCTGGCTCGCCGCCCGCAGGATGAGGCGGCCGACCTCGGTCGACCCGGTGAAGGCGATCTTGTCCACCGCCGGGTGGGCCGCCAGCGCCGCGCCCGCGGTCTCGCCATAGCCGGTCACGACGTTCACCACCCCCGCCGGGATCCCCGCCTCCAGGCAGAGCTCGCCGAGGAGGAGGGCGGAGAGCGGGGTCTGCTCGGCCGGCTTGAGCACGATGGTGCAGCCCGCGGCCAGGGCCGGGGCGACCTTCCAGGCGGCCATCATCAGCGGGTAGTTCCAGGGGATGATCTGCCCGCAGACGCCGACCGGCTGGCGCAGGGTGTAGGCGAAGGTGTTGGCGACGCTGACCGGCACGGTCGCCCCCTCGACCTTGGTCGGCCAGCCGGCGTAGTAGCGGAAGTAGTCCACCGTGCCGCCCAGATCGTCGCGGCGGGCGACCGCCAGCGGCTTGCCGTTGTCGAGGGTCTCGAGCTGGGCGAGGACCTCGCTGCGCTCCTCGATGAGGTCGGCGAGCCGCCAGATCAGGCGTGACCGCTCCGCCGGGGTCATGGTGGACCAGGGCCCCTCGTCGAAGGCGCGGCGCGCGGCCTTGACGGCCCGGTCGATGTCGGTGGCGTCGCCCTCGGCCACCTCCGCCAGCCGCTCGCCGGTGGCGGGGTCGAGGGTCGCGAAGGTCCTGCCGGAGGCCGCCTCCACCCACGCGCCGTCGATCAACAGGCGCTTGGGCCCGTCGGCGAGGAACGCCTGCACCCTCGGGTCCAGCTCGCGCGCGGTCATCACCATGGTCATGCCTCCTTGTCCTGGGATCCCGTCCCCGCCGCCCACCGGGCGGCCAACTGGTTCAGTCCGCCGCCCGGCCCGGTGGGAGCCGGCGCGCGACCTCCGCGATCGCCTCGGAGGCCGCCGCCAGGGTCTGGTCGATGTCCTGCTCGGTGTGCTCGGTGCTGAGGAACCAGCGCTCCGACTGCCCGGGGTGGAAGTAGATGCCGCGGTGCTGCATCGCCTCGTGGAAGGCCGCGTAGACGTCGTGACGGCTGTGCCCCATCGCATCGCGGTAGTCGATGAGCCGCTCGCGCGGGCGGTCGAGGAAGAAGAGCTGGAAGAAGGGGCCGACGCCCTGGACCAGGGCCGGGTATCCGGCCTCGCGCACGATCGCGAGCAGCCCGTCCTGGAGGCGGGTCGTCATCTGCTCCAATTTGGGGTACATCGTGTCGCGGTCCCGCTCGATCCGATCGAGGACCGCCTTGGCCGCGGCCAGCACCAGCGGGCTGGCGGTGTAGGTGCCGCCGTGCATCACGGCCCCGGTCGCCTCCAGCTCCATGATGTCGGCCCGGCCGCCGAAGGCCGCGACCGGGAAGCCGCCGCCGAGGACCTTGGCGAAGGTGGAGAGATCGGGCCGGACCCCGAAGCGCTCCTGCGCACCGCCGGGGGCGACCCGGAAGCCGGTCATCACCTCGTCGAAGATGAGCACCGCCCCGGTCTCCTCGGTGAGCCGGCGCACCCCCTCCAGGAACCCCGGGAGGGGCGGGATGATCCCGCAGTTGGCGAGCGCCGGCTCGATGATCACGCCGGCGATCTCGAACGCGCGCTCGTGGAGCGTGCGGGCCAAGACGTCGAGGTCGTTGAAGGGCTGGATGATGATGGCGTCGGCGAACGCCTTGGGCGTCCCCGGCGTATCGGGCAGCGAGCGGGGCGCATGGTGGAGGCCCGCGGCCCGGATCACTGGATGGGCGCTGATGTACTGGAGGTCACTCCAGCCGTGATAGGCACCCTCGAACTTGACGATCTTCTCCTTGCCCGTGAAGCCGCGGGCGAGCCGCATCGCCGCCATGGTCGCCTCGGTGCCGGAGCAGGCGAAGCGGATCAGCTCCATCGACGGAACCAGCCGCTGGAGCCGCTCGCCGACCTCGTAGTCGAGGCGGTGGGGGAAGGTGAAGTGGAAGCCGCGCTCGGTGATCTGCTCGACCACCGCGTCGACGATGTCTTGGGGATGGTGGCCGAAGAGGAGGGGGCCGTAGCCCAGGCAGTAGTCGAGGTACTCGTTGCCGTCGACGTCCCACATCCGCGCCCCTGCGCTGCGCTCGATGCAGAGTTCGATGCCGGAGCGCAGCCGCGCGTAGGAGCTCTCGCCCCCGGCGATGCTCCGGCTGATGCGGCGGAACATCTCCTGGGAGCGGCGGGTGTCGGTGGTGGTGGCGACGGCCATGGTGAGCTCCTGGTGGGCGCGGCTGGGGCGGGCGGCCGGTCGAGCAGGGCGCACGCCCGCTCTCGTCGGCGGGACAGGCGGCCCCGCCCGCGGCGGTGGGGGCGAGCCCCCGGCCAACCCTCCCGTACACCTGTAAGGTTGGTCCCCACGCTAAGCTCCGGTCCGTGGCCTGTCAAGCGGAGCCGAGGGCGGGGGAGCGGTACGCGGTGGCGACCCCCCACGCCGCCGCCACCGCCGCCGCCACCGCCCAGTTCGCGGCCGGGGGCGGCGCCCTCGACGCCGCGGTCGCGGCCAGCTGCGTGCTCGCCGTCGCCTATCCCCACATGACCGGGGTCGGGGGCGACCTCTTCGCCCTGGTGGCGCGGCCGTCCGGGGAGATCGTGGCCGTCAACGGGAGCGGGGCGGCGCCGGCGGCGATCGACCCCGAGCAGGTGGCGAAGGCGAACGGCCGGATGCCCGCCGCCGGACCGCTCACGATCACGGTCCCGGGGGCGGTGGGCGCCTGGGCCACCCTGGTGCAGCTGGGCGCCCGGCGCGGGTGGGACGCCATCCTCGCCCCGGCGGCCGCGCTCGCGCGCGGCGGCCTGCCGGTGGCCCCGTCCCTGGCCCGGGCGTTGGCCGAGGAGCGGGACACGGTTCGTGGCGATCCCGGCCTTCGGGCCGTGTACTGGCGGAACTCCGCCCCGCTCAATGCCGGTGACCGGTACCGCGACCCCGAGCTGGCGGCGACGCTGGACCGGCTGGGCCGGGAGGGACCCCAGGTCCTGTATCGGGGCGAGCTCGGCGAGCGTTTCACCGCCGGACTTGCCGAGCGGGGAGCGGTCCTGGCGCAAGCGGACCTCGCCGCCCACGAGACCGAGGTCGGGCCACCGCTCGTGCGCCGCTACGGCGCGGCCGAGGTGTGCACCTCGGCGCCCAACTCCCAGGGCTGCTGCCTGCTGGCGATCCTCCACGTGCTCGAGCGGCTCGGGCTCGAACGCGACCTCCTGGGCCCGGATGCGGGGCGGCATGCCACCCTGTTCGCCCAGGTCACCGCCGCGCGCGACCGCGGACTGTGCGACCCGCGGACCGGGGCCGACTTCGCCGACGCGCTCCTTGGGCCCGCGGGCCTGGACCGGCTCTCAGCGGCGGTCGCCGGCCCGACGGGCGGCGGGCCTCGGCGGGTCAGGGCGGGGGGCGACACCGTGGCGGTGGTGGCGGCCGATGCCGACGGGACCGTCGTCTCCCTCATCCACAGCCTGTACGCGGGGTTCGGGTCGGGGATCCGCGAACCCGGGACCGGGATCGTCGCCCACAACCGGGGGGCCTCCTTCGTCCTCGACCCGGGGCACCCCAACCGGCTCGCCCCCGGCCGCCGTCCGGCCCACACCCTGATGCCGGTGCTGGTGCGCACCGAGGGCCGGGTCACGATCGCGACCGGGACGATGGGGGGCAGCGCTCACCCCCAGATCCACACCAGCCTCCTCCTCAGCCTCCTGGACGGCGGGCTCGATCCCCAGGCCGCGGTGGCTCGGCCGCGGTGGGTGGTCGGGGGTCTGGACGGCCCTCTCCCGCCCGGGTGGGACGGCGGCCCGGCGGGCCAGGCGGTGGGAACGGTCGACGCCGAGGCGCGGGTGCCGGCGGCCGCCCTGGCGTCGATCGCCGCGGCCGGGTTCGTGGTCCGGCGGCTGGGCGCGTTCGACGAGGGGGTCGGACACGCCCAGTGCCTTCGCCGGGATGCCCGGGGTCGCTTCGAGGCGGGCAGCGATCCGCGGGCGGATGGAGCGGCGGCGGTCGGCTGACGGGCCGGCCCGCCCATCCGCCGAACCCGGACCGGGCCAGAGCCGCTAGGGTCGTCGCCGTATGCGACCCGTCAGCCGGTTCACCGTGCACCCGCGCCTCCCCGCATCGCTCGAGCCGCTCCAGGAGCTGGCTGAGAACCTCAGGTGGACGTGGCACGCCCCCGCCCGCGCGCTCTTCCGGCGCCTGGTCGACGACGGCGCGACCCCGCAGACGAACGGCGGGCCGGGGGTGCTCGGCGCCGACGGGGCGGTGAACCCGCTCCTCGCCCTGGCCCGGGCCGATCGCCCGCGGCTCGCGGCGCTCGCCGTCGACGCCGACTACGTGGCCCGGGTCGCCGACCAGGCGGCCGCGCTCGATGCCTACCAGCAGGCCCCGCGCTGGTTCCAGACGCAGGGGCCGCCCGGCCTGGGGACGATCGCGTACTTCTCGCCGGAGTTCGGCCTCAGCGAGGCGATCCCCCAGTACTCGGGCGGGCTCGGCGTGCTCGCCGGGGACCACCTGAAGGCTGCCAGCGACCTCGGGGTCCCGCTGGTCGGGGTCGGGCTCCTCTACGCGGAGGGGTACTTTCGCCAGGAGCTCGACGGCTCCGGCTGGCAGCGGGAGCGGTATGTCGCCCTGGATCCGGAGGCGTGCGGGCTGCGGGCCGCCCCCGGGGTGGAGATCCAGGTGGACGTGGCCGGCCGGCCGTTGCACGCCCAGGTGTGGCGGGCCACGATCGGGCGCTGCCACCTCTACCTCCTCGACAGCGACGTGGCCGCCAACCCGCCCGAGCTCCGCCGGATCACCGACCGCCTTTACGGCGGCGACATGGAGCACCGCCTCGCCCAGGAGATCCTGCTCGGGATCGGCGGGATCCGCGCACTGCGGGCCGCCGGCGAGCGGCCCACGGTCTTCCACACGAACGAGGGGCACGCCGGCTTCCTTGGCCTGGAGCGGATCCGGGAGGCGGTGACCGGAGCCGGCCTCGACTTCGACGAGGCGGTGGAGGCGGTGCGCGGCTCGACCGTCTTCACGACGCACACCCCCGTCCCGGCGGGGATCGACCGCTTCCCGCCGGAGCTCATGCGCCGGTGCTTCGGCCCGCTGGCCGCCGAGTGCGGGGTGCCGTTCGAGCGGCTGATGGCCCTCGGGCACCAGCCGGGCGACGAGGCGGACGCCCCCTTCAACATGGCGGTGATGGGGCTGCGGCTGGCCGGGTACAGCAACGCCGTCTCCCAGCTCCACGGGCGGGTGAGCCGGCGGCTGTTCGGCGGCCTCTGGCCGGGGATCCCCGAGGAGGAGGTTCCCATCGCCGCGATCACGAACGGGGTCCATCCGCGGAGCTGGGTGGCGGAGCCGGTCGACGCCCTTTTCACCGAGCACCTCGGGTCCGACTGGGACCTGCTGCCGGCCGAGGCCTGGTCCCGGCTCGCCCAGGTGCCGGACGCTGCGCTGTGGCAGCTCCGGGAGACGGGCCGACGCCACCTCGTCGAGGTGGTCCGGCACCACCTACGGGGCGGGCACGGGAGCGGGGACGCGGGCCGACGCCACCGGGCCTGGAGCGAGGACGCCCTGGACCCCGCCGTCCTCACCATCGGCTTCGCCCGACGCGTCGCCGCCTACAAGCGCGCGACCCTGCTGCTCGGCGACCGGGACCGGCTGGTGCGGCTTCTGACCGACCCGGCGCGACCGATCCAACTCGTGTTCGCCGGCAAGGCCCACCCGGCCGACGAGACGGGCAAGCGGCTGATCCAGCAGCTGGTCCAGTTCGCGGCCGATCCCCGGTGGCGCCACCGCATCGCCTTCCTCGAGGACTACGGCATCGACCTCGCCCGCGCCCTCTACCAGGGCGCCGACGTGTGGCTGAACACCCCCCGCCGTCCCCTCGAGGCGTGCGGCACCAGCGGGGAGAAGGCGGCCCTCGGGGGCGCTCTCAACTGCTCGATCCGGGATGGCTGGTGGGACGAGGCGTTCGACGGCGCGAACGGCTGGGCGATCCCATCGGCCGACGAGGCGCTGCCGCCGGAGGAGCGGGACCGCCTCGAGGCGGCGGAGCTCTTCAGCCTCCTCGAGGAGCGCATCCGGCCGTGCTTCTACGACCGCGACCCCGAGGGGGTGCCCCGGGACTGGGTCGCCCGGATCCGCCACGCCCTCATGACGCTCGGGCCCTTCGTCGTCGCCCCCCGCATGGTGCGGGAGTACGTCGAGACCCGCTACGCAGCGGCCGCGGCCCGGGGCGAGCGCCTGTCGGCGGCCGACCACGCCGTCGCCCGCCGGCTGGCGGCCTGGAAGACCCGGGTCCGGGCCAGCTGGCCCCAGGTGGCGGTTGAGGCCGTGCGCGGACCGGTGATGCCGCCCGCGCTCGGGGCACGCGCCGAGGTGGAGGCCCGGGTCGCCCTCGCCGGCCTCAGCCCCTCGGAGCTGCGGGTCGAGCTCCTCCACGGGCCGATCACCGACCTGGGCGAGCTGGAGCGGCCCCTTGGGGTCCCCATGACCCTGGTCGACCCCGAGCGCACCGGCGATGGGGCCCGCTACGTGGGGCGCTTTGTGTGCGACCGGGCCGGGCCTTACGGCTTCACCGTGCGGGCGATGCCGATCCATCCCGACCTCGACCAGCCGGCCGAGACCGGGCTCATCGCCTGGGCGGAGCCGGCCCCGGCGTGAGCCCGCCGGCTCCGGCCCTGGACGGACGGGTCGTGCTCGTGACCGGCGGGTCGCGCGGGATCGGACTGGCGATCGCCCAGGCGGTGCTCGCCGCCGGCGGCCGGGTCGTCCTGACCGCCCGCCACGCCGAGGGGCTGGCCGAGGCCGCCCGCGCCCTGGACGCGGGCGGCCGGGTTCTGACCCTCGCGGGGGCGAGCGAGGACCAGAGCCACCGGGCCGAGGCGGTGGGGCGGGCCCTGGAGGCGTTCGGGCGCTGCGACGGGCTCGTCAACGGGGCCGCGACCAGCCCGCTCTTCGGCCCCCTCCAGGGGGCCGACCTCGACCGCGTCCGCCGGACCCTGGAGGTGAACGTCACGGCCGTCCTCGGCTGGGTCCAGGCGGCCTGGGCGGCGTGGATGGGCGCCCACGGGGGTGCGATCGTCAACCTGGCCTCCCTGGGCGGGCTCCAGCCCGCCCCCGCGATCGGCGCCTACAACGTGAGCAAGGCGGCGCTGATCCAGCTCACCCGCCAGCTTGCCCAGGAGCTCGCCCCGGGGGTCAGGGTCAACGCGGTCGCGCCGGCGGTGATCCGGACCCGCTTCGCCCGCGCGCTCTACGAGGGGCGCGAGGCCGAGGTCGCGTCCCGCTACCCGCTCCAGCGCCTCGGCGAGCCCGCCGACGTCGCCGGGGCGGTCGCGTTCCTCCTCAGCGATGCCGCTGCCTGGATCACCGGAGCGGTGCTGCCGATCGACGGCGGCCTGGGGGTGGCGGCGGGGGCCCTGTAGCCGGACGGCTGCGGACCGCGGCGTACGATCAGAGGCGATGACCACGCCGCCGTCGCCCTGGCCGGGGGGCGGGCGTGAGGCGGTCGAGCTGTACACCCGCACCTATCGGACCGTCCTGCGCTCGTCCGGGGAGCTGCGGCTGCGGGTGCTGGAGTCGGCGCACCTCGGCATGCGCTCGTCGCTGCACGCGCTCGCCGACACGCCGACGGTCGACTCGGGCGCGCTCCTCTACGCGCTGCGGCGGCTGCCGCCGGTCGTCCTCGACCTCCGGCGGGTGGTGATGGGGCAGTCGCTGGAGCAGTTCCGCCACGCGCTGGGGGTCGCGGTCGACGGCTGGCCGGTGGTGGCCGCGCCCGGCCGGCGCCGGCGCTGGTGGTGGGACGGGGCCAGCGGCACCCTCGCGGTCGCGCTCGCCAGCACCACCGACGTCGACGACCTCGTCCCCACCCTGGTCGCGCTCCAGGTGGAGTGGAACAAGGGGCATCGCCTGCTGGCCGGCCTCCGCCGCGATGCGGAGGCGCTGGCGGCCTCGGAGCTGGTCGCGGCCGCCCACGCCACGCTCGGCATCGCCCATGACGACTGGGCCCGGCTTCACGACGTGTTCGGCCCGCACTTCCCCGACTGGCTGCGGGCCCTCGCCACCCGACCCCAGGACGTGCGCATCCAGCTCCTCGGCGGCACCCAGGTGGGGTACGCGCGCGAGACCCGGGCCTGGTGGGCGCCGATCGGCGCGACGATGCGCGACGAGCGGCTGGAGGGCCGGCCCATCTACTTCGTCAGCAGCAACGCCCATGCGCTGGTCAACCTCCTCTCCGGCGTTGCCCATGACCGCGCCGATGAGATCTGGAGCTGGGCCAAGGGTTCCGGCGACGCCGACCTCCTCGCCATCCAGGCCGACCTGGTTCGCGACCGCGCGGCCGGCTCGCGCGAGAACTTCCTCTACTACGCGGCGCGCCGCTGGTTCACCCGCGATCCTCGCGAGCGCGCCGCCCGCGACCGCACCGAGCGCGAGCGCGGCATCCTCCACCTCACCCCCCACGCCGGCATCAACGTCGCTGCCCAGGTGATCGTCCTCGACCGCCTGGTGCCCGACCGGCTCGACCCCCGGCTGGGGCTGGATGCGCAGGCCGCCGCGCGGCTGCGGACCTGCCCCGCCGTGATCCTCAACATCCAGTACCCGCTCGGGGAGGCGGCGTACCACATCCTCCGCCAGGTCCTCGAGGTCAGCCCGAGGGTGGAGGGCGTCTACGTGCTTGGCAAGGCCGCCACCCTCAACGCCGACGTCGGCGACGTCATGATCGCCGACGTCGTCCACGACGAGCACAGCGGCAACACGTACTGGATCGACAACTGCTTCAACTTCGCTCGGGTGGCGCCGTTCACGACGACGGGGTCGGTTCTGGACCGCCAGCGGGCGGTGACCGTGCTCAGCACCTTCCTGCAGAACCGCGCCTACCTCGAGTTCTACTACCGCGACGCCTACACGGTCGTGGAGATGGAGGCGGGGCCCTACCTGGGGGCCTTCTACGAGGCGGGGGAGGCGCAGCGCTATCCCACCGGGCAGCAGGTCGACCTCACCCGGCCCGCCATCGACCTCGGGCTGATCCACTACGCCTCCGACACCCCCTACACCCAGGCCCGCACCCTCGGCGCCCGCGGCCTCTCCTACCGCGGCATGGACGCGACCTATGCCGGCAGCCTCGCCATCGCCCGCCGGATCCTCCACCGCTGCGGCGTCCTGCCCGACGACGCCGACTGACGGCACCGGCGCCAGCCCCACGCCGAGCGGCGCGCGTTCATCGGCCGTTCATCCGCGGGGTGCACGCTCAGCCCATGCATCCGAGCGGTTCGAGGAGGACCACGATGAATCGATGGAAGACGGCGGGCGCGGTGGCGGCGGCAGGCGGTGTCTTGGCGGTGGTCGGCGCCGCCGGGGCGACGGCGGCGGTGCGGCCGGCGGCGGGGCCGGCGACGTTCACCGGGGCCGACCGCGCCGCCCTCGCTTACGTGCGCGGGCACGACGCCGGCTCCGGTCCCGCACGGATCCTCGCCAACGAGCGCGACACCGAGCACGGCGTCCCGGTCTACGACATCAGCGTGCTCGCCCCCAATGGCGCCCGTCTCACCCTCCACCTGCGCCGCAGCGACAACCAGGTGCTCTCCGTGAGCCCGAGCGAACGCGACGCAACCACGGCGGCGGCCTCGACGGACCGCCCCTCGACCGACACCGCCCGCACGACGGATCGGTGACCGAACCCGCTGGGCGCGCGGCGCCGGGGGCGGCGGGACCACGGGGTCCCGCCGCCCCGATCGCGCGACGCGCCGGTGCCGTGGAGCCGGCGCCGATGCCGGCGCGGAACGGCGCAGAGCGGCGCCTATACTCGCGCCGATGCGCGTCCTGATCGTCGAGGACGACCAGCGACTCGCGCGCCTCCTGGCCGCGGGGCTGCGCGACGAGGGCGTCAGCGCCGACGTGGTGACGAGTGGAGACCAGGCGGTGGCGGCGGCGCTGGCGACGCCCTTCGACGTCATCACCCTCGACGTCATGCTCCCGGGCGGGCGCGACGGGTTCGAGGTCTGCTCGGAGCTTCGGCGGCGGCGGGTCCGGACCCCGGTGCTGATGCTCACCGCTCGCGACGCGGTCGGCGACCGGGTGCGCGGCCTGGAGACTGGCGCCGACGACTACCTGCCCAAGCCCTTCGCCTTCGTGGAGCTGCTGGCCCGCATCCGCGCGCTCGCCCGCCGCCACCTCGACGACCGCCAGGCGGTGCTCCAGGCCGGCCGGCTGCGCCTCGACACCGCGAGCCGGCTGGCGACGGTCGACGGGGCGGCCCTGGCGCTGACGAACAAGGAGTTCGCCGTCCTCGAGTACCTCCTCCACCATCCCCGCCAGGTGATCTCCCGGACCCAGATCGAGGAGGGGGTGTGGACCTACGACTTCGAGGGCGGCTCCAACCTCGTCGACGTGTATGTCGGGCGGATCCGGCGCAAGCTCGCCGCCCATGGCGCCGAGGCGCTGATCGTGACCGTCCGGGGGGCGGGGTACCGGCTGGAGCCGACCGCCTAGTGGGCGGACGCCTGCGCCGCACTCGGGTCCGCCTCACCCTCGCCTATCTGGTCGGCTTCGCGGTCCTGGTGGCGGCGGCATCGGTTGCCTTCTGGGTCGTCTTCGCCGACTTCCAGTACGCGGCGCTCGATTCGAGCCTCGCGACTCAGGCCCAGGCGCTCACGGCCGGCCTCGAGTTCGAGGGCACGCGGGTCAGCTTCCACGGGGGCGACACCCCGCTCCCCGGCGACACCACCGAGGGGATCGCGATCACCGCCCTGCTCGTGAGTCGCACGGGCCGGACCCTCGACACCTCGGGGAGCGTCGCACCCGCGACCGCCAGCGCCTTCGCGGCCGCGGCCCGCCGCACCCAGGGGCACACGGCGCTGCTCTCGGCCACGATCGGGGGCCGGGCGGAGCGGGTCCTGGTGCGCCGGGTCGGCGGCGAGGGGGCCCATGCGCTCCTGGTCCTGGGCCGCCCCCTCGGCGAGGTGCTCCAGACGCTGGACCAGGCCGCGATCATGCTCGCCCTCACGGCGGTCGGGCTCACCGTGGGGGCCGCCCTCCTCGGGTACTTCGTGGCCGGGCGGGCGCTGCGCCCGGTGGGGACGATGGCGGCCACGGTCCGGGACATCACCGAGCACGACCTCGGCCGCCGGATCGCTCTCGACCTGCCCGCGGGCGACGAGCTGGGCGACCTGGCCAGAACCTTCAACGACATGCTCGCCCGCCTCCAGGCCGCCTTCGACGGTCTCCAGCGCTTCACCGCCGACGCCGCCCACGAGCTCCGGGCCCCCCTCACCCTCCTGCGCACCCAGGTCGACATCACCCTGCGGCGGCCGCGCACCGCCTTCGAGTACGAGGCCAGCCACCGGGTGATCCGCACCGAGCTCGAGCGGCTGACCCGGACCGCCGAGCAGCTCCTCCTGCTCGCGCGGGCCGACGCCGGCACCCTGGTGACGCGCCGGGAGGCGGTCGACATCGGCGACCTCGTCCTGGAAGTGGCGGAGCGCTGGCGCCTGGTCGCCCGCGAGCGCCAGGTGCAGGTGGCGACCGAGGTCGCCGGGGTCGGTGGGGTCGCGGGCGACCCCGACCTCCTCCGCCGCTGCCTGGACAACCTGGTCGACAACGCCCTGCGCCACTCGCCGGCCGGCGGGACCGTGCGGCTCGGGGCCCGGCTCGCAGACGGCCGGTGGACCGTCGCGGTCCGCGACCAGGGCCCCGGGGTCCCCGACGGGCTCCGCCCCCACCTCTTCGAGCGCTTCACCCGCGCCGATCCGGCGCGGGGCCGCGGCACCGGCGGGGCCGGGCTCGGCCTGTCGCTCTGCGCGGCGATCGCCAGTGCCCACGGCGGGTCGATCGTCTGCGCCCCCGCGGGGCCCGGGGCGGGGGCGGACTTCCGGCTGACGGTGCCGGCGGCGCCGCGCCCGGCCCCCGCCCCCGCCCCGGTCGGGGCGTGATCGCGGGCTGAGGCGCTCCCGCGCTCGGGGGCCTGGGCGGGCGCGGCCCCGGCACACCGTGGAGACGGGGGGCGCCGGGGGCGTGCCCGAGGCTTGTGACCCGCGGTCGAGCCACCGGCGAGTGTCCGGGCGGTCCCGGGCCGGAAAGCGGTCAGGCGGGCTCGTCCTCGACGAGCCGGAGCGCTCCGGCCGGGCAGGCGCGGACCGCGCGGCGGGCCCGGCGCACGGCGCGGGCGGTCTCGAGCGCGCCGGCCTCGACCACGGGATAGCCCCACTCGTCGAGGTCGAGCCGGTCCGGTGCTAGCCAGTGGCAGAGGCCGTGGCCCTGACAGCGGCCGGGGTCGAGGCGGAGCCGGGTCAGCGCCACGGGCTGGTCCCGGCGGACGGCGGGACCGCCAGGGTCGGCGGCCGCCCGGCGCCGGGGCACGGGCCCCGGCGAACGTGGCGCTCGACGTCGTCGGCGAAGGCGTCGAGCGCGTGCCGGATGAGCGTCACCGCTCCGTCGGGGTGGTGGCAGCCGCCCCGGCCGGCGATCGCGGTCGCGCGCCGCCGCATCCGGTCGACGTCGCGCCGGCCGGCGCGACCGGCCGCGAGCCGGGCCGCGTCCGCGGCCAGGGCAGGGAGCCCGAACCAGCACGGGCCGCACTGCTGGGCGCCCTCGCCGGCGAGAAAGGCGAGGAGGCGGGCGGTCTCGGCGAGGCCGCAGGCCGCGGGCCCGAGCAGGGCGACCAGGCCGCAGCCGAAGCTGAGGCCGTGGGCGGCGAGCCCGTCCCGCGTGAGGGGGAGGTCGAGGGCGCGCCCGGCATCGACCCATGCCCCGCCGTAGCCTCCGAGGAGGACCGCGGCGGGCCGGGGCGGCTCCGGCACCCGGATCGCCAGGATCGCCCGGAGCGTGATCGGCCCGGTGAGCTCGAGGACGCTGGCGCCGGCGAGGCCGGCTCCGACCAGGGTGATCAGGCTGGAGCCGGGGGCGGCGGGCGAGCCGGCGGTGCGGAACCAGGCCGCCCCTCGGCGGACGATCAGGGCCAGGTGGGCGAGCGTCTCGACGTTCTGGATCAGCGTCGGGCGCCCCCCGATCCCATCGGACGAGGTGGGGCGGCCGGGCCGCGGCCGGGCCGCCCCACCCTCGAGCCAGGACGCGAGCGCGCTGGACTCGCCGGCGACGTACCGGGGCGGGAGCTGGGCGATCGTGACGCTGGGCTCGCGCGCCTCACCCCGCAGCCGCTCGGCGCCAGCGCGGGCGACCGCCTCGGCGATGCCGGAGGCGCCCCGGTGAAGCGCGACGACCACCTCGCCGGCGCCCACCGCCTGGGCGGCCGCCACCGCCCCGTCCAGGACCAGATGGGGACGGTGGGCGAGGAGGGTCGCGTCCTTGCGGCTGGCGGGCTCGCTCTCCGTCCCGTTGACGACCACGACCGGCCAGCCGGAGCGTCGGGCCACGGCGGCGAGCTTGGTCGCCACCGGGAAACCCCCGCCGCCTCGCCCGGTCAGCCCGCTGGCGCGGACCAGGGCGGCGATCGCCGTGCCCGCCCCGGCCAGCTCGGGCAGGGGCCCGAGCCGCTCGCGGTGCGCCGCCAGCGGCTCGGCGCCGGCCGCCGCGGGGGGGCCGGCGAGGAGTC
>DAHUZI010000103.1 GCA_027306595.1 Candidatus Dormiibacterota bacterium | reverse complement strand
GGGTGGCCGGGCGCGCTCACGCCCGGGCGCCCGGATCCGCGCCGGGGGTGGGGCCGGACGCACCGAGGTCTGGCGGCCCCGACCCGGCCGCCCGCCCATTGGCGCCCGGCCCCGCTGGGGCCGGTCCGGCGGCGACCGCGTCGATCGTCTCGCCGCGGCGGGCTGCGATCTCCGCGACCCGCTGGGCCGCACGCTCGACCAGCGGGTGCGCGGTGTGGGCGAGGCCGCCCATCCCCTTGGCGGCGGCCCGGACCACGGGCTCGGCCTGGCGCCAGGCGGACTCGGTCCCGGCGGCCACCCGCTGGCCGCGGCCGGTCCAGCGCCGGGCCGACCTCTCGAGCTGCACCCGAGTCTCCCGCCCCGAGCGGGGGGCAACCAACACGCCGACCACGATGCCGCAGATCGTGCCGTGGACGAGTCCACGCCAGTAGGCCATGGCCGATCCCTCCGTCTGCGCCCCACCGGCCGGCGCCGAACCGGCCCGTGGCACCAGCCTAGGGGGTTCGAGACCGGGCGGCACCTGCCGAAGCGCCACCCTGCCCGCCGGCGGGCCGCCGACGCGTCCCGGGAGCCGCCACGCGCCCGAGGCTGGCGCGCCAGCGCGCCAGCTGGGCCCTGCACCCCGCCGAGCCGGATCCGCCGCCAAAGGCCCCGGGCGCGGGCGCCGCGGATGGCTTGCCCGAGCTCAGCCGGCCACCGCCCCCTCGACGCTGAGCGTCTCGGCTTCGTCCACCATTCGTCGGCCCCGCAATCCACTGGGGTGCGGGGCCCGCCCCGCGGCCGCGGGTCAGGGAGTGGGTCCCGGCCCACCGCGGGGCGGGCGGACGCGGGCACGGCCGGCCCCCGTCCGCCCGGATGGCCCGATGCGCCCCGGAGCCCAGCGGAGCGACGGGCGGACGCGGCCGTCCGGAACCGGGCGCGCCGCGCGCGGCGGGCCCGGTTCCGGTGTCTCGCTCGTCCATCGGCGGCCGGACCCTGCGCCGCCCGGAGGCAGTACGCTTGAGGCACCGGGCCGTGACCAGGGGCGGCCGCGGAGCCCACCGGGACCGCGATGGCGACCTGGGGGCGGATACCGGGGAGTCCTCTGCGTGGCCAAGGCCAAGGTGCCTGATCAGACCGACCGGATCGTCGCCCGCCTGGTCGAGTTGGGCTTCTCCCACTACGAGGCGCGGACCTACGTCGGCCTGCTCACCAGCGACGGAGCGACCGGCTATGGGCTCTCCAACTCGACCGGCGTACCCCAGCCCAAGGTCTACGAGACCCTTCGACGGCTGGTGGAACGGCGAGCCGCGATCCAGACCGGCGAGCGCCCCGCCCGCTATGCGGCGGTGCCGCCGTCGGAGCTCCTGCACCATCTCGAGGAGGAGTTCCGCGACCGGGTGACGGCGGCCCGGGACGACCTCGACCGCCTGCCGGTGGCCGGCGCGACCGAGCGGCTCCTGGCCATCACCCGCGTCGACAGCTTCGAGCGCGGGCTGGAGCGGGCGGCGGCGGCGATCGAGGGCGCCCGCCAGCGGGTGTACGTCCACGCCCGAACCCAGGAGCTCGAGCCGCTCGGTGCCGCCATCGCCCAGGCGGCCGCCCGGGGGGTCACCTTCGCCATCGTCCACTTCGGGCCGCTGCCGTTCCGGCGGCCCCCGGGACGGGTGGTGCGCCACGCGAGCACCGAGGGCACCATTCACCCCGGCCGCCACACGCGCCACGTCGCGGTGGTCGTCGACTCCGCCTGGTCGCTGTGGGCGGTGGCCCGCGACGGCCGCGACGCCGCGGGCTTCTGCGCCGACGCGCCGCTGGTCGCGGGCCTGGTCAAGGCGTACATCCGCCACGACCTCTTCGTGCAGCGGATCTACGCCGACTTCACCCAGGAGCTGGAGGTCCGCTACGGCCCCGGGCTGCTGCGCCTCGCCGACCTCTCGGACCCCGAGGACCAGGCCGCGGCGCCCGTCACCGGCACCGGCTGAGCCGGGGGCGAGTCCGCCGGCGCCCGCGGCCGTCAGTCCCGGACCAGCAGCTCGTCGAGCCCTTTCGTCCAGACCATCCGGTGGTCGCGGGTGAGCATGAGGGCGTCGTAGCCGGCGATCCCGGCGACCCAGGTCGCGCCCCCCTCCCCCATCACGAAGGCGGCGGTCGCGTAGGCATCGGCGTAGGTGAGGCTGGGCCCGACCACGGTCATGCTGAGGAGACCGTCCGCCGGTCGACCCGTACGCGGGTCGAGGATGTGGGGGCCGCGCTCGTAGGTGCCGCTGGTCGCCACCGCCCGATCCCGGATCGCCAGCACCGCGGCCTGCTGGTCGTGATCGACGGGGTGGCGGATCCCGATCCGCCAACTGGGATCCGGCAGCGCCCCTCCCCGGGCGACGAGGTCGCCCCCGGCGTCGACGAGGAAGTCGCGGGCCCCCATCCGGGTGAGGAGGGCCGCAGCCCGCTCGGCCGACCAGCCCTTGACCAGCCCCGAGGGGTCGAGCCGGCCGGAGCCGTGGATGTCGAAGGCGCCCCCGCTGCGGCGCGTCACCTCGGCGCAGAGGCCCAGGACCTCCCGGACCTCCCCCCGGCAGTCGCCGAGGCCGATCGCGCCGCGGCCCAGCTGGCTGATCTCGCTCGTCTCCCGGAAGGGGCTGAAGACCTCGTCGACCTCGTGGAACCAGGCGAAGACCCGGTCGAGGGCGGGGCCGAGGCCGGGGGTGCGGACGTCGACGGTGACCACGGTCCCCATGAGCGGCTCCCGGCGGAGCAGCCCCGCGGCCGGCGCGACCAGGCGGTGAGCCCGGCCAGGCTCACGCACCGGCGAGCTTGAGCGCCGAGGTGAGCGACTCGTAGAAGCCGTAGCTCGTGTAGGTGGCGCCGCTGACCCCGTTGATCCGAGCGCTCTGGATCTTCAGCACCTCCTGGCGCAGCAGGGGTAGGGCCTGGGAGTTGATGTAGGAGGACTGGGGGTTGTCGTTGGGGTACTGGAGCGCCCGCACGTTGACGATCTTGCCGCCGGCGTAGAGGAGCGCGATCTGCACGTTGCCGTAGTAGACGTTGACCGTGCGGCCGGTGAACGTCCCGCTCTTCGTCCCCGCGGACCCGGCCGCGGCGGGGCTGGCGGTCGGGGCCGGGGTTGGGGTCGATCGCGGCGTCGGTCGGCCGCCTCCGGCGGGCGGGGCGCCCGACGGCGTCGCGGTCGGGGTCGCCGTGGGCGAGGGGTTGGGGGACGTCGTGGCGGAGGCCGCCGGCAGGGCCGTGACTGGGGCGGCCGGCGGGGTGCGGAAGCTCACCATGAGGATGACGGCGATGGCGGTGGCGGCGAGGGTGGCGGCGGCACGGATCGGCATGGCAATGGCCTCAGGTGAGCAGGGCGAAGCGCTCGACGTGAACCTGGTTCGCGGGCACCTCGAGGGCGCGAAGGCTCGCGATCACCTCGGTGACCAGCTCCTTTGGGCCGCAGACGAAGATATCCCGCTCGCGCAGGTCGGGAACGGTGCGGATGAGCTCGCGGGGCGCGAGGGGATGGGGCTTGACGTCATGGCCGCGCCGGCCGATCACGTACTCGACAACCCCGCCGCGGGAGGCCATCAGCTCGTCCAGCTCGGCCTTGAATACGACGTCATCCCAGCTGCGCGCCCGGTAGAGCAGGGTCATCGCGTCCTTGCCGGACCGGGCCGACGTCGGCTTGGCCTTGCGCTCGGGCATCTCCTCGATCAAGGACCGCAGCGGGGTGACGCCGATGCCCCCCGCGATCAGGAGCGCGCGGGGGCGACGCCGGCGCACCGTCGTGAAGAGGCCGAAGGGCCCCTCGAGGACAACGGGCGTCCCCCGGTGAAGCCCGCGCAGCTGGCCGGTGAAGTCGCCCACGTGCTTGACGGTGATGCGCAGGAACTCGCCGTTGGGCGCGGCCGAGAGCGAGAACGGGTGGACCTGCCACCAGAGCTCCCGGCTCAGGAACCGGAACTTGAAGAACTGGCCCGCCCGCATGGGGAGCTCGCCGAGCCGCCGGCCGGTGATGTAGATCGACACCACGTCCGGGGTCTCGGAGACGACCCGCTGGACCGTGAGCCGGTGCCGCAGCGCGATCCGCGCCGGAATCGCCACCCGGAAGAGGATGACGAGGAGCACGGCCGCGCCATAGAGGCCGACCCAGTAGGCGAGGGCGACCGGGTCGTGGAGGAAGTCGCTGCCGACCGCGAGCTGGTGGCCGAAGCTGAGGGCGATCGCCAGGTAGATGTAGAGGTGGATGAAGTGCCAGCGCTCCTGGGTGAGGCGCCGGCGGGCCAGCCGCACCGAGACGACGGCGATGAGGACGAAGAGCGCAAAGCCGACGTAAGCCATCAGCATGTAGGGGTAGCTGGAGAGGAAGACCCCGGTCTGGGCGAGGAAGGAGCGGCCGTCGGCGGTGGCGAAGCCGAGGGTGCTGAAGACGACGTGGGCGGCGATGAGGTCGACGGTGGCGAAGCCCAGCCAGCGGTGCCATCCGGCGATGCGATCGATCCCGAAGAGGTCGTCCAGCCACGGGCTGCGGGACATGAGGACCACCTGGACCAGGGCGCTGTAGGTGCCGAGGAGGGCGGTGATCTGGCCGATGGCGGTGAAGACCGCCCCGGGGCTGGCGAGGTGGCCGAGTTGGCCGTGGCGCGTCCACATCACGACGATGACGACGGCGTTGCCGAGCACGAGCAGGGCGGCATCGCTCGGCCGGAACCCCCAGGTCCGGGGCAGCCGAAGCGAGCGACGGGCCGCCGCCTCGCGGCGGATGGCGGCCGCGGACGGGCTCGACGGGGTGCTGGGTCGCATCGCGGCCAGTGTGACCGGCGCCCCTGACGGGAGGCTGACGGCCGCCGGCGGCCTGAGGGCGAAGGCGCCTCGCGGCCCTCGGACAGCCGCCGCCGAGGCCGTAGGGTGGAGGCGCCGATGCGCGTTTTGGTAGCCGAGGACGATGTGGCCCTCCTCTCCGTGCTCGCCCGCGGGCTGCGGCAGCACGGCTACGTCGTGGATACCGCCCAACGGGGCGACGAGGCCCTCCACCGGCTTGAGCTCGGCGACTACGCCGCCGCGATCCTCGACTGGCGGATGCCGGGGCTGGACGGCGTCGAGGTGGTGGTCGAGGCCCGCGGTCGGGGCTGGCACGTCCCGGTCCTGCTGCTCACGGCCCGGGACACCCCCCACGAGCGGATCCAGGGCCTGGATGCCGGCGCCGACGACTACCTCGTCAAGCCCTTCGACTTCGGTGAGCTCCTCGCCCGCCTGCGCGCCCTCCTCCGCCGAGGCGGGTCGGCCGCCGGCCCCGCCCTCAGGGTCGCCGGCCTCCAGCTCGACCCCGCGACCCAGGAGGTGCGGAGCGGCGAGCGCGCGGTCGCACTCAGCCCCCGCGAATACGCCATCCTGGAGCTCCTCATGCGACGGGCCGGACGCGTCGTCAGCCGCCAGAGCATCGCCGAGCACGCGTGGCCGGAGGCGGATGCCAGCTGGAACGCGATCGAGGCGCACATGGCCCGGCTGCGGGCGAAGCTCGGCGGCGACGCTCGGGTCGCGATCCTGGCGGTCCGGGGCAGCGGCTATCGGCTGGTGGACCGATGACGCGGGGCCCCTCGAGCGCTCTCCGGCGGCACGCCCTTCGAACCGCGGGGATCGCCACCCTGCTGGTGGCCGCCGGGCTCGGCGCGGCGCTCACCGCCACCGACATCCTGGTGTCGAACCTCCTCACCGGGGCCGTCGACCACCGGCTCCGGGAGCCGATCGACCGGGTCGCGGCCGGCCGGGTGCCGATCACCGACACGACCCCCCACTACGACCTCGACCAGCCGATCTTCGTGTGGACCGTCCGCGACGGCCGCTGCCTTTCGGCGGGGGCCGCCCCCACCCTGCCCCCGGCGCTGTGCACGGTTGGCGGGCCGACCACGGCCACCGTCGAGGGGACCAGCTTTCGGATCCTGGGACGGCGGCTGCCCGAGCTTGGCCGCGTCGTGGTGGGGACCAGCCTGGCGCCGGTCGCCAGCCTGACCGGCGACCTCGTGCGGGCCGAGCTGGTCGTCGGCCCCCTCCTCTGCGTGCTCGTCTTCGCGGGCGCGCTGGCGATCGGGAGTCGGGTGGCCGGACCGGTGGAGCGGATGCGCCAGCACCAGCTCGCCTTCACCGCCGACGCCTCCCACGAGCTGCGCACCCCCCTGACCGTCATCCAGGCGGAGGCCAACCTCGCCCTCACCGGCACGGCGCCGAGCCTGCGCCCGGCCTTGGTGCGCGTGAGCGAGGAGGTGGAGCGGATGCGCCACATCGTCGAGGACCTCCTCTGGCTGGCCCGGTTCGACTCCCAGCCCGAGCCGCCGACCCCGGTGCCCCTCGACCTCGTGACCGCCGCCCAGCTGGGTGCGGCGCGCTTCCGGCCCCTGGCCAGGGCGCGCTCCCTGCAGGTCGCGGTTGACGCCCCCCAGAAGGTGGTGTCGGTCTGCGCGCCGGTCGAGTGGATGGATCGCCTGGTCGGCGTCCTCGTCGACAACGCCTGCCGGCACGCCCGCTCGCGTGTCGACCTTCGGGTGCGCGCCGTCCCCGGGCGTCGCGCCGAGCTGGCGGTCACCGATGACGGCGAGGGCGTCCCCGAGGCGGAGCTCCCGCGCATCTTCGACCGCTTCCACCGGGCCACCCCGCAGGGCGAGGGGGCGGGGCTCGGCCTGGCGATCGCCGACTCCGTGGTCCGGGGCACCAGGGGGCGCTGGGAGGTCACCAATCGGGTCGGTGGCGGGGCCCGGTTCGCGATCGTCTGGCCGCTCGCTGGCGGCGAGGGCGCCACCGACGAGGAGCCGGGCCCGTCCCGGCTGCTCGTGAGGGTCATGCATCCGATCCGCCGCCGACCGGCCCGGCCACCGGCGCACTGAGCGATCGGGCTCCGGGGGGGCGATAGCCACCGTCATCCGGGGCGCGCTATCGTTTCGGTACCTACCCGAGTGAGGACTACCGGAACCATGCGGATCGTCGACCTCCACTGCTACCCCGGAACCCAACCCTGGATCGACTCCCAGGGTCCGTTCGTCGAGGCGCTGGGCGCCTACTGGAAGCGCGACTGGGTCGCCAGGGCGGAGGAGGAGGTTGTGGCCGACTTCCGCGGGGCGGGGGTGGAGGCGGTGCTCGTCGCCTTCGACATCGAATCGGCGACCGGGGCACCGCCCTGCACCAGCGCCTACGTCGCCGGGATGCGGGACCGGCACCCTGACACGATCCTCCAGGCGTGGGGGGCGGTCGACCCGCTCAAGGGCCGGGCGGCGGTGGCGGCGGTCGAGGCCCAGGTCCGCGACCTTGGCGTCCTCGGCTTCCACTTCCATCCGATCATGGGCCGGTTCGCCGTCGACGATCCCCGGTTCTTTCCCCTGTTCGAGGCGATCGCCCAGCTTCGCGCGCCGGTCATGATCGATGTCGGGACGACCGGCATGGGCGCGGGCCTGCCGGGCGGGCTCGGGGCCAGGCTCCGGCACGCCCATCCGCTCACCATCGACGAGCTGGCGGCCAATTTCCCCAAGCTCACGATCGTCGCCGCCCATCCGGGCTGGCCCTGGGTCGAGGAGATGACCGCCGTCGCCCTCCACAAGGGCAACGTGTACTGGGAGCTGTCGGGCTGGGCGCCCCGTCACTTCCCAGAGGGGCTCAAGCGCGACATCCGCGGCCGGCTCCAGGACAAGGTCATGTTCGGCAGCGACTACCCGAGCCTTCCGTACGAGCGGCTCTTCCGGGAGTGGCGCGCGCTCGGCTACACCGAGTCGGTGATGGCAAAGGTCTTCCACGAGAACGCCGAGCGCGTCCTCGGGCTGACGGCGGCGCGACCGGCACCGCTGGCCGAGCGCGGGGTCGGCTGAGCCGGCCTGGGATCGGGGCGGTGACGGAGGGGGTCCGGCCGGCGGCGCTGGTGACCGGCGCCACGCGCGGGATCGGGCGGGCCACCGCCCTCGCCCTTGGCCGGGCGGGGTTCGACGTGGCCCTGAACTTCAGCCGCAGCCATGACGCGGCGAAGGCGGTGGCCCGAGCGATGGAGCCGCTGGGCGTCCGCACCCTCCTGTGCCAGGCGGACGTCGCCGACGAGGGGGCGGTGCGCGCCATGGCGGCCGAGCTGGAGGCGACCTTCGGCCGGCTCGACGCCCTTGTCAACAACGCCGGCACGACCATCCCGACGCCCCAAGCCGACCTCGAGGGCCTCGCCCTCGACGACTGGGATCGGGTCTTCGCGGTCAATGTCCGCGGGCTGTTCCAGGTGACCCGTGCATGCGTGCCGCTCCTCCGTCGCGCGGCCTCGGGCGCGATCGTCAACTGCGCCAGCATCGCCGGGCTGCGGCCATCGGCCCAGCCGTTCCCGTACGCGGCCAGCAAGGCGGCCGTCGCCAACCTCACCCGCACCCTGGCCGGCGCCCTCGGCCCGGCGATCCGGGTCAACGCGGTGGCGCCGGGCTGGATGGTCGGGGAGTGGATGGCCGAGGCGCTCGGGGACCACTACGAGCAGCTGATGGAGCGGCGGGCACGACTGACCCCGCTGCGCCGCTGCGCCACCCCCGACGACGTCGCCGCCACCATCTGCGCCCTGATCACGGGCCACCCCTTCGTGACCGGCGAGATCGTCGTCATCGACGGCGGGTTCTCGGCGACCACCTGAGGTGGTGGTGCTCGCCGATCACGTCCCCCTGGACGGGGTCGTCCCCTATCCGCCCGAGTTCGCCGCCCGCTACCGGGCCCGCGGCTACTGGCGCGACGAGACGATTGACGAGGTCTTCTCCGCCCTGTTCCAGCGCCACGGTGACCGCCCGGCGCTGCTCTGGGGCGACGAGGTGATCTCCTACCGGGAGCTGGGCCGACAAGCCGCGGCTCTCGCCGCCTGGCTGCACCATCTCGGCCTGGGCCGGCGCGACCGCCTGGTGGTGCACCTGCCCAACTCGCCCGAGTTCCTGGTCCTCTACTTCGCCTGCCAGAAGCTCGGGGTGATCCCGATCCTGGCCCTGGCGCCCCACCGCCGCCACGAGATCGACCATTTCGTCGCGCTCACGGGCGCAGCCGGCTACGTGACCGCCGACCCCGAGCTGGCCCGTGTGGTGGGCGCCGCCCACCCGAGCCTCCGCCAGGTCGTCGGACTCGACGAGCTGGCGGCGGCCCGGGTCGATGCGGCCCTGCGGGCGGCCGGGGTCGCCCCTCACCCGCCTTCGGTGCCAGTCGACCCGGACGACCCCTGCGCCCTCCTCCTCTCCGGCGGGACCACCGGCATCCCCAAGCTGATCCCCAGGACCCACAACGACTACCTGTACAACACGAGGGCGGCGATGGCGGTGCAGGCTATCGGCGAGGCCAGCGTCCAGCTCTGCGTCCTGCCGCTCGCCCACAACATGCCGCTCGCCTGTCCTGGGGTCCAGGGCTTCCTCATGGCCGGCGCGCGGGTCGTGATCGGCGCCAGCACCCGGGCCGAGGCGGTGTTCCCCTTGGTGGAGCGCCACCGGGTCACCCACATCGGCGCGGTGCCGGCGCTCTACATTCGCTGGCTCTCGGATCCCGCGGCCCGGGGACGCGATCTGCACTCGGTCCGTCTCCTCCAGTCGGGGGGCCAGCGGCTGCAGCCGGAGGTGCGGCGGCGGATGGCGGACGCCTTCCCGAACGCCTTCGTCCAGGAGAACTTCGGGATGAGCGAGGGCACCCTCTTCTTCACCCGTCCGACGGACCCCGAGGCGGTTCGGATGGAGACGGTGGGCTTCCCGGTCTCGCCCGACGACGAGGTGCGCCTCACCGACGAGGACGGCCGCGAGGTCGAGGACGGCGAGGCCGGGGAGCTCACCGTGCGCGGTCCCTACACCCTGCGCGGCTACTATCGCGTGCCCGACTACAACCGGCGGGTGTTCACCCCCGACGGCTTCTACCGCTCCGGCGACCTCTTGCGGCGCCACCCGTCTGGCGCCTTCCTGGTCGAGGGCCGGATCAAGGATCTGGTCAACCGCGGCGGCGAGAAGATCAGCTGCGAGGAGGTGGAGAACCTGATCCTCACGCACCCCCAGGTGCGCAACGTCGCCTGCGTCGCCGTCCCCGATCCGGTCCTGGGCGAGCGCATGTGCGCGTGCGTCGTCTGCGGTCCCGGTGGCGGGCTCTCGCTCGCAGAGCTGGCCGAGCACCTCCTCGGCCTCGGCGTCGCCAAGTACAAGCTGCCCGAGCGGCTCGAGGTGATGGACGCGTTCCCGCTCTCGCCCTTCGGCAAGGTGTCGAAGAAGGCGCTGGTCGCCGGGCTCGCCGCCCCCGCCGCCCCCGCCGCCCGCCCATGAGCACGGCGGCTCCCGGGCCCCCGCGCCCCTTCGTCGGACGCCCGCTGCGCCGGCGCGAGGACCCCGGGCTCGTCACCGGGGCCGGCCGCTTCATCGACGACCTGCGCGTCGAGGGCGCCGTCCACCTCGCCTTCTGCCGGAGCCCACTCGCCCACGCCCGGATCCGGGGTGTGGATGCGGCCGCCGCGCTCGCGATGCCGGGCATCCTGAAGGTGGTGACCGCGGCCGATCTCGCCGGCAGGGTCCGCCCGCTCCCCCTCCGGCAGGTGCCGGTTCCGCCCAGCTTCTGGCTGGCCGAGGCCGCGATGCCGTGCCTCGCCGAGGGGATCGTGCGCTTCGTGGGCGAGGCGGTGGCCGCGGTCGTCGCCGTCTCCCGAGCCGCGGCCGCCGACGCCGTCGAGCGGATCGTGCTCGACCTCGAGCCGCTGCCGACGGTCGTCGACCCCGAGCTGGCGGTGTCCGGCGCCGCCCCTCTCCACGGGGCGGCGCCGGACAACGTCCTCCTGCGCGGGCGGACCGGGAGCGGCGACGTGGACCGGGCCTTCGCCGACGCCGCCGAACTCGTCGAGGGCCGCATCCGGATCCCCCGGCTCGCCCCCGCGCCGATCGAACCCCGGGGCTGCGTCGCGGTCCACGACCCCGAGACCGACCGGCTCACCCTCCACTGCTCCAGCCAGGACCCCCACCGGCCGCTCGCCCAGCTCTGCTGGGTCCTCGACCGGCCACGGGAGCGGACCCGGGTCGTGGTGGCGGACACCGGCGGCGCCTTCGGGAGCAAGGGCGGCCTTTCCGCGGAGCACGCCGTCGCGGCCTGGTGCGCGCTCGAGCTCCGCCGCCCGGTGGTCTGGGTGGAGACGCGCACGGAGAGCTTCCTCGCCGCCTACCAGGGGCGGGGCTGGGACGTGACGGCCACGCTCGCGGTGGCGAGGGACGGCCGCTTCCTCGGGCTCCGGGCGCGGGCCGTTGCCGACCTCGGCGCCTACCTGCTCGGCCACACCCAGGTGGTCGCCCTCTCGCTCGCGACGCTCCTCACCGGCGCCTACGACATCCCGGCCGCCGACGTCGAGGTCGTGGGGGTCGCGACCAACAAGACGCCCACCGGGCCGCTGCGGGGCGCGGGGCGCCCGGAGGCGACCCACACCATCGAGCGGCTCTGCGACCTCGCCGCCCGCCGGCTGGGCCTCGATCCGGTCGAGATCCGGCGCCGCAATCTCATCGCCCGCGACCGTTTCCCGTACCGGTCCGCCGTCGGCGCCGTGTATGACTCCGGCGACTACGCCGGCCTGCTGGACCGGGCCCTCGCCGTCTTCGACTACGCGGGATGGCGCGCCCGCCAGGTCGACCGGCGCGCCCGGGGCTCGGTCTTCGGGATCGGCGTCGCCCTCATGGTCGAGTCGTCGGGGGGCGGGCTGTGGGAGTCGGCGTCGGTCGGGCTCACCCCCAAGGGGACCGTTGTGGTCCGCACCGGCTCCAGCGCGCACGGGCAGGGGCACCAGACCACCTTCGCCCAGGTGGCGGCCGACGTCCTCGGGGTCGACCCGGACCAGGTCGAGGTCCGCCAGGGGGACTCCGACGACGTCCCGGCGGGGGTGGGCACCTACGGGAGCCGGTCGGCGGCGGTCGGCGGCTCGGCGGTCCAGACCGTCGCCGAGGCGCTGCGGGCGCGGCTGCGCAGCTGGGCCGCCCACCTCCTCGACGCGCCCGAGGCCGAGCTGCGCTGGGAGGCGGGCCGGTTCGTCGCCGACGGCCCGCCGTCGCGCTCCGCTACCCTCGGCGACATCGCCCGGGCGGCCGCCGAGGAGGGCGCCCACCGGCTGGCCGAGGGGCTGCCCGAGCTGGAGGCGAGCGGTCGCTTCACCCTGCCGGGCCTCCTGTATGGCGCCGGCGCCTACTGCGCCGCCCTGGAGGTGGACCGGGCCACCGGCGCCGCCACGGTTCGCAGCCTGGTCGCCGTCGACGACGCCGGGACCATCCTCAACCCGCGGCTGGCTGATGGCCAGGTCGAGGGCGCCGCCCTCCACGGCCTCGCCGCCGCCCTGTTCGAGGAGGTGGTGCACGACCCCGATGGGCAGCCCCAGACCGCGAGCTGGATCGCGTACGCGACCCCGACCGCGGCGGAGCTCACCTTCGAGCTCCGCTCCGAGTTCCGCGCCACGCCGTCCCCCCTCAATCCGCTCGGAGCCAAGGGCGTGGGCGAGGCGGGGGCGATCGGGGTCCCGGCCGCGCTCGCCAACGCCGCGGCCGACGCGCTCCAGCCGTTCGGCATCGATCACGTGGACATCCCGCTCACGCCCGAGCGGTTGTGGCGCCGGCTTCAGGAGAAACCGCGATGACGGAGTCCGACGGCCGGGTTGACCTCGATCGGATGCGCGAGGTCGACGAGGCACCTCGCAACGACACCGGGAGGACGCCGGTGCTGACCCAGGCGGCGGTCGCCCGCATCGACCGCGACCGGCACATGGTCGGGCGGGCCGGCCGCTTTCGGCCGGAGGCGGACGTCCGGGCCACCTTCGACGTCAGCGAGAAGTGCGGGCTGGGCGGACCGCCCGGTGCCTTCCCGCCGGTGACCTTCGCGCTCGCGGTCGAGAGCCCGACCGGCCCGGATGAGGTGCGCCGGCTCGTCGTCCACGCCGAGCGCGCCTGCCACGCCGCCCAGACCTTCCGCACCCCTGTCCCCACCGAGCTCCGGGTGACGCTGAACGGAAACGCACTCTCGTGAGGGCGTGCCGGACCGGCTCCGCCGGCCGCCGGGCGCCGGAGGACCGCTCGTGATCATCGACGCCTACGCCCACGTGTTCCCCGACCCCCTCATCGACGCCCTGCTGGCGGTCCGGCCCTCGCCCGAGCTCCTCGGCCTGCGCCAGCAGAGCCCGTACCTGCGCGACGCCGAGCGCCGCCTCGCCTACCTGGACCGGGTCGGGATCGACCGCCAGGTGCTGGTGCTGGCGCGGCCACCGGTCTGGCTCGGGCTCCCCCGAACGAGCGTCCACCGCCTGACCCGCATCGCCAACGACAGCATCGCCGGCTTCTGCGCGGCGCATCCCGATCGTTTCATCGGGGTCGGCGTCCTGCCGGTGGTTGACGAGGTCATGATCCAGGAGCTCGAGCGGCTGCGCACCGAGCTCGGCCTCAAGGGGGTCCTCATCTTCTCCAACGTCGAGGGGCAGCCGGTCGACGACCCGTCCATGTGGCCCCTGTACGCTCGGTGCGAGGCGGTCGGCCTGCCGATCTGGATCCATCCCCAGCACGCGCCGCTCCACGACTGGATCCGTCGCGATCTTCTCGACCGGATGGTCGCCTGGCCCTTCGACACGACGCTCGCGATGCTCCGCCTCGTATTGGGCGGGGTGTTCGACCGCCATCCCGGCCTCAAGGTGGTGACCCACCACATGGGCGGGATGGTGCCCTACTACGCGAGCCGGATCGAGGCCTTCGCGGACGACATGGTGGAGGAGTACGGGCGGCTGGGGATGGCCGAGCCGAGCCGGCGCGGGCGCGGCCCGGTGCTGGCGCACCTGCGCCGCTTCTACAACGACTCGGTCAGCAACGGCTCGCCCGCCGCGCTGCGCTGCGCCCTCGACTTCTTCGGCCCCGGCCACATCCTCTTCGGCACCGACTTCCCGTTCGGACCTGACCACGGTGAACGGTGGCCGGTCGACGAGCTCGAGGTGATCCGCGCCGCCGACCTGCCCACCGCCGACCGCGAGCGGATCCTGGCGGGGAACGCCGTGGAGCTCCTCGGGCGTGGCGGCGGCTGATCGCGGGCCCGCCCGGGCCGTCGTTCGCGGGGGGACGCGACGACTCAGCCGAGCCGGGGCACGCCAGTGGGCCTCGGCGGCCGATGGGCGCCAGCGCCGAGGGTCTCCCCGCGCCTGCTAGGAGCGCAGCTCCAGCGGAAGGAGCCGCCGCGCAATCCGCATCGAGTTCGGCCAGGCGACTGCGCGAGCTGGTCGAGGAGCGTGGCCGCCGACATCCCGGCGTCGTCGGCGGCAGCGTCGAGCGAGGGTGCCGACCCCACCGGCCCGTTCTTGCCGCCACAGTCGGTCTGGCGCGCGATGGGGCGCGCGGCGACGCGGCCGAGCCCGCCGAGCATGGGTGGCCCGCACCGACGCGGTCGTCAACATGGGCTTGGTCGCGCCCCGCAGCGTGCCCGCCGTCATGACCACCCCGCGGACCCACGCGCGCGCCCGACGGCGGCGAGCACCGGGACCCGATCCCGGTACCGCGCATGGTGCCGGAGCCGGTGCGAGCCGCCGTGGGCGGGGTGGTCGCGCACGGCGGCCGCCACGCGCCGCCTGGCGGCCGCGAGAGCTGGCGCGGGGCCCGAACGCCACCCCATCGAGGCTACGCCGCCGGGATCACGTCCAGGGCCCGGCGCATTGCAGTCGCCGCGGCCGGCCGCGCCCGCCGCCGTCCCTGCGCGCCGAGCGCGAGTCGACGGGCGGGCACCGCCGGCAATGCTGGCATCCTGGCGCGAGCCGCACGCGGCGACACCCCGCCCGCTCGCCGTCCCCGCGTGGGCCACAGGGCGGTGTGCGAGATCGCCCCGTGGCCGTCTACCCCGACGCGCTCGGACCGAGCCCGCCCCAACTTGGTGCCGACGGCGATCTCGACGCTCAGGCCGTCGAGGTCCGCCACGGTCGCCCAGGCCCGGTGCCGACCGAGGGCTTCGATGGCGGGATTGGCCGATCACCGCGCCTCATGGGCTTTATTCAGTCCGTCTGCCAGTATGATTGAATTCGACGAGGAGGACGCTGCCAACCGCCGTGAGCCCGCGCCCCTATCAGCTCGGAAAACGCCAGCGCCAGATTGACGAGAGCCGCCAGCGGGTGATCGACGCGGCTCGCGCGCGGCTGGCCGGGGCGGACAGCTACCGGACGTTCACGGTCGAGGCGGTCGCCAAGCAGGCCGATGTCGCCAAGGCGACCATCTACTACCAGTTCGGCTCGAAGACCGGGCTGCTCGAAGCGCTTTGCGACGCCCTCGCCGCCGCGGGCGGCATGTCGGGCATGCCCGCCGCCTTCTCCGACCCCGACCCGGTCGCGGGGTTGCTGACGCTCGTCGGTGTGTTCTCAAGGTTCTGGGCCGAGGACCGATGCGTCATGCGCCGGCTCCGCGCCCTGGCCGCCCTCGATCCCGAGGTCGGGGCGGTCATTGCCAGCAGGGACCAGCGGCGCCGGGCCGCGTTGGACGTGATCGTCGGCCGAATCCTCGGCGCCGGAGAACCCCAGCCCCGTTCGCACACCCGCGAGGAATTGCTGCGGACCGTGTGCATGCTGACCAGCTTTGAGACCTTCGACGCGCTGGCCGGGCCCGACCGCCCCATGACCGAGGTCGCCGGAGGGGTGATCCGCCTCATCGAAGCCGCATTGCGACGCAACCCGGCCTTCGGACCCCAGAGCGGAGGAGCGATCGATGACTGAACTCAAGGGCCGGGTCGCCCTGGTGACCGGCAGCTCGCGGGGCATCGGCGCGGCGATCGCCGCCCGCTGTGCCGCCGAGGGCGCCGCCGTGCTCGTGCACGGACGCGACCACGACGCCGTGGCCACCGTCCAGGGGCAGATCGCGACGGCGGGCGGCAGGGCCATCTCGGTCCTGTCCGACCTCAGCGACTCCGGCCAGATTGAGGCGATGCGCACCACGATCGAGGGCGAACTCGGGCCGGTCGACCTCTTGGTCGCCAGCGCGGGAGGAAGCTCGATTGCCCCAGGACCGCTCGAGGAGATCACGGAGCAGGGATGGCACGGCTCGATCGAATCCAACCTCACAGCCACCTTCCTCACCGTGAAGGCGTTCCTGCCCGGGATGAAGGACCGTCACCGCGGGACCGTCATCGCCATGTGGTCGGCGGCTGCTCGCCGCCCGACTGCGCCCTCGCCGATTGCGTCTGCCGCCGCCAAGGCCGCAACCGAACTGCTGACCAGGGCGATCGCGCTCCAAGCCGGTCCCTGCGGGGTCCGGGTCAACTGCATCGCGCCCGAGACCACCCTCACCGAACGCAACCGCCGGCAGATCCCCGCGCCGATCCAAGAGACGGCTCCGGCAAACCTATCCCATTCGACGGCTCGGGACTCCAGACGATGCGGTCGCTGCCGCGCTGTTCCTCGCCTCGGAGGCCTCAGCCTGGATCAGCGGGGTCACGCTCGACGTCGCCGGCGGCTCAGTACTCGCCTAACCAGCCCTCCCGCCGCTCCGCCCGATCACCGACCCGTCATGTCCTCACTCGACGAGCAGGCCATCGCCCGGGCTCAAGCCGAACAGGCCACTGGCAGCGACGTCCTCGACACGCCCGTGCACCGGGAGCGCCAGGAAGGCGGCCCCAATGGATTCATCCTCGCCCGAGGGCGAATGGAAGGCTCGATCCGCCGGCGGACTCCACTTCGACCCTTCGCCTTCCACCCGACGCCGCGACCCGGATCGTCGACGGCACACAACCCAGCCGGGCCAGCATCCCTGCCGCCCCGTCGGAGGAACCCCCTGCGCCACCCACGTGCTCGCCGACGAGCCCCCGTGCAAGATCGTCGCGCTGCGCGTCAGCCGGGGCGGCGATCGGAACGCTTGGTCCACATCAATGCCGCACCCAGCCACGCCCCGTCCGCCCAGGCCGACCAATCAATCGAAAGGGGACCCATGAGGACGCCTGAAGACCTCGCACGCCGCCTGCGCCGGCGCGCCAAGCTGATGGGCATCATCAACGTTCCGATGCGCAAGATCCTCGCGCTCCCGTTCCCCACTCCGCTCGGCGACCGGCTGATGCTCGTGACCTTGACCGGCCGGCGCAGCGGAAAGACGTACCACCAACCGGTCAGCTTCGTCCGCGACGGGAGCACCCTCCTCACCCCCGGCGGCGGAAAGTGGACGCTCAACCTCCAACAGGGGCGACCCGAGACGATACGCCTCGGTGGCCACGACATCGCCGCCAGGCCTGACATCGTCTGTGCCATCGACGAGGTCGATCGTCTCCTCAGGGTCATGACCGTCACCAATCCTGCCGTGGCCCGGTTCATTCCCATTCCCCGCGATCGGGCCGGCCACTTCAGCCGCGACAAGCTCGGAGCAGCGATCGGCAACGGCTTCCGCATCATCCGCTGGCGCGTCGAAGACCGAGGCTGACAGACCAGCCACGGACCACAGGTCCGTGCACGTAGTCTTTTTGACCGGCCGGAACCACGATTCGGTGGCCCTACCGGTGATCGCCGCGCTCGCCGTTGCTCCGCGGATGTCGTTGCATCGGCCAACCGCGCGAGCAGCGGCCAGCCGCACCGCTGGGACCGCGTCCCCCGGGGGCGGACGGGCCACCGACCAGGTCGGCGGGGTGGCTGGTGGGCGAAGCCCTCTGGGGTCCGGCCCGCCCGCTGATCGACCGCCCCACGGAGCGAGGGCGGGAGCGAGCCGCCAAGGTCAGCCATCGATCGGGGCCGAGCCATCGCGCCGGGGCTCGAAGGCGAAGGCCCGGGCGGGATTGGCCGCGAAGATCATCCGCGACAGCTCCGCGCCCAGCTCTCGCTCGAGCCGCGGCTTGAAGCGCCGGAACAGGTAGTCGAGCCCCGGGCCGCCCCCGTACGCGTGGAGCATCGAGCGGCGCCCGGCGTCCCCGCCGAGGAGGATGTGGTCGGCGAGGCCACGGTCCGCGATCCGCGCGATCAGGTCGAGGATGGTCGAGTCCGGCCAGTACTTGGCCCGGCCCGGTCCGTCGTACTGAAGATACGCGCCGGCCTGGCCCACCTCGGCGTGCTCGCCGGGGTCGGGATTGCGGTCGAGGTGGGCGAGCACGAGGCATGAGGCGGGCACGCCCAGTCGCCCAAGATGCTCCACGAGCTCGAGTCCCATCGTTCCGTGCTCGGTGTGGACGCACAGCGGTGCGCCGGTGCGCCGGTGCGCCTCGGCGGCCGCCTCGAACACCGCCGGCTCCAGCCCCTGGAGCCGGTGGTAGCTGGCGCCGATCTTGACCACCCCCGAGCGCACGCGGGCAGCGACGAGGTCGGAGGTGAAGCGGTCGGCGAGCGTGGCGGCGTCGGCCCCGCGAACGGCGTCACTGGCGTCGTAGTGAGCGTCACGATGCACCCCCGTCGCCGCCACGATCGACATACCCGTCGCCCTGGAAACCTGGAGAAGGGCCTCGGGGTCGCGGCCGAGGCCGATCGGCGTCCAGTCCACAAGGGCCCGGGCGCCCGCGCGCGCCAGCTCCTGGACCCCCTCGATCGCCCGGTCGACGTCGGTGTACTCGTCTCCGGGCTGGATCGGCGTCGTGAAGAAGAGGTGCTCATGGGCGTCCGTCGGGCCCAGCTGCTCCGGGGCGATGTCCCCGCCGACGGTTCGAATGATCGAAGGCATCCGCAGGCAGGGTCGAGGGTGGCGGCCACCCGGCGGACCCGGGGAATTGCGCCCCCGCCGGTGCGTAATCGCACCTGCCGGCACAGCGGTAGAGAACCCGCGCTGGTCGGGGGGCGGAACCCGCCTCGTGACGGGGCGTGGAACCCCCGATGGCCCGGCCCCAACCCTGGCGGAGAGTGAAGGCCAGATGTCTGGACAGGTGGTCAACTCGACACTGCCGCGCTCGGCGCCCGCCGTTGATCGCTCTACGCCGATCCCCCTCTACTACCAGCTCAAGCAGTGGCTCTCGGAGCGGATCCTCTCCGGGGACTTCGCGGCCGGCGGTCGGATCCCAGCCGAGGCGGAGCTGTGCGGGCGCTTCGGCCTCAGTCGGGGAGTTGTCCGGCAGGCAATCAGCGAGCTCCGCTACGAGGGGCTGGTGTCGAGCGAGCGCGGGCGAGGCACGTTCGTCTCGGTTCCCAAGACCGCGGATGGATTGATGAGCGGGCTCGGCGGGCTCGCCGACGACGCCCGCCTGCGCGGGCGCGAGGTCGACAGCACCGTTCTGCTGCTGCGCGAGGCCCCGGCCGGCGCTGACGTGGCGCGCCGGCTCCAGCTCGACCCCGGCGATGCAGTGGTCGAGCTGGAGCGGCTCCGAGCCATCGGCGGGGAGCCGATCGTGCTCGTGATCTCGTACCTGCCCGCCGCCCTCGTCCCGGGGCTGGTGGCACACGACCTGAACGGGTCGGCCTCGCTGTACCAGATCCTGCGCGAACGGTATGCACTCCCGTTGGTCTCCAGCGTCCGACGGGTCGAGGCCACCCTGGCCGACACCCGGGAGGCGCACCTCCTGCGAATCCAACGGGGCGCCGCCCTGCTGGTGCTCCGATCCGTCAGCTTCACGGTTGGCGGCCGGCCGTTCGAGTACTTCATCGCCCGCCACCGCGGTGACCGAAGCACCTTCGAGGTCCAGCTGCGGGCCGCCACCCCGGCGATCAGTCGATTCGAAGGGCTGAGCCTCGAGGCTGACGGCCGGTCGTGAGCGAGCTGGTGGTTGGCGTCGACGTCGGGACCCAGAGTGTGCGGGCCGGCCTCTACGCCACCGACGGGGCCTGTCTCGGCGACGCCACCGTGCCGCTGGCCCTCCATCGACGCGGTGGCGACATCGTCGAGCAGGACCCCGAGGGCTTCACCGCCGCGACCACCCAGGCGATCGCCGCCTGCGTGCGCACCGCCCGCTGCGGGCCGGGTGCCGTGGCCGGGATCGCCGTTGCCGCGCAGATGGCCGGCATCCTCGGGATCGGGGACGGCGGCCTGGCCGTCACGCCGTACGACTCGTGGCTCGACACCCGCTCCCGCGGAGAGGTGGACTGGATCGCGAGCCGGCTGGGAGCGGACGTGCTGCGGCTGACGGGCTGCCCGCCGATGATCGCCCACGCACCGAAGATTCGCTGGTGGCAGCACCAGCGTCCGGCCGTCTATGCGCACGTGCGACGCTTCGTCGTGCCCAGCGCCTTTGTCGCAGGCCGGCTCAGCGGTCTTTCGGCAGCCGAGAGCTACATCGACTGGACCCATCTCCACTTCACAGGGGCCGCCGACGCCGCCAGCGGCCAGTGGTCGCCCGCGCTCGTCAGCGCCCTCGACATCGACCCCGGGCGCCTGCCCCGGATCGTCGCCCCCACCACCGTGGTGGGCGGACTCACAACGGCGGCGGCGGCCGCCTGCGGGCTGGCCCCGAACACCCCGATCGCGGCCGGCCTCGGCGACACCGCGGCGGGCACGCTCGGGGCCGGGGTGGTGCGGGCGGGCCAGATCCTCGATACCGCGGGAACCGCCTCTGTCCTCGGCATCTCCACAGCCCGGTTCCGCCCCGACCTGGGGGCCCGCACCCTGGTCGCGATGCGCGCCGCGTCCCCGGGACAGTGGGTGGCGCTCGCGTACCTCGCCGGCGGCGACCTGGTCCGCTGGCTGCCCCACGTCCTCGCCGGCCGGCCGGCGGGGGATGCGCTCGCGCTGGCCGCACTCCTGGCCGAGGCCGAGGGGGCCAGGCCCGCCCGCCTCCTCTTCGTGCCCCACCTCGCCGGGCGCCTGCTGCCCGCCGCCCCGCACGCCCGCGGCGGCTGGGTCGCCCCTGACCTGGCGACCGGCCGCGGCGACCTCGTCCGCTCGGTCCTGGAGAGCGTGGCCTTCGAGTATGCGGGCTTCCTCGCGCGCGCCCGGGTCCTCCATCCCGAGCTCGAGCTGCGCGAGGTCCGGGTCATCGGGGGCGGCAGCCGCAACCGGCTCTGGAACCGCATCAAGGCCACCGTGCTCAAGCTCCCCTACGTGCGCCTTGAACCGAGGGCCTTCACCACCTGGGGGGCGGCCCTGGTGGCCGCCGCCGCGGTCGGCCTGGTGCACGACCTCGAGGGCGCTGCGCTCGGCGCGGCCGCCACCGCTGAGCGGGTCGACCCCGACCCGCAGCTCCTCACCCGCTACGCCGACCGCCTGGCCGACTATCGAGCGGCACTCGAGGTCCTTGCGTCGCCGGCGCCCGCCACCTCGGCGGTCACGGCATGAGCCGCCTTCGCCTCGCGGTGGTGGGCGCCGGACGGGCCGGCGCGGTTCATGCGCTCAACGCCAGCCGCGGGGTGGCCGCCGCCGACCTCGCCTGTGTCGTCGACTCCGACCCCACCCGGGCGGCCGAACTGGGCGCTCGATTCGGGGTGCCCGCGCATCCCTCCCTGGAGGCGGCGCTGGCGCACGAGGCCTTCGACGCCGTGATCGTCACCACGCCGACGGAGACCCACCCGATGCTCGTGGAGGAGGCGGCGGCCGCCGGCCGCCACGCGCTCTGCGAGAAGCCGATGGCGCTGACGCTGGCGGCGTGCGATCGCATGCTCGCCGCTACCCGGGCCGCCGCAACTGTCCTCCAGATCGGATTCGTGCGCCGATACCAGCCCGAGTTCGTCGAGGCCCAGCGGCGAATCGCGGCCGGCGACATCGGGACGCCGATGCTGGTGAAGTCGGTCACGCGTGGGCCCGGATTGCCGCCCCCCTGGGCGCACGACCTGCGGCGCTCGAACGGCATGCTCGCCGAGGTCAACAGCCACGACTTCGACACGGTCCGCTGGCTCTCCGGATCCGAAATCGTTCGGGTCTACGCGGAGACGGCCAACTTCAAGGGTCAGGCCCGGGGCGTCGCCGCCGACCACTTCTACGACAACGCGGTCGTGACGCTCCGTCTCGCCGGCGGGTGCCTCGGCAGCATCGACGGCACCTGTCCGGTCGACGTCACCTATGAGGCGCGGGCCGAGGTGATCGGCACCGATGGCCTGCTCGTCATCGGTGGACACCGCTCGAGCGCGCTCCTGGAGATCCGCCATCGCGGCGGCGGCGAGGTCCCGACCTTCGCCAGCTGGCCGGAGCGGTTCGCCGGGGGTTACCGGGAAGAGCTGCGGAGCTTCGCCGACGCTGTCGCCACCGGGTCGGCGCCGGCAGCCACCGGGGCCGACGGCCGCGCGGCCGTCGCCGCGGTGCTCGCCGCCAACCGGTCCTGGCTGGAGACGCGACCGGTCGCGGTCGCCGATGAGGAGACCCCCTGATGCTCGCGCTCGCCTACCGCGGTCCCCATCGCCTCGAGCTGGAGGAGCGGCCGTTGCCCGAGCCGGGAGCCGGGGAGCTGGTGGTCCGGGTCGACGCCTGCTCGATCTGCGGGACGGACCTGCGCATCGCCGAGGGGTCGCACCATGCCTACGGCGCCGCCGAGGGCCGCGTGCCCGGCCACGAGCTGGCCGGCACCGTTGTGGCGAGGGGGTCCGGGGCCGGTCCCCAGGTGGGGACGCGCGTCTTCGTGGCTCCCAACTTCGGCTGCGGCGTCTGCCGCGAATGCCGTCGCGGCGACGTCAATCTCTGCCAGGCGCCGCGCGCCCTGGGGATCACCGAGGACGGAGGGTTCGCCGAGGCGGTCCGGCTGCCCCAGCCGCTGGTTGAGCAGGGCAACGTGATCCCGCTCACCGGCGACCCGGAGGCGGCGACGATGGCCCTGGCAGAACCGCTGGCGTCGGTGGTGCGGGGGTCGCGCGCCTGCCGGATCCAGTCCGGGGAGGCGGTGCTGATCTTCGGCGCCGGTGCCATCGGCCTGCTCCACCTCGCCCTCGCCCGTTTGGCCGGCGCGGGCGCGGTCGTCGTCGGCGAGCCCAACCCGGTCCGGCATCCCCGCGCGGTGACAGCCGGCGCCGCCTCGGTGCACGGGGCCGACCCCGAGGCCCTCCGCCACGCGCTGGACGCGGTCGGGGCCACCCGGGGTGCCGATGTGGTGATCGTCGCCGCCCCGGCGGCGTCGGCGATGGCAGCGGCGGTGGAGCTGGCTGCGCCGGCGGCCCGGATCAACCTCTTCGCCGGGCTGGCCCGCGCAGCGTCCACCGTGGCCCTCGACCTCAACCGCATCCACTACCGCGAGCTGGTGGTGACCGGCACCTCGGCCAACACCAACCGTGACTGCCGCGAGGCGCTGGAGCTCATCCACGCGGGCCGGGTCCAGCCGGCTGCCCTCATCGACGCGCGGTTCCCCCTCGCCCGCGCGCTGGACGCGTTCGCCCTGGCCGGATCCGGCCGTGCGTTGAAGGTGGTGATCGAACCATGATCGCGATCCCGGTGCTCCCGTTCATCCTCACGGTCGACCTCGAGAGCGGCTGGATGGAGCCGCACACCAGCCGGCTCGAACGCCGGGCGTCCGCGCTGCGCGGTCAGGTCGCCGATGCCCCCGCGCTGGAGCGGCTGGTGGCGGATGGAGACCCCGTCGTCTATGAGGTGCTCCAGCGCGACGTCCCCGAGGTCACAGGCCAGCTCATCTGCTGCACGACGGTGATCCAGGCCGGGACCGTCGGCGCCGAGTACTTCATGACCAAGGGTCACTACCACGCCGACCGGACGGCTGGCGAGGTGTACCTCGGGCTCCGCGGCCGGGGCCTGGTGCTGCTCCAGAACGAGGATGGGGACACCGAGGAGCTGGCCCTCGGGCGCGGCGGGCTCGCCTACGTCCCCCCGGGGTGGGCACACCGCACCGTGAACACCGGCGAGGGGCCGCTCTCGTTCCTCGCCGTCTACCCCGGTCAGGCCGGTCACGACTACGCGACCATCGAGCACACCGGGTTCGCCCACCGGGTCATCAGCACCAGCGGCGGGCCGGTGGTCCGGCCCAAGGAGGCCGGGCGGTGACGCCGGTTGCCGCGGATCGACCGGCCCCGGCGCCCGCCCAGCGGCCGCTCCACGCCTGCGTGGTGGTGGTGACGCCCCGCTCCTTCGGCCTCCAGGCGCCCGGACTTCGGCGCCAGCTTGCGTCGACCGTCGCGGAGGTGCGCTACCGTCCGGGGCCGCACGGCGCCGATGCGCTGGCCGATCTCCTCGCCGACGCCGACGGGTTGATCGCGGGCCTCGACGAGGTGAGCGCCCGGGTCTTCGAGCAGGCGCCTCGCCTGCGGGTGGTCGCCCGATACGGCACGGGCCTCGACCGGGTCGACCTCGCGGCCGCCGCCCGACACGGCGTGGTGGTCACGACCACCCCGGGCGCCAACGCCAACGCGGTGGCCGAGCTCACCCTCGCCCTCCTCTTCGCCCTGGCCCGCCACCTCACGAGCGCCCACGAGCAGGTGGAGGCGGGCGAGTGGCCCCCGCTCGCGGGGATCGAGCTCGCCGGTCGGACCCTCGGGCTCGTCGGGCTCGGGCGGATCGGGAAGCTGGTGGCGGCCAAGGCGGCCGGGCTCGACCTGCGGGTGCTCGCCCACGACCCGTTCGTCGCCCCCGCCGAGACGGTGGAGCTCGTCACCCTCGACGAGCTCGCCTCCCGATCGGACATCATCTCCCTCCACGCGCCGCTCACCGAACGGACGCGGGGCCTGGTCGGCGCGCCGTTCCTCGACCGGGTGCGTCCAGGCCTCCTCCTGATCAACACCGCGCGGGGCGAGCTGATCGACGAGGCGGCGGTCGTGCGAGCGCTGGACGAGGGTCGGATCGGCGGCGCCGCGCTCGACGTCCTCAGCCAGGAGCCCCCCGGTCCGCACCATCCCCTGCTCGGGCGCGCTGACGTGCTGGTGACCCCGCACATGGCCCCGCACACCGACGCGGCCACGGCGGCGATGGGGCGGATCGCGCTCGAGGAGCTGACCGCGGTCCTCGCCGGCCGCGCGCCCAGGTTCCCGGCATGAGCGCCGCCACCGGGCCCTCGACGGCGCGTCGCGCGCTGGAGCGGCTGCGGGCGGCCCGGGCGATCGCCGTGGTGCGCGCCCAGGACACGGCCGAGGCGATCGCGATCGCCGAGGCCCTCCACGCCGGCGGTCTCGGAGCGATCGAGCTGACCTTCACCACCCCGGGGGTGGCCGAGGCGCTGGTCGAGACCCGGCGGCGGCTCGGCCCCGACCTCCTCCTCGGCGCGGGGACGATCACGACGGCGGCCCAGGCCGAGGCCGCGAGCCAGGCCGGGGCCGACCTCTTGGTCTCCCCCCACCTCGACCTGGCGCTCCTGCGGTCGATGCTCGCAACCGGCCGCCTGGTCGTGCCAGGTGTGCTCACGCCGTCCGAGTGCGCCGCGGCGGTCGCGGCCGGCGCTGCGGTCGTGAAGCTCTTCCCGGCCTCGACGGTGGGCCCGCAGCACGTGCGGGCGCTGCTGGCCCCATTCCCGGACCTGCTGATGGTCCCGACCGGGGGGATCGCAGCCGAGCGGGCACGGGAGTGGCTGGACGCCGGCGCAGTGGCGGTGGGCCTGGGGGGCGATCTCCTGCCGCCCGCGCTCCGCCGGGCGCGCAACTGGGACGCGATCAGCGCCAACGCCAGGCGGCTGCTGACACTGCTCGGGCCGCGGCCGTTATGAGCCTGGCGGGCGCGGCCGACCGGTCGCTGCACGTCCCGGGCGCGGCCTCGACGGACGGAACCCGGCGCTTTGCATTCGTGGGCGTCACCACCGGCCACTCCGCGATCATGCGCGTCTTCCCCGCCTGGGCGAGCCACCTCGGTCTCGGCGACGTGGCGATGCACGGGTATGACCTCGCCCTCCACGCCGCCCCCAAGCGGTATCGCGCGGTCGTGGAGGCCATCAAGTCCCAACCGCTCGAGCTCGGCGGTCTGGTCACGACCCACAAGCTCGACCTGTTCGCCGCCAGCCGCGACCTCTTCGACGAGGTCGACCCCTATGCCGAGCTGCTGGGCGAGGTCTCATGCCTGTCCAAGCGGGGCGGTCGGCTCCGCGCCCACGCCAAGGACCCGATCTCGTCGGGGCGCGCCCTTCGAGACTTCCTCGCCCCCGGCTACTGGGAGCGGACCGGCGCCCACGCGCTGCTCTTCGGTGCGGGCGGCTCCAACCTCGCCATCAGCCTCAACCTCCTCAGGGCCGGCGCCGGCGCCGACCGGCCGCAGCGGCTCACGGTCGTGAACCGGAGCTCGCCCCGGCTCTCCGCCATGCGCGCGGTCCACGAGCGCGTGGAGGGGCACGTCGACGTCCGCTACGTCGTGAACGACGACCCCCAGCTCAACGACCGGCTCCTTCGGGCCCTGCCTGCGGGGTCGCTCGTGGTCAACGGGACGGGGATGGGCAAGGACAGCCCGGGAAGCCCCATCACCCAGGCGGGGGTGTTCCCGTCGGAGGCCCGGGTGTGGGAGCTGAACTACCGCGGCGCGCTCGACTTCCTGCGCCAGGCGCAGGCCCAGGCCGGGCCCCGGCACCTGCACGTCGAGGACGGCTGGCGCTACTTCATCCACGGATGGACGTGCGTGATCGAGGAGGTGTTCGACCTCGCGATGACCCCACCGGTCGTCGACGAGCTCTCCGCAATCGCCGTGCGTGTCCGTGAGGAACCAACAGGAGCCGTGGCACCATGAAGATCGGGATCGACAGCTACTGCTTCCATCGCTACTTCGGCGAGATCTACCCGGGCCTGCAGACCGACCCCGGGATCCGCTGGCGGATGGAGAAGGAGTTCCTCGACTTCGCGCTCGCCCAGCACGTCGACGAGGTGGCCCTGGAGAGCTGCTTCTTCGACGCCCTCGACAACGGGCTGTGCGACGAGATCCGGGCCCGACTGGACGAGCACGGTCTGGACCGGGTGCTGGGCTGGGGCCATCCCGAAGGGCTGTGGGGCGGAACCCGGCCTGACGAGCTGGCGGCGCTGGAGCGCCACATCCCCCAGACCCTGCGGCTGGGCTCGACCCGAATGCGGATCACCGCCGCGAGCATGAACTACGCCAAGGCACCCCGGGAGGAGCTGATCGGGCGGGTGGTGCCGATGCTGCGCGAGGCCGCGGCCGTGGCGGCCGACCACGGCGTCACCCTCGCCCTCGAGAACCACATCGACTTCACCTCGGCGGAGATGGTGCGAATCATCGAGGCGGTCGACTCCGACTTCCTTCGGGTGAACTTCGACACCGGCAACGCCATCCGCCTGTTCGAGGACCCGGTGGTGGCCGCTGAGCGGCTCGCCCCCCTCACCGTCAGCACCCACACGAAGGACATCGCCACGCGGCGACGGGGCGGGAGCCCGTCCGACAACTTCACCTGGTGGCCCGCCTGCCCGATCGGCGAGGGGGTCATCGACATGGAGGGGGTGGTTGCGGCGCTCGGGCAGGGCGGGTTCGACGGGTCCCTCAGCGTCGAGGTGGATCTGATCGGGGAGCCGTGGGCCTCCCAGAGCGAGGAGGAGATCGTGGCCAAGAGCCTTGCCTACCTGCGCACCCTGGAGCCGCCGCCGGGCGCCCAGCTTGGCACCGCTGCCCGATGAGCCTGTCCGCCGCGCCCCGTGACGAGCGCCGGTCGGTCGGATTCGGCCTGCTCGGCTACGGGTTCATGGCCAAGGCCCACTCCCACGCCCTGCTCACCCTCCCCCACATCCACTGGCCGTCGGCGGCCCGGCCCCAGCTGGTGGCGATCGGCGGGCGCACCGAGGCCGCAGTGCGGGAGGCGGCCACCCGCTACGGCTACGAATCCTGGACGACGGACTGGCACGACCTCGTCGCCGATCCCAGGGTCGCGGTGTTCGACAATGTGGCCGCCGACGCCGCCCACGTGGAGCCGACCCTGGCGGCGATCGCCGCCGGCAAGCACGTGGTGTGCGAGAAGCCCCTGGCCTCGTCGGCGGCCGAGGCCCGCCGCCTCTACGAGGCCGCCGCGGCCGCCGGCGTCATCCACCTCACGGGCTTCAACTACCGCTTCTTCCCAGCCGTCCGGCTGGCCTGGGCGCTGATCCACGAGGGGGAGCTGGGGGAGCTGCGCCAGGTCCAGATCCGGTACGCCCAGGAGTGGCGGACCGACCCTGCCGCCCAGCTCCCCTCGCCGACGGGGGTGGTCGACATCATCGGCTGCCACGCGATCGACCAGGCCCGCTACCTGTGCGGCGAGATCGAGGCGGTCGCGGCGGTGATCACCAGGATCACCCCAACCCGCACGTTCCGCGCCGGCCCCGCCGAGACTGACGACGCGGTCGCGATCCTGGCCCGTCTCGCGGGCGGCCTGGTCGCGACCATCGAGGCGTCGTTGATCGCGCCCGGCCGCAAGAACCACCTCGCCTTCGAGATCAGCGGGGCCCGAGGCAGTCTGGCCTGGAGCCTGGAGTCGCCGAACCGGCTCCGGGTGCACCGCCGCGGTCCCGGTCGCCTTGGCGGCTTCACCGACGTCCTCGCCACCGAGCCGGAGCACGAGCTGGCGGCGCCGTGGTGGCCGGCCGGCCACGTTCTCGGATGGGAGCACGGCCACGTGAACATGCTGGCCCACCTCCTGGACGCGGTGGCGGGCACCCGGCCGCTGGGGCCGCACGGCGCCACCTTCCTCGACGGGCTGCGGGCCGCCGAGGTGGCCGAGGCGGTCGAGCGCGCGTCCGCGAGCGGGACCTGGGAGGCGGTCGAGCACACCGCGGCGGAGCCCGACGGGGGCGGCCGGCGATGAAGCTCGGCGTCAGCACCTACCTTTGGGTCTCGCCCTTCGGCGACGACGCCCTCGGGCTGTTCGAGCGCGCGCGCACGCTGGGGTTCGACCTCCTCGAGATCTGCATCGAGGAGCCGGAGCGGGTGAGCGCGGACCGGGTCCGGGCCGCGGCCGATGCGGCCGGGCTGGCGGTCTCGGTCTGCGGCGCCTTCGGACCCGACCGTGACCTGTCCCACGAGGATCCGGAGCGCCGCCGGCAGGGGCTCGCCTACCTGCGCACCTGCGTGGACATCGCCGGCCGGGTGGGCTCCCCGCACGTCGCCGGCCCCATGTATGCCCCGACGGGCCAGGCCCGCCCGCTGGGTGACGCCCAGCGGGAGCGGCAGCGGCAGCGCGCCGCGACCAGCCTGCGGGCCGCGGCCGAGTACGCCGGGGAGCGCGGGGTGTCGCTGGCGATCGAGCCGCTCAATCGATTCGAGACCGATCTCGTCAACACGGTCAAGCAGGGGCTCGAGCTGTGCGACCGGATCGACATGCCCAACTGCGGCCTGCTCCTCGACACCTTCCACCTCAACATCGAGGAGCGGTCGATCGCCCAGGCGGTGGCGGCGGCGGGCGGCCGGCTCCGGCACGTGCATGCCTGCGAGAACGACCGCGGCGCGCCGGGGAGCGGCCACTTCGACTGGACCACCTTCGCGGCCGGCCTCGCGGCGGTCCGGTACCAGGGCGCGGTCGTCATCGAGTCGTTCACGACCGGCATCGAGCAGATCGCGCGCGCCGCCTCCGTCTGGCGCCCGCTTGGGGCCTCGCCCGACGCCATCGCCAGGGAGGGCGGGCGGTTCCTGCGCGGACTGCTCCCCGACCTCAGTGGTCCGACCCGATGACCAGCGACGCCGCCCGCCCGCCGCTTCTGGCCGTGGAGGCCCTCAGCAAGCACTTCCCCGGGGTGGAAGCCCTCAGCGCCGTCAGCCTCACGGTGCTGCCGGGCGAGGTCCATGGCCTGGTCGGCCAGAACGGGGCCGGCAAGTCGACGCTGGTCAAGTGCATCGCCGGCGTCCACCCGCCGGACCGCGGCCGGATCCTCTTCGATGGCCGGCCGATCACGACCTACACCCCCAAGCACGCCTACGACCTTGGCATCGCCGTCCTCCACCAGCGGGCGCAGCTCCTGCCCTGGCTGTCGGTGGCCGAGAACGTCCTCCTCGGCCAGCTCCCGAGCCGCGCCGGCGTCGTGATCGACCGGCACGAGGCCAACCGCCGGACCCGGGACCTGCTGGCTCAGTTCCGGCTCGACATCGACCCGGCCGTGCCGGTGGCCCACCTCACCACTCCCGAGCGCCAGCAGGTGGCGATCGCCAAGGCCGTGTACCGCCGCGCCAAGCTCCTCATCCTCGACGAGCCCACAGCAGCGTTGGACGCGGAGCGAAGCGAGCGGCTCTTCACCCTTGTCGGCCAGCTGGTCAACGAGGGGGTGGCGATCCTCTATGTGACCCACCCGCTGGAGGAGATCTTCCGGCTCGCCGACCGGCTCACGGTGCTCAGGGACGGGCGGCTGATGGTCACCTGCCCCACCCGCGAGGTCACCCAGACCGAGGTGGTGACCCTGATGGCGGGTCGGGCCCCGGCCGCGGCGGCGGCCCCGCCGACCGCGCCGGCGGTGAAGGCCGAGCCGAACGGGCCCGCCCTCTTGGCGGTGGAGCACCTGCGGACCGACGTCCTCCGCGATGTCAGCCTCGAGGTGCGAACCGGCGAGGTGGTGGGGGTGACCGGGGTGATCGGCGCCGGCGGTCACGAGGTCGCCCGGGTGATCTATGGGCTCGACCGGCCGACCGCGGGGCGGATCCGGCTCGCCGGCCACCCCTACCGCCCCCGCGGACCCCGGCAGTCGATCGGTCGGCACATCTTCCTGGTCCCGGAGGACCCCGACCGCCAGGGCCTGGTGCTCCCCCTGTCGGTCGCCGCCAACATCACCCTGGTCGCCCTGCGCGCGATCACCCGGCACGGCGTCCTCTCCCTGCCGCGGGAGCGCGCCGTCGCCCAGCAGTTCAGGCGCGATCTCAACATCGCCGCCCCGTCGCTGGCGACGCCGGTCCGCACCCTGAGCGGTGGCAACCGCCAGAAGGTGCTGCTGGCCAAGGGCCTCGCCGCCGACGCCGCCGTGCTGGTGCTGGAGGAACCCACCCAGGGGGTCGACGTCAGCGCCAAAGTGGAGATCCATCGGATCGTCCGCGAGCTGGCGGCGGCCGGCCGCGCGGTCTTGGTGATCTCGACCGACGTGCGCGACCTCCTGAGGTTCGTGGACCGGATCGTCTGCCTGCGCAGCGGCGAGGTGGTGCAGACCGTCAGCGCCCGGGAGACGAGCTACGCCGAGATCATCGCCATGACCGTTGGATCGCTGGGGGCGCAAGCATCATGAGCACAGACCATCCGGGTCACCCGACTGTGGCCGCCGGGCTGGAGACGCCGCCAGCCGACCACTCGGCCCTGCCCGATGGCCGGATCCGGTCCCGGTTGCGGCGGGTCGACGTCTATTCCGTGTGGCCCATGGCCGTGATGGTGGTGCTGATCGCGGTCACCACCTTCCAGTCCTCCCACTACCTCACCGTGTTCAACTTCGAGAACATCCTGAGCCAGGTGGCCCCGCTCGGCATCGTCACGATGGGGCAGGCGATCCTTCTGATCTCGGCCGGGCTCGACCTCTCGGTCGGCTACAACATCGCCTTCGCCGGCATCGTCACCGGGCTGCTCCTCCAGCAGAACCAGCCGCTCTGGCTGGCCATCGCCGCCGGCATCGCGGCCTCCACCGGGGTCGGATTCGTCAACGGCCTGCTCGCGGCCCAGGGACGCGCCCACCCCTTCATCATCACCTTGGGGATGTCGATCTTCCTCTTCGGGCTCGACACCCAGCTCACCGGTGGCGCGCCGGTCAACGACATGAAGGGCCTGTACACCGCATTCGGCGGCTACCTGCCCTCGGGCCCTCCGTTCTTCGGGCTCCCGTCGCTCACCATTCCCCTGGTGCTGGTGGTGCTGTTCGCCTTCGCCTTCCTCCGATGGAGCCCGCTGGGCCGCCGCGCCTATGCGATCGGGGGCAACGAGGAGGCCGCCTACCTCTCGGGGATCCCGGTCAAGCGTACGAAGATCTACCTCTACACCATCATGGGGTTGCTGGTCGGGATCACCGGGATGGTCCTCTCCGGCGAGATCAACGAGGCGTCGTTCAACCTGGCGCAGAACTTCGAGCTGGAATCGATCGCCTGCGCCGTGATCGGTGGGACCGCGCTCTTCGGCGGCCGCGGCGGCGCCCTCCGGTCCCTCCAGGGAGTCGCGCTCTGGGGCATCGTCCAGAACGCGATCGTGTTTGCCGGGCTTTCCAGCAACTATCAGCAGATGGCCCTCGGGCTGATCATCGTCATCGCCGTCATGGTCACGCGGGCGCAGAAGTAGAAGGAGGTGGTGACAGGGTGGTGTGCGGCAGGGAGGGCGGTCGGACGACGTCGGTCCATGTCCAGGATAGGAGGATAGGGTAATGTTCAGATTCGGTCGCGCGACCCTGGCGGCCGTCACGGCGCTCGCGCTGACGGCGGCCCTGGGGGCGACCAACGCACCCGCGCTCGCCAAGAGCAAGGGGACGATCGCGTTCCTGCTCTCTGGGCCAGACCTGTACTACCAGGATGGCCTCCAGGGTGCTGACGCTGCGGCTCGCTCCCTCGGCTACACCGTCAAGGTGTATCCCAACCCCAACATCAGTCCCTCCGTCGAGCTCGCCAACGTCCGCAACGCCCTGGCCGCCGGGGTCAAGGCGATCACCGGCTACTCGGTCGGGCTCTCCACCGAGGACGCCAGCATCGCCGCCGCCCAGCGGGTCCACGTGCCGGTGTTCCTGATGTATGGGTACTCCCACAAGTACCTCAACAAGAGCAACGTGATCGGCTTCGAGCAGGTCAACCTCACCGCCTACAGCTACCCGGTCGGCGTCTACATGCGCACCCACGTCAAGGGGAAGATCGCGATCATCACCGGGCAGCTCGGACGCGGTGACGCCGAAGGATACCGGCAGGGCTTCCTCCAGGGCCTGGGCTGCAAGGGCGATCTCGCCGAGGGCAACCCGACCATGACCTGCGCCAACGGCAAGATCCAGTACGTCGCGACTGAGACCGGCCACTGGCTGCGGCCGGACGGCTACACCGCGATGCAGGACATCGTCGGCAAGTATCCGGATCTGGCTGGCGTGTTCGTCGAGAACGAGGACATGGCGGTCGGGGCCCACACCGCCCTGGTGGCCGCTCACAAGGCCAGCCAGGTGCTGATGGTCTCCCAGAACGGGGCGCCCTACGGCCTCGCCGGCATCAAGGCCGGCTGGCTCAAGGCGAGCAACACCTGCTCACCCGCGCTGGAGGGCCTGATGGCGGTGCGGCTCATCAACGCCTACCTCAACCACACGATCTCCGGCGGCAAGCTCTACTACTCGCACACCAATTTCGTGACCAAGGCGACCATGGGCCAGGCGGTCGGCTGGGACTTCTTCAAGAATCCCTCCCTGGTCGCCAAGTACATGAAGATGCCCCTCCTCAGGCCGGTGGCGAACCCGCCCGAGTGAGCGAAGGATAGGACGAAGGGGGCGGGGCTCCCCACGCGGGAGCCCCGCTTCCGTCTCGCGGGAGGTGGCGTCGTGGCGCGGTACCGGATTGCGGTCAACATGGAGTTCGTCCGCAGCGCCGACAAGGGCTTCGAGGAGGGGGTGGCGATCGCCGCCGAGCTCGGCTACCGCTGGGTGGAGCCGATGGTGCACACCGGCTGGGAGCTGCTGAGCGAGGTCCACTACTTCCATTCCTTCTCCATGGAGGAGGATCCCTTGCTGATGCGGGAGATCTGCCAGCGACACCAGGTGGGGGTCTCGAGCCTCAGCGGCCACAGCCCCCTCATGAAGCCGGAGGCGGCGATTCCCCGGCTGACCCGGGCGGTGGTGCTCGCCGACCAGGTGGGGGCGAGGTTCGTGAACACCGACGAGATGGTCAAGCCGGCCTGGATGGATGACGCGCAAGCACACGAGGTGATGCGCTACACCCTCACCCGGGCCGTCCAGGTGGCGGAGCGCCACCGCGTCTGGCTCTGCATCGAGCCCCACGGCGTCTTCACGAGGACCGCGGCCGGGCTGCTGCGGATCGTCGAGCTGGTCCCCTCCCCCTGGGTCCAGGTCAACTGGGACACCGGCAACGCCCACCTGGCCGGGGTCGAGGACCCGTACCTGGGACTGGAGCAGGTGGTCGACCGCGTCTACCACGTCCACGCCAAGGACATCTCCGTCGCCCACAGCGACCGCGAGCGCGGTCGGGTCACGGGCACGCCGGTGGGCTGCGCCTGCGGGGACGGCGTGGTCGACTTCGAGCGGATCCTGAGGCTGCTCGACCCCCTCGATCGCGAGATCACCCTCAGCGTCGAGTGCGGCACCATCGACGAGGCGGAGCGGAGCCGGGCCTATCTGGAGCGACTGGTCGGGCCCCGGCGCGCGGTGGCGGTGCGCTGAGGTGCGAGCCCGGCTGCTCCCCGTCGCCATCGGTCCGATCGACGATCCGGCGTTCTGCGCCCAGACCGAGCGCCTCCGCCAGCTCCTGGGCGATGTGGCCGAGCTGGCCGACCCGCTCCCCCTCGGGGACCCGCTGCCGGCGGCCGACGCCGTCCTCCTGCCCCAGCTGGTCGGCGAGGCGTATGGCCGCGTGCCGGAGCTCCGAGCGCTGTCGCGCCCGATCCTGGTGGTCACCTCCGAGTTCGGCACGATGTCGATGTGGGACTGGGAGCTCACCTCCTACCTGCGCAGCGAGGGGGTGGCCACCCTCGTGCCCTACACGCTGGAGGGGGCCCGGACCGCCTGCCGGGCGCTGGCCGCCCGAACCGAGCTCGCCCGCAGCCGGCTCCTGGTGTTCCAGGACCAGCCGGGGGCGGCCGGCGTCCAGCCCGACATCTTTCGCCGCTTCTACTGGTGGGAGCCCCAGGCGCGCGAGCGGATCGAGCGGCGCTTCGGCTGCCCGGTGGTGACGCGCAGCCTCGGCGCCCTCGGCGCCGCCGCCAAGGCGATCGCGGATCCCGCGGCCGATGCGGCCTGGGAGCCGTGGCGGAGCCGGGTCCCGGTCGGCGACGCCGACCCGGCGGCCGTCCGCAGCGCGGTCAAGCTCCATCTCGCCCTGCGCGAGGCGGTCGCGGCCGAGGGCCCCGTGGTCGCGGCCGGGGCCAACTGCCTCAACGAGTCGAGCGCCTGCGACACCACCCCGTGCCTGGCCTGGAACCTCCTCTACCAGGAGCGGCAGCTCATCTGGGGCTGCGAGGCGGACACCCTCTCGATGCTGACCGAGTACCTCGTCCACCGCTCGCTGGGCGCCCCCGTGGTCATGACCAACCTGTACCCATTCCTGCTCGGGCAGGCCGCGCTCCGCCATGAGCGCATCCCGGCCTTTCCCGACGTCGAGCGGCCGGAGGACTGCGTCCTCGCGGCCCACTGCGGCTATCTCGGGGTGCTGCCGCAGCCGATGGCAGGCCCGTGGCGGCTCCGCGCCAAGGTCCTGGCGATCGTGGACGAGCGATCGGCGGTGATCGATGCCCGCCTCCCCGAGGGCGCCGTCACCCTCGCCAAGCTCGGCCCGACCCTCGAGTCCCTGGTCGTGGTCGAGGGCGAGCTGACCGGATACGCCGAGTACCCGGCGTCAGACTGTCGCACCGGGGCGGTCATCCGGGTGCCGAGCGGGCACGCGCTGGTCCGCGGCCTGCCCTCCCATCATTCGATCCTGGTGGCCGGCCACCACCGGGAGGGATTCGAGCTCTTGGCCGCAGCCTTCGGCCTGCGCGTCGACCGGCTGGGCGGCTGAGGCCACCGTGCAGCGGACGGCGGTCGGCGAGCGCGCGGGCCCGGAGCGGCCCGGGCCGACGCGGGTGGAAGCCCGCGCGCCGGGCCGGGCCGAGCACGATATGAATGGCCCCGTCGACCCCGGGCCCAACGAGGAACGCCCATGATGTTCTGGTACGGTGGCGGCTGGCCCTTCTGGCAGGTCGCCGTCATGTCGGTGGCGTGGATCGGCTTCTGGATCCTGGTGATCTGGGCGCTGGTCATGTTCGTTCGCGCGGTGGTCGGCCGGCCCGAGCCGAGCCGGCCGGTCGATGAGGCCCGGCGCCAACTCGACCTCCGGCTGGCCCGCGGCGAGATCGACGCGGACGAGTACCGGCGGCTGCGCGACCTGATGGTCGAGCCGCCCGGCTCTCCACCGGGGGGCCGGCCGGGCGGCCCCTGACCACCGCGGGCGGGCCGGACCTGGCGGAGCCGGCGTGGGATACGGCCCCCGATCCGATCGGGGTGGCGCGGTGCTCAACGGCCGGCGCGCCGGCCGGCGGCTCAGGCGCTCGTCGCGGACCGCCCCCCTTTGGGCCGGCGGAACTTCGCGACCGGGAGCGGGCCGATCGGGGCCGGGAGGACGCCGCCCGAGAGGAACGAGCCGAGGACGTTCCCCTCGACCACCGGCACGACGAGCCGGGAGGCGTGGGCCTCGTCGTGGACGATCTCGACCCGGGCCGCCGTGGGCCGCTTGAGGTGTCCGTACCCGGCGCCCCGCACGGCGTCCGGCGGGGGCTCGTCGTCGGCCGCCTTGAGGCGCAGCCCGAGGCGCTGGCCGGGCAGGAGGCGCGCGGCGCCCGCGCCGAGCGCCACCTCCAGGTGGAGCAGCTCGCCGGGCTCGACCGCACGGGCGGACCGGTGAAGGTGGTGCGGCCATCCCGGCCGTGACCCGGCACGGTCCAACGCGCGCCGGGTGGCGCGCAGCCATCCGCGAGTGACCTCCTCCTCCTGGCCGTCCCCCACCTCAAGGAACACCGAGGCGAAGCAGAGGAGCTCGGTGTCGGTGGTCCGGCACCAGAGGTCCAGCGCGAACGGGCCGACCACCACGGTCTCCTCCACCATCGGCGCGGTCAGGAACACCGCCTCACCGTGGCCGAAGGGCGAGTCCTCGAAGCTGGTCGACCGCTCCAGCGGCCAGGGATCGTGCTCGTGGAGGAGGCTCCCCTCGTGAAGGAAGAAGTCCATCCAGCGGGTCTCCGGCAGCGGCCAGCTTTCGGCCGCCCGCCACCTTGCGCGCCCCGGGATGAAGAGGCGGATCGGCGGCTCCTCGAGGAAGCCGGTGTCGTTGCCGATGAGGAAGTGATCGAACCAGCGCAGCGCCTCGTGATGGAGCTGGGTCAACGGCCGGTCGAGGTAGAGGGGGGGGCCGATGACCAGCTTCTTGGGGCCGGCCCAGGCGTCCCAGCTCCGGAACGCGGCCGGCAGATGGAGGCCGAACAGCCCCCAACAGGCGCCCAGGTAGGCGGGGACGTCCGTGGCCCGATAGTCGACCCGGCGCTCCTCGTAGAACTCACCGTCGAACGGCTGGATCAGGATATCGGCGAGGAACGCGTCGGCGCCCTCCGGCCGAGCCAGCGCCGCCACCAGCCCCGGCACCTCGCTGATCTCCTCGTCGGCGAGCGCCGCCGCCAGCGCCGCCTGGTACGCCCCCTCGCCGTGGCGTTCGCGGTACCAGCTCCGGTAGCGGATGGCGTCGAACTTCTCCTTCCACTGGAGGAGGAACCGATGGGAGAGGATCCCCCCGTGATAGAACATGTCGCGGTAGAAGTCGGTGAGCCCGAACGGGCAGAAGATCGCCGCCAGCGCCGGGGGCCGGCGCATCGCCACATGGAGCTGGATGGAGGCGAAGTAGGAGATCCCGAACATCCCCACCCGGCCACTGCACCACGGCTGAGAGGCGATCCACCCGATCGCCTCGGCGATGTCGTCCGCCTCCTTGGGCCCCATTGCCTGGAATAGGCCGGTGGAGGCGCCGATCCCGCGAACGGTGAAGACCCCGTGGGCGTATCCGCGGCGGGCGAAGAACTGGGGGTCGCCGGCCTCCATCCATCCCCGCTGATAACTGAACCCGGCCGGCCGGATCGGGGCCAGCTGGAACTCCTGGTTGTAGGCGTGGACGCTGAGGATGGCGGGCACGGGCTCGTCGGTTGCGGGGCGGACCCAGGTCCCGGCCAGCACCGTGCCGTCGGCGAGCGGGATGCGGGCATCCGCCTCGACCCGGACGCCGAAGCGGCGGTCGGAGCACTTCCAGGTGGGACCGAACATGCACACCTCCTTGCGGTCGCCTCGCCGGCTACGGACGGATCCGCTCGACCTCCGCGACCACGACGTGGACCGCCTCTGAGCGCAACCCCGCCTCCACCGCCTCGGCGAGGGCGTCGGCACTCGTGACCCGGGTCGCCCTCGCGCCGTAGCCGGTCGCCACTGCGAGGTGGTCGAGCCCCGGGATCTCGGTCCCGGGGTGGAGGCGGGGATCGATCGGGACCCCGAGATGAACCTCGACCGCGCGCTTGACCGCGAGGTAGCCGCCGTTGTCGAGGACGACCACCACCAGGGGGGCCCGCTGCTGGACCGCCGTCCAGAGCGCCTGCACCGAGAAGTGGAGGCTGCCGTCCCCCACCACCGCCACCACCGGCCGGTCGGGCTGCGCCAGCTTGGCGCCGATGGCGCAGGGGACCCCCCACCCGAGGGCGCCCCCGCTGCTGCGCCAGACCGCCCCTTCACGGGGCACCCGGCCGTGGCGGAAGAGGAGGCGGGACGCGCGCACCCCCTCGTCCGCCACGATCGTCCCCGGGGGAAGGACGCGGGCCAGCGCGGCCGCGCACTCCGCGACCGCCGGGGGCCGGCGCGCCCGGCATGCCTCCAGCTCCCGCCCGAGGGCATCGTCGCGGGCTGTCCGCCAGCGCCTGAGCCGCGCCGCGCGGGCTGCCCGCACCGCCGCACCCAGCCCGCCGGCCGCCATCGCCGCCGCCACCAGCTCGTGGGCGGCCGCCCCCACGTCGGCCGCCGCGGCCCAGGCCACCTGCAGGTTGCGGCCGAGCACCTGGGGGTCCGGATGGATGTGGACCACCGACGCTCCCAGCGGCAGCCGCGGCCTGAGGCGCTCCGCGAACGGGAAGAAGAGGCGGCAGCCGAGCGCCACGACGAGATCGCAGCCCTCGAGGAGCGCCGGCTCATCCCCGTACACCCCAAGGGCATGGGGATCGTCGGCCGGGAAGGTGAGCCGGCCCAGGTCGGTCAGGTCGGCGGCGAGCACCGGCAGCTCGAAGGCGGCCGCCAGTGCCTGGAGGGCGCCGGTGGCGCCGGCTGCCTGGGTGCCGATCACCGCGATCGGTCGCTCAGCCCGCATGAGGCACCGGGCCACCTCGGCCGACCAGGCGGGGTCGGGCGCAGCGGGTGGGGCCGTCTGGACGACGCCGGGGAGCCCGGCGGGCGTCCAGTCCGCGGGCGCCGCCTCCCGCATCAGATCCTCCGGCACGGCGAGGAAGGTCGGCCCCGACGGGGGGGCCGCGGCCCGGTCGATGGCCCGGGCGAGGTCGGCCGGGACGGCGTCGGCGGCCAGGCTCAGCCAGGCCATCTTCGTGAACGGGCGCAGGAGCGCGGCGAGGTCGGGCACCGCGCAGAACCCGTCCTCGGCGAGGACCGCTCGGTCCTTGTGCCCGGCGGTGAGGACGACCGGGGTGCCGTCTCGGGCGGCGTTGTAGAGCTGGCTCATCCCGTCATGGTCCCGACCGTCGTGTGCAGCCCGACGACCGCGGGCCGGCCCCGCGCCCGCGCGAAGCCATCGGCCATCGAGACCGCCGCGCCCTCGTGGAGCGCGAGGACGTAGCGGAGCCCCCCGTCGGCCCGGATGGCCTCCAGAAGGGGCGCCTCGGTCGACCCCGGCAGGCCGAAGACGGTGTCGATCCCCCGGGCCGCCAGCGTCGCCACGAACGCGTCGGCGACGGTCACCGGCTCGCCCCCTCGACCGCGGCGGCGGTCCCGGCCCCGCCCAGGAAGACTTCGCGCATGCTGGGGTCCGCCAGGATCGTGGCCGCCGGAGCCGACATCACCACCCGGCCGCGCACCATGAGGTACGCCCAGTCGGACACCTCAAGGGCGGCGACCGCCTTCTGCTCCACGAGGAGCACGCTCGTGCCGAGATCGCCGAGGACGCGCACCTGCTCATGGAGGACCATGCGCGACAGCTCGGGCGAGAGGCCAGCGGTCGGCTCGTCGAGGACCAGGATCTTGGGGTCGAGCATCAGCACCCGGGCGATCGCGGTCATCTTGCGCTGCCCGCCGCTCAGCGTCTCCACGTAGCGCTCCAGCAAGGGCGTCAGCTGGGGGAAGACGGTCAGGGTGCGATCGAATCGCTGCGCCCGCTCCCGCCGGGTGCACAGATACCCGCCCATCTCGAGGTTCTCGCGCACGCGCAGGGCGTCGAAGACATCGTCGAGCTGGGGCACGTAGCCGACCCCGAGGCGGGCGAGCTTCTGCAGCGGCAGGCGGGTGACGTCGGCGCCGTCCAGGGTGATCCGGCCACCGAGCAGCCGGGCGATGCCGAGGATGGCCTTCAGCAGCGTCGACTTGCCGGCGCCGTTGGGACCGGCCACGGCGACCACCTGTCCCAGGGGCACGTCGAGGTCGACCCCCTCGACGACCGGCTGGTCCCCGTAGCCGGCCGCGAGGGCGCGCACGGCGAGGGCGATGCGCGGGGCCGCCCCGTCAGCCGACGACATAGGCGTCCTGGACCTCGCGCCGGGTCCGAAGGTCGGCCATCCGCCCCTGGGCGAGGACCCTCCCGTTGGCCATCACCACCACGTTCGAGCAGAGCCGCTCCACCGACTCGAGCTCATGCTCGACCAGGAGCACCGCGAGGCCGGTTGTGCACAGCTCGAGGAAGATCTCCTCCAGCCGGCGCGTCAGGCTGGGGCTGAGGCCGGCCATCGGCTCGTCGAGCAGGAGCAGCCGCGGCCGCATCATGAGCGCCCGCATGATCTCCACTGCCCGCCGCTGGCCGCCGCTCAGGGTGCGGGCGAGGTCGTCGGCCGTGTGGGCCATGCCGAAGGTGGTCAGGAGCTGGCGGGCCCGGTCGATGAGGGTCCGCTCCTGCGGCCCCCAGACGCGCCGCCCGCCGAGGATCCCGAGCGGGGTGAGCCCCCGTTGCTGGGGCACGCCGACCACCAGGTTCTCCAGAGTCGTCAGCCCTCCGAAGACCCGGGCCAGCTGGAAGGTGCGAACCACGCCGAGCCGGGCGAGCCGGTGCATCGGCTGGCCGGTCACGTCGGCGCCGGCGAAGCGGACCCGGCCGGAGGTGGGCGGCAGCTGGCCGCTGACCACCGACAGGACCGTCGACTTCCCAGCCCCGTTGGGGCCGATGAGCCCGGTGATCGTCCCGGCATCCACGGCAAAGTCCACGGTATCCACCGCCCGCACTCCGCCGAACTGCTTGGCGAGCCGCTCGACCGTGAGCAGCGGCCCGGGGCGTCCGGCGGCATCCGGCGCCCCGCCGCCGGGCTCGGGCGCGGAGGCTGTCATGGACCAGGTGGGGCGGCTGCGCCCCCGAGCCCGGCCTCCTCCCTAGGGGGTGGGGCCCCCGCCGTCGCGAACCGGGCGATTCCCAGGCGTGGCCGCCGCTCGGGGAAGATCCCCTGGGGCCGCAGCCAGATGAAGGCGATGGTGAGGCCGCCGAGCACCATCCAGCCGAGGTCCTCGGAGAGCCCTGGGTGGGCGGCGAACTGGGGCAGGAACTGCACGCCCTGGAGGAGCAGGAGGTAGACGACGAAGGCGCCGGCGCTGACGCCGGCGGTGTTGCCCATCCCGCCCACGATCACGGCGGTGAGGATGGCGAGGGTCTCGGCGTACGCCCACGCGCCGGGGGACCAACCGCCGATGAAGGCGACCAGCAGCGCCCCGCTGACCCCGCCGAAGGCCCCGCCCACCGCCTGGACCACGAGGCGCAGGTTGACGACACTGTGCCCGGCGGCGGCCACCGCGTGCTCGTCGTCGCGCATCGCGCGCAGCGTGCGGCCGAGCGGGCCAGTCGTGAACCGGCGCATCACCACGAGCCCGACCAGGCATGCGAGCGCGACCAGGGCGACGTACGCCCAGCTGGCGGTGGTGGGCGCGAGATTGGCGAAGGGATTGGGGATGAGGCTGAGGCCGATGTCGCCGTTGAGGAACCCGGTGTCGGCCCCGATGACCGTGGCCGCGATCAGCGAGACGACCAGCATCACCATCGCCTGGTAGTCCTGGCGCAGCCGCTTGAGTCCAGTCAGCCCGATCAGGATGCCGGCCAGCGCCCCCACCACCGCGGCGGCGAGGACGGACACCGCGAATGACTGGTGGAGGCCGAGGATGTACTGCTGGAAACCGCCGTTGGCCGTCGCGCGGGGCAGGGCGAAGACCGCGTAGGTGTAGGCGCCAGCCGCGATCACCACGATGTAGGCGAGGTTGGCCACCCCCGCCACCCCGAACTCGAGGTTCATGCCCCAGGCGGCGAGCAGGTCGGTGCCAAGGTAGACGAGCAGCACCGTGGCGTAGTAGCCGGCGGCCCCCATCGGCCCTCCCCCGCCCGCTTCAGGCCAGGAGCCGGCGCGCCGACCACGCCGCGCCGAACAGGCCGCGGGGGCGCACCAGCAGCATCACGATCAGCACACCCAAAGCGACGACGTCCTGGTACGAGGGATCCCAGAGTGCGCCCGTGATCTGGGTCACCAGCCCGACCACCAGCCCGCCGAGCATCGCCCCATACGGCTGCCCCACTCCCCCGAGCACCGCTGCCGCGATCATCGGGATGAGGAATGTCGCCCCCAGGGTGAAGTCGAAGGACACGACCGTGATCGCGAGCGCGACCCCGGCCGCCCCGCACAGCATCCCTGACAGGAGCCAGGCGAGGTCGCTGACCCGGTCAGTGGCGATGCCGCAGCTGCGCGCCAGGGTGCGGTTTGAGGCGGTGGCACGCATCGCCCGTCCCAGTTGGGTGCGGGTCAGCAGGAGGTGGAGGGCGAGCATGACCACGACCGTGATGGCGATGATCGTCACTTGGGCGACCGAGAATGTCATGCCGAGGACCCCGATGGACGAGTTGCCCTGTTCGCCGTAGGTCTGCGCCTGGGGCCCCGCGATCGCGGTCACGACGTACTGGAGGACGATGCCGGCGGCCACCGTGACCACGATCAGCCCGAAGGGGCTGGCGCCGCGTTGGACCAGGGGCGACACCAGGGCGCGGTTGAAGGCAACCGAGATCCCGCCGATCACGACCGCGACGACCACCAGCGCCAGCCACACGCTCAGGTGCCAGCCGACCAGGACCAGACCGAGGTAGGCCGCCAGGGTCATGAGCGCGCCGTAGGTGATGTTGAGGACGTTACTGATGCCGAACTGGACCGTGAAGCCCACCGCCCCGAGGGCGATGACCGCCCCCGAGGCGATGCCGAAGCCAACCGCGTCGACGAACAGCGACATCAGTCGGCCACGGTCACGGGTGGCCCCCCTCCGTCACCCGAGCAGGCGGGAGACTTCGGCGCCGGGAATCACGTAGACCAGCACCCCGGCCTTGCTCGGGCGGAAGACGTTGACCGCGAAGGATCCGGCGAAATTGTGGTAGCGATTGAAGGTGATCGCGCCCACCACGCCCTCGTATTGGATCTTGCGCCCGGCCGCCAGGGCACGCTTGCCGGCGGCGAACGATTGGACCACGACCGCCCCGGGCTTCTTGGACACCACCTGGGTGATGTACCGGTCATACACCGAACCCTTCGTGCTGTGGGCCATCAGCATGGCCAGGGCCATGATGTTGAGACCGTCGTAGGCGGATGCCGGCGGACCGACGGCCAGGATGGTGCTCGCCAGCTTGTGGGTGAGCGGGTTGGCGTATGCCTCCTTGGCGTACACCTTGTAGGCCACAGATCGGGTGCTGAAGTAGGCTCCGACCAGGTAGAGGTGATGGGTGATGTAGCTGGTGCCGATCACCTTCGAGACGGTGTCGTAGAAGTCGGGGGTGAGCGACTCGGTGGCCGTGATCATGGGCGGCACCGAGTTGTGGTTGAGCTGCTGGTATTCGGACAGGAAGGTGGCCGTGGTCTGGGGATCGGCTGAGAAGATCAGGACCTGCGGATGGGCGGCCAAGACCCGTTCGACGACGCTGGAGTAGGAGGATGAGTCGCCCGGGATCGACAGGTTGATGACCGCTCTGGCGTTCTCCTTCGGGATGGCGGCCATCACCCCAGGGAGGTTCGCCTCGTTGCTGGCGGTGTTCTCGAAGATGACCGCGATCCGCCGCCAGCCCCGATGGGCGGCAAAGGCCACGAAGGCGGCGCCATTGGCATTGTCGGCCGGCGTCGCGCGCCAGAAGTAGGGATCCGTGGTGTGGTTGTACGAGACCAACCCGTTGGTGGTGAAGAAGGGGATCTTGGCCCGGCTCAGCAGCGGGATGGTGGTGGCGGCAGTGTTGGTCTCGAGCCCGATAGCCATCTGGAAGTTGGATGTGGTGGCGATGGCCTTGGTCACGTTCGGGACGGCGTCGGCCGGATCGCCGGTGTCATCGACCGGGACGCACTTCAGCGTGCTGCCGAGCACGCCTCCGGCGCGATTGATGAGGGCGGTGCCGACGTAGCAGGGGACACTCAGCAATTGGCCGAACTCGGCCGCGGGGCCCGTGAAGGGAGCCACCACGCCAACGCTGATCGTGCTCGACGAGGCGGCGGGGACGAGTCGGGCCGCTGCGGGGCCCGCCGCGATGACGGTCGCTGCCACGACGCCGACGCCAGCCAGCGCAAGGGTCACACGACGCCTGATGGTGCTCATTGGGCCTCCCCTTGTCCTCGGCCGTCCCTCAGGACGCCACCCCGTGGTCCGCAGCCGCAAGCACCAGGGGGCGCACTGTCAGCACGCGCCCGATCCAGCCCCGTCGGCCCGCACGCCCCTCGCATCCTGTGGCCGGTCTCCGCATCACGGATAGGGCTTCCAACCTACCGCAGTGGGGAGCAGCATAGCAGCGGCACTCGGGGCACGCAAGCCGGGCGCGGGCGACGCGCCCAGGACGGAGAATTCGCGCCAGCGAGCCCGCCGGCACTAGGCTGGCACCCGGCCGGACGACCCCTCAGCGCGGGGGGGCGGCTGCCTAGTAGAGGGCGGCGGCGAGTTGCTGCCGGCCGGCCGCGGTGCGCGGGTCGGCGGGACCGAGCTGTTCGAGGCAGAGGATCGCCACCCGCCGCGCCTGATCCCGTACGGCACCGGCACGGGCGCGGACCAGGGCGATGGCGCCCTCGCTCGCCTCCGCCCAGTCGTCCGCGGCCAGCTTCTCGATCAGCGATTCGACCTCGGGATCGTCGCCGACGGGCTGGGCGAGCTCCGCCCAGGCCGCGTACCCGTCGCAGAGGCGATCATGCGGAGCGGCCTTCGCCACCTCGAGGGCGTCCGCCGGTCGGCCGTCGCGCAGGAGGAGGTAGGCCAGCTGGCGGCGCGCGCCGACGTGGGAGGGGTCGGCCTCCAGCGCCTGCCGGAGGTCGGCCTCCGATCCGCCAGCGGCGAGCCGGTCCGCTTCCGAGGGGACCACCCGGTCGAGGAAGCGCTCCACCATCGGGGCGGGCTGGGCGCCGACGAACTCCGCCACGACCCGCCCGTCGCGGAAGGCCTTCACCGCCGGAATCCCCCGGATCCCGAAGGCCTGGGCGAGGTCGGGGTTGCGGTCGGTGTCGACCTTGGCCAGCTCCACCGCGCCGGCGCGGGCGAGGACGGCCCGCTCCAGCGTGGGGCCGAGCGTGCGGCAAGGGGCACACCAGGTCGCCCAGAAGTCGACGACCACCGGCACGGCCCGGGAGCGGTCGATGACCCGGACCTGGAACTCGGAGGTGTCGACGTCGAAGACGGGCGTGGCGGCGCGGGTGTTGGGCATCAGGACCTGTGGCGCGCAGTCGGGTCAGGGCGTCGGGCGGCGGCGGTCGTCGGTCTCCACCACCCCCGTGCCGTGGGAGCAGACCCGATCGGCCCAGGCGAGGTAGTTCTGCACGATCCGCACCGCCGACGGGACCAGCGATCGACGCCGGGCCTCAGCGGTGTCGGCATGCACGGAGAGCGCCGCGTGCACCTCGTCGACGTGGGTGCGGAAGTCGTCAAAGGTGAGCCGGGCCTCCCCCAGGGCCGACCACAGGTGCTCCGAGAAACCCAGCGCGCGCATTGCGCGCTGGGCGTCACGGACATCGAACAGGCACGTTCCCTTGCGGCGATCGTGCAGGAACCCGCATTGCCAGGGGTCATACAGGGAGTTCCTGGCAGGCGGCAGATCGGGGTGGAGTCGCCTGAATGGGCGCGGGGCCGGCGGCTTGCCGACGGCCGTCGACACCATCAGATCGTGCGAACCCGCCCTGCCCGTGGACCCTTGGGGCTGGGCTCGATCTCGAACTCCACCTGGAGTCCGCGCGTCAGCTGTTCGAAGGACGTTCCCTCGACGCTCGAACGATGAAAGAAGTACTCGACACCGTCCTCTGCGGCTAGAAAGCCAAAGCCGCGCTCGTTGAGGGACTTGATAGTTCCGGTCGCCATTCCGTTTCTCCGTTTGCCGCTAGATGCAGCCGACCCCGCGGAAGCTCTGGTGGTTCGTCAGGTCCGCGAGGAGCACCTACGGCGAACGTCCCCGCCGCAGCGGGGCGACCCAAGAGTAGCACAGCCGGCGTGAACGCCGTCCGTCCCACCTCACCCAGACCGATGCGGTGAGCGGCGTGCCGGCCCCGGCCCCACCGTGGCACCATCGAGCCCGAGTGGCCGGCACGGGTCCCGGCCGTGGCGGGGAGGCGTGCCATGCCGGAGCCGGTCATCGTCGCCTGCGGCCGCTCGCCGATCGGGCGCGCGGGCAGGGGCTCCCTGGTCGACTGGCGGCCCGACGACCTCGGAGCCCACGTCCTCCGGGCGGTCCTCGACCAGGTGCCGGCCCTGGACCCGATCACCGTCGAAGACGTCCTCTGCGGCTGCGGGCTCCCGGGCGGCGAGTCGGGGTTCAACCTGGGCCGGGCGATCAGCCTGCTCGCCCGCCTCGACGCCCCCGGCACCACCATCACCCGCTACTGCAGCTCCTCCCTCCAGACCACCCGCATGGCCGCCCACGCCATCCGCGCTGGCGAGGGCGACGTCTTCGCCTCGGTCGGGGTCGAGACCGTGAGCCGCTACGCGCAGGGCACCTCCGACCCCCCCGATGCGCGCAACCCCCGACTGCTCCCGGGGAATGCGGAGGGCCTCCCCGACCTCTACCTCGCCATGGGCCAGACGGCCGAGAACGTCGCCGAGCAGGAGGGGATCTCCCGGGAGGAGATGGACCGGTTCGCGGTGCGCAGCCAGGCCCGCGCCGTGGCCGCCCGCGCCGACGGCTTCTTCGCCCGCGAGATCGTCCCCGTCCCCCTTGCCGACGGCCGTCTCCTCGACCGCGATGACGGGCCCCGCCCCGGCACCACCCTCGAGGTGCTCGCCACCCTCGCCCCCGCTTTCCGCGAGGGGGGCCGGGTCACGGCCGGCAACAGCTGCCCGCTCAACGACGGCGCCGCCGCCGTCATCGTCCTGTCCGACACCCGGGCCGCTGCCCTCGGTCTCACCCCCCTGGCTCGGATCGTGGCCACCGGGGTCTCGGCGCTACGGCCCGAGATCATGGGGCTGGGCCCCATCGAGGCCAGCCGCCAGGCCCTGCGCCGGGCCGGGATGTCGGTCCGCGACGTCGACATCGTCGAGATCAACGAGGCCTTCGCCGCCCAGGTCATCCCCTCCGCCCGGGCCCTGGGCGTCGACCCCCTCGAGGGGGAGGTCCTCAACCCCTTCGGGGGCGCGATCGCGCTCGGCCATCCCTTCGGCATGACCGGTGCCCGGATCACCTGCACCCTGCTCAACGGCCTGCGCACCCGGGACCAGACCATCGGGCTCGAGACCATGTGCGTCGGGGGAGGCCAGGGCATGGCGATGATCCTCGAGCGGCTCGCCTGAGCGGCGACGCCACCCGCCCCGCCCGGCCATTCGAACTCGCGGCGGCCGGACGGTCAGCCGGGGGGCCGGGTGGGCCGGACAGCGCGCAGGAGCGCGGCGCAGCCGAGGACGGCGATCAGGATCGCCAGCCCCTCCAGGCGCAGGTCGCGGGCCCCCTCCGTCCAGGACAGGAGGATCGCGGCGAGGAAGCAGCCCCCTGCGACCGCCCACCACGCCCCTCGCGTGGCCCGGGGGCGGCGGCGGGGTGGCATCGGCGGACGGGCCATGCCCGGGCACGATACGGGGACGGAATGGAAGCGCGGGTGGGTGCGAGTCGCGGCGGCTACCCTGGCGCCGTGTTGCCCCCCGGGACCGCGCCGCTCCCGTCCCCAACGGACGCCGTCGCCTCCGGGGGCACCGCGGGAGCGCCTCGGACCACCCCCAAAGCGATGCCCGGGCGGCGAGCCAGGCGCGCGGTCGCGGTCGCGATCCTCTCGGGGCTTGCACTCGCCGGGATCGCGACCGGCGCGACCTGGGCGGCGACGCCGTCAACGGCCCACATCCTCCAGCGGGTCGCGGCGGTCGATCGGGCCCACCACGGGCGCGTGGTCGCACCAGGAGCGGTGCCGCGGCCGCTCGCGCACGCGCTCGTTGCTGTCGAGGACGCACAGTTCTATCACGACCACGGGATCAACGTCGAGGGACTGATCCGCGCGGGCGTCTTCGACCTCGTGCACCGCTGCACCTGCCAGGGCGGGTCCACGATCACGCAGCAGCTGGCCGAGGACGTGTACCTGCACGGGTGGGACGGCACGCTCGCCCTGCGGTGGGAGGACATGATCCTGGCACTCAAGATCGAGAGCCACCTGAGCAAGCCCGAGATCCTCGCCGCGTACCTCTCCGAAGTGTACCTGGGCGGCGGTGCCTGGGGAGCGATCGCAGCCAGCCGGCTGTATTTCCATCGCCCGCTCAGCCGAATCACCCTGGCCCAGGCCGCCCTGCTGGCCGGCCTCCCGCAGGCGCCTTCGGCGTACGACCCACTGCTCCACCCGCTGGAGGCGCGCGAGCGACGCGGGCAGGTCCTGCAGGCCATGGTGGCCGCTGGGTACACCACGCCGGCCCGGGCGCGACGCGCCGCCCACGCCGCGCTCTGACCGGCCCCACCGCCGCTACCGCGCGGGATGGCGCGCCGCCCCTGTGGTAGACTCCGCGGTCGCGCCGAGGTAGCTCAGTTGGTAGAGCACGGGTCTGAAAAACCCGGTGTCGCCGGTTCGATCCCGGCCCTCGGCACCACTTGCCACTCTCAAAAGATTGACTTATCGATAATCGGTTATTTGTCTCTCGCCTAACTGGATGCCAACCGGGATACCAACCGGTCTCGTGAAGCCGCCTTCTCGATGGCCCGGTCAATGGCCCGAACCCCCTGCCGCTGCATGGCCTCGGTCACATGCTGGTAGGTGTCCGCCGTGATCGCCGTCGTGCTGTGGCCCAGCACCTCCGACGCCACCTTCACCGGCACGCCCTCGCTCAGCATCAGGGTGGCGGCGGTGTGCCGGAGATCGTGAAAGCGGATCGGCGGCAGGCCCGCCCGCTCCAGGAGGGGCCGGAAGGACCGGCGCAGGACGTTCCCCGCCTCCAGGGGCGTGCCGAGCGTCGTGCAGAAGACGAGGCCGTGGTCCTGCCACCACTCCCCCGCTCGTTCTCGTCCCGCCGTTTGGGCGTCCCGATGCCGCCGCAGGGCCGCCACTGCTCGCGGCACCAGCGGCACCCGTCGGCGTGACGCCGCGGTCTTCGGATCGGACCGCAGCTGGCCAAGCCCGGTGACTCGCTGGAGCGACCCCGTCACGGCGAGTGCCCTCCCTGGGAGGTCCACGTCGGTCCACTGGAGCCCGAGCAGCTCTCCCCGCCGCATCCCCGTGGTGACCGCCAGGACGAACAGCGCCTCGAGGGGATCCCCCCGCGCCAGGTCCAGCAGCCTCCCCACTTGAGCCCCTGACAGAGGCGTGATCGGGTGGCGCTGGGCCTGTGGCGGACTGACCAGGTCGGCCACGTTCCGCGCCACTCGACCCTCCCGGAGGCATTGGCGCAGCGCGACGTGCAGGGTCGCATGGACGTGCCGGATGCTCATGGGCGACAGCCCCCCCTCGCCCAGCTCCGCGTACAGCCGCCGGACCCTGTCCGGGGTCAGTCGCGCGACCGGCAATCGGCCGACCCGCGGGAAGACGTGGACACGGAGGTCTCGTTCGTACTTCTCGGCGGTGGACGCCCTGATGGATCGCTGCGTTCCGTCGAGCCATCGCCGCAGGAGGCCTTCCACGGTCTCGGCCGGTGGCGGGGCCAGAGCCCCCAAGTCCTGGGCGGTCAGAGCCGCACGCAGCTTCCGGGCCGCCTCGGCGTGGGTTCGGCCATAGCGGACCTCCCGCCTCCCGTCCGGCCATGAGATCCGCGCCACCCAGCGCTCCCGCTCCTTGCCGTTGGGCAGACGCTCCCGGAGCCGCGAGATCGTCCCCTCCCCGTTGGCGCGCTTCCGGCCCCGTGGACGGAGGGGCGGCTCGGCGGGCATCGCCCCCGATCGTAGGGGCCGGCGCCCGCATCGGGAACGGGGATCCCCCACCCGCCCCCCTTCAGTCGAGCGGCTCCCCGCCCCGAGCCCACTGCTCCCAGTCGTGCCGGTAGACGGCGGGCTCCCCGTCGGCGTCCACCCCGACCGTTTGGCCGGCCAGCCCGGACCCGGTCACCTCCGGGACGCCGGCGGGAGGAGGGTCACGCCGCGGCGCTCGGCCAATGCGATGGTCGCTACCCCGCCCCCTCGGATCCGTGTGGCTCGGGCAGAGAGGAGTGATCGAGTCCACTCCGTCGCGGTGTTCGTCGCTTTGCTCGGGGAGAGATGCGCACTGGCTCGACCTCGAAGTCGATTCGGACGTCTACGATGCGGTGGTCATCCAACCAGAAACCTGACGGCATGATCTTCCCGATCGTGAAACGGCCGCGCCACGAGAGTAGTTCGTAATTCCTTATCCCCGCCTTTACGCGCCGCTTCACCGGCCGTGTGAAATACAGCGCCCGCGCCTGGGTCGACAGGGGAATCCACTGGTTCCCACGCCCCAACGTCGTCATGTGGTGCACCTCTACCGCCACCTCCGCTACCTTGCTGCCGCGGGGTGGGACAGCACTGGACGATGCGATCGCCACGCCTCGGCTCCGCGGACCATCCCGCCGATCGAGTGCTCGGTGTTGTCGGCGGACGTTCCACCACCACCAGGTCGTCCGAGCCTGGCCACTGGCCTCTGCAAGCCTCGCGCGAACTGGCAGGGTGCCGACGAACACGAGGAGGATGGCAGCGACAAGCAGGCCAACTCCCACGGTGCGCTGGTCCTCGGTCACCAGCATCCCGAGGGCCACGGCCGCCGTGGTGACTGCGGCCCCGTAGGCCCACGGCCAGTTCCCCATGCGTCGGAGTCTAGGCCCACTCGCCGGCCGATTGGCTCCACGACCCAGAGCGACCTGGGACTCCGACTCGCCTACTACCACCCCGAACCTACCCAGCCCGGTAGCACTCTGGCCCACGAACCCCCGTTCGGGAAGCCCCATGCCGATCCACCTGACCCTCGAGCGGGAGACGAAGAACACCGTCCGGTTCAAGGAGGATGCCGAGGGCCAGCCCGGGGCCCACCCCGAGGGCGAGGTGGTCGGGACCCTCTACTTCCAGAAGGCGGCCCACGCCCAGCTGGGAAGTCCGGGCCGGATCACCGTCACCGTGGAGGCCAGGCCGTAGGCGGAGGCGCTCGACGGCGGCTGGGAGGCCCCGACCGTCCATCACGGGTGGTAGCATCTCACCAACGAACCCGCGTTCGGGAGTGAACAGGATTCTCACGGCCCGCGACACCGGGTGCTGAAGCAGCAGAGGTCTTACTAAGAAGCTAGTTGCGTACTGGACTTTTGGCGGCAGCCGTGGTACGCTTCGTTGGTGCAGCCCCCCGCCGCGACTCGGATCGCCCGTCGGACGCTGGAGGACACGCGCTATCAGGTGATCCGCCTGCTCGAGCGGGGTCTGCATCCGGAAGATGTCGCCGTGGCCTTCGGGTGTGGGCGTTCGACCGTCTTCGGATGGTGGCACGCCTACCAGGCCGGCGGCCTGGCCGCGCTGCGGGTGCGCAAGGGGCCCGGAGCGCGGCCCAAACTTACGGCCACGCAGCAGGCGCAGCTGCGACGGCTCATCGTCAGCAAGGATCCGCGGCAGCTCCAGTTCGAGTTCGCGCTGTGGACCCGGGACCTGGTACGCACCCTGATCGCCGACCGCTTCGGGGTCGAGATGAGTCGGCAGGGGGTTGGCCTGCTGCTGCGGCGGCTCGGATTGTCCCCGCAGCGGCCCCTGATCCGCGCCTACGAGCAGGACCCGGACCGCGTGCGCCGGTGGAAGGCGGTGGAGTTCCCGCGCATCCGCGCCGCCGCCAAGGCGGCGGGCGCCCACATCTTCTTCTGCGATGAGGCCGGCGTCCGCACCGACCACCACGCCGGCACCACCTGGGGCGCGGTCGGGCAGACCCCGGTCGTGCGGGGGAGTGGGCAACGGCGCTCGCTCAACATGATCTCGGCGATCTCCACCCGCGGGAAGCTCCACTTCGCCTTCATCGACGGGCGGACCAACGCCGACAGCTTCGTGGCCTACCTCAAGAAGTTGCTCCACGACATCCGCGGGCCGATCTTTGTGATCGTCGATGGTCACTCCGCCCACACCGCGGCCATGACCAAAGCGTTCGTCCAGGCGCACCAGCGCCGCCTCAGCCTCTTCTTCCTCCCGCCGTACTCGCCGGAGCTGAACCCGGACGAGTGGGTGTGGAAGAACCTCAAGCACGATCGCGTCGGTCGCACCGCCGCGCGCACCGTCGACGAGATGATGACCGCCATCGAATCCGGGGTCGCCCGCCTCCAGGCGACCCGCGACCTCGTGCTTGGGTTCTTCCGAGCCCCCGACCTCAGCTACATCCACCCGTGACGAGTCCGGTAGCCAACTAGCTTCTTAGTA
>DAHUZI010000093.1 GCA_027306595.1 Candidatus Dormiibacterota bacterium | reverse complement strand
CCCACATCCCTAGACATCCTCCGGGCCTCGAACGAGCGGCCGACGGTGCCGACGCCGATGCGCCGGATGCAAGTACAGGCCCGCCACCGGGCCATCCCCAGGGTCCACTAGGCTCAAGACGAGCTTTGCGTTCCCTTGGTGAGCACCAGGTGGGCATGGTGGAGGAGGCGGTCGACGGCGGCGGTGGCGAGGGTCTTGGGCATGAGGGTGTCGAAGCCGACGGGGTGGAGGTTGGAGGTGACGGCCACACTGCGGCGTTCATGGGCGGCGGCGGCGGCGCGGTAGAAGGCCTCGGCGGCGTCCTGGCCGGCGGGGAGCAGGCCGATGTCGTCGATCACGATGAGGTCGGCGCGGGTGATCCGGGTCACCACCTTGGCGGTGGAGCCGTCGACCTTGGCGCGGCCGATCAGGGTCGTCAGCGACTCGAGGGTGAACCACGAGACCCGTCGGCCACTGCCGATCGTGGCCGCCGCGAGGGCTTCGGAGAGGTGCGACTTCCCCGTCCCGCTGGGGCCGTAGACGGCCAGGGATTCGGCCCGGCCGACCCACTCCAGGGTGAGCAGCGCCTGCTGGGTCGGGCGCGGGATCGACGACGCCTCCGGCTGCCAGCGGGCCTAGGTCCTGCCGCTGGGCAGGCCGGCGGCCCGTCGGCGCTGCCTGTGCATGGCCCGGTCGCGCCCCCGCAACCTCCTCGGCGAGCAGGGCGCGGAGGCCCTCGGCGGGCTCCCAGCGCTGGCTGCGGGCGGTGACACAGACCTCGGGCGCGGCCGCCCGCAGCTACGGCAGGCGCAGCCAGCTGGCGCAGGAGCGGGGTGAGCTCGTCGGGCAGCGGCGGGACGGGCGGCTTCATCGCCCCAGCCCCGCCCCGACTGCCGTCCCCGGCTGCACCGAGTACGCCTCGTCCGCGACCACCGGCGGGGCGGCGGCCCGGCGGGTGTCGCCCATGGCGACCGGTCGCGAGCGCCGAAGCGGCCGGCGGCGGCGGCCCGCTCGAGCGCGTCCGTCACTGGGGCCACCCCGATCCCCCCCGCCAGCATCACGGCGTCGGCCATCTGGGTGCGGATCCGGGCGACCCCCTGGGCCGCTGCCGCCCCCAGCCAGGTTCGGCCGCGGGGCCGAGCGCCAGGAAGGCGGCTTCCTCCGGGGTGTGCGGCCGCGCCTGCGGCGCGCGGCTCTGGCGCCCATCGGGGTGATCGGGACAGTGGGCGGCCCGGATCTGCGGCCGCCCCGCGTCGACACCGGGTGACGGGCAATCTCGCCCAGCCCGTCGGCGGTCCGGGCCACCACCACCAGCTCGTCGCCGCTCACGCGGCACCAGACCGCGGTGTCGACATGCCCGGGCGGCGTCGAGTCCCACACCGAGCCAAAGCGGATGGTCTGATCCGGGTGCCCCTTGCGGGTTTCGCCCAGCGCCGCGGTGTATGGCTCGATCGGCAGCCGGTGCAGGTGGGCGCGCTCTTCCGCCAGGGCCTCGGCCGGCCCGCGGCCGGTCTCGCGGTGCCGGCGCACGTTGATGTCGGCTTCCACCGCGGTGCCGGCGGTGACGAGACCGGGGCAGTCGACATACCGGTGGCGCAGGTTGGCGTCGGTGGGAACCAGGTCGGCCTTGGCCATGGGCCCCTCCGGTCGGGTTCGCGGATCCACCACGCGCGAGTGACCCCGTCCGAGGGGCCTATCTGCCGGACCGACCGGGAGATTCGGTATCCGCCCACCGGGACTTTCTTTCCGCCTACCGGGAGTCTCTCGTGTCCGCTGTCAGGGCGCCTTGGGCACAGCCGTTGCCGGACGACGGCGCCGCAACGCCCCCGCGACCGCCACAGGCCAACGGACGTCCGCCGGACCCGACGATATGGGGATGCACCGCACGGGGCGGCCAGCACCCGAGGCGAGGTGGGATCGCCCTCAGGCGATCCGGTCCCGAAACTCCCGATAGCGGTGCGCGAGCCGATCCGGGTCAGGCCGCTCGGCCGACCGCCAGGGAAGCACCGTGAGCCGCTGGCGGTCCACGAGCTGGAGCCCGTGCCGGAGCATCGGGCCGTCCGACTCCAGAAGGATGTCGGGTCGCAGCTCCACCCGCAGGTCCGGGCGGACGCCAAGGAGGTATCCGTCGAAGGCCGCATGGTGGAGTTTGCAGAGGGCAAGGCCATTGGGGACCAAGGGCTCACCCGCCGGGTCGCGATCCGCCACGATGTGGGCGGCGTCGAGGAGCTCCTCGTGGCGCAGCCCGCAGATCGCACACCGCTCGCGGTAGGCGCGGACCACCCGGTCGCGGAAGGCGCGCTGGTGCAGTCGCTGGCGCACCAGCCGGCGGCGGTAGGCGCGGGTCGGCGCGTCCAGGGAGGCGGCCTCGGGCAGCGCGAGCGCCACCACGGCGTCAGCCGGGTCGATGAGGACCGAGAGGGTGGCGGGGTCATCCGCCACCACGTGCACGGGGAACTCGGCGCGGTATCGGCCCGGGGAACGGCCCTCCAGGTACACCAGCGGCAGGTGGTCGACCAGCGCCCGTCGGAGCCCGATGTTGTCCGGGGCCTGCGGGTCTTCGCCCTGATAGCGGTAGCGGATCAGGTCGTCGGAGGTCCACTCGTCCGCGTAGCGCCGGGGCCGGCCGGGCCGGGCGGCCGCGGCGAGGATCGACAGCGGTGCGAGGCATCTGCGAGGCGTGAAGATGCCGCGCTGGATGGCGAGGGGAATCCGCCGGCCGTCGACGACGAACCCGCGGGTGAGCTGCGACCAGGCGATCAGCTGGCCGCTACCGCCCACGTCGGGACGCCGCAGGAACTCCAGCGCCGCCGCCCGCACCCGAGCATCCCACTCAGCGTCCGGCACGGCCCCATGATCGGGGCGGGGACCGCTCCCGCCAACCCCCGGCCGGGGGCCGCCCCGCGACCCCGTCGATCGGGTCAGCGCGTGCGCGTCACCTTGGTGAGCCCTGCGGGTCGGTCGGGATCGCGCCCGCGGGCGATCGCCAGATGGCAGGCGAGAAGCTGGCCGGGGATGATCGCCACCAGCGGCGAGACCGCCTCGGGCACCTGCGGGATCGGAATCCAGACGCACGCGCCCGGGCCATCGAGACTCCCATCCTCGGCGAGCCCGGCCGACGCCGCCACGTTTGCCGGGGCCACCAGGACCACGCGCGCGCCCCGCTGGCGCAACGTCGCGACGACCGCCAGCATGTTGGCGGCTGTCTGGCCGCTGGGCGCGTAGCAGACGACGGGCAGGCCCGGCTCCAGCATTGCGATCGGCCCGTGCATGAGGTCCGCGGCCGAGTAGGGCAGGGCCGCGACCCCACTGGTCTCCTGGACCTTGAGGGCTGTCTCCCGCGCGGTCGAAAGGTTGTAGCCGCGGGCGACCACCAGCAAGCGGTCGCTGCCCGCGAGCGCCTCGGCCAGGGCTGCGATCCGGTCATCGAGCTGCAGGCAGGTGGCGATCGCGTCCGGAACCCTGTCCGCCAGCGCCGCACCGAGCGCCCCATCCTCGCCCCAGGACGCCCACATGCGCGCCAGCACCGCCAGCTGGCTAGTGTACGTCTTGGTGGCGGCCACGGCCCGCTCGATCCCCGCCCCGGTCGGGAGCACCCGGTTGGCCGCCCGAGCCAGGGGGCTGGCACCGGCGTTGGTCACCGCCACCGTGAAGGCGCCCCGGGCCCGGGCGAAGGCGAGGCTCTCCGCCACGTCGGGCGTCTCCCCGCTCTGGCTGATCCCCACGACCAGGCAGCCGTGGAAGTCGATCGCCGCCGCGTACAGCGTCGCGGCGCTGGGGACGGCGAGCCCGCTCGGCAGCCCAGCTCCGATGCTGGCCAGGTACTGCCCGTAGACCGCGGCGTTGTCGCTGGTGCCGCGGGCGCTGTACAGGACGAAGCCGACCGCCGCCGCGCGGGCGGCGGCGCAGACCTCGAGGTAGCGCTCGGGACCGCCGCGGGCCAGGCGGGCCACGACCTCCGGTTGCTCGCCGATCTCGGTTCGCATCTGGGTCATCGGCGCCCGCACCTCCCGGGCCGCCGACGCCTGTGGCCGGCGGGGTTGTGGCCACTGAGGATACACAGTATGATGACTGCATCCATGCGCCGAGTGCTCCCGTGACCGCCAGCCCCCAGACGCCCGAGACGGTGGCCGCCACCCGGCCCGGGCCTCGGTCCGCGGCGTCCTTCGAGCGGGCCGGCCGCCACCTCGCCGGCGGCATCGGGAGCAGCGCGCGCGGCCCTCGAGCGGGCTGGACACCCTATCCGCCCTTCATCGCCCACGGCACCGGCAGCCATGTCGTCGACGTCGACGGGCACGAATACGTGGACTACCTGCTCGGTCTGGGTCCGATGCTGCTCGGCCACCGCCCCCCCAGCGTGACGGCGGCGGTGACGCGGGCGATCGCGGAGCAGGGCACGGTGTTCGGCCTCCCCCACGAGCTGGAGGGCGAGGCGGCCGAGCGCGTCGCCGCCACCGTTCCCGGGATCGAGCTGGTGCGCTTCGCCAGCTCGGGCAGCGAGGTAGTCGGGACCGCGGTCCGCCTGGCCCGCGCGATCACGGGCCGTCCCCTCATCGTGCGCTTCGAGGGGATGTACCACGGCTGGTTCGACACCCTGTACTGGAGCAACCACCCGTCCCTCGACCAGGCGGGGCCGGCCGATGCGCCGCGGCCGGTCGCGGCGGGCCGGGGGATGCCGCCCCAGCTCGCCGACACCCTGCTGATCTCGGGCTGGAACGACCCCGCGGCCATCGACCGGCTGATGGCCGAGCACGGCGACCGGATCGCCGCGATCGTGACCGAGCCCGTCATGCTCAACACCGGCTGCATCCTGCCGGAGCCCGGCTACCTCCAGCACCTGAGGGACGTGACCCGGAAGTACGGCAGCCTGCTCATCTTCGACGAGGTGATCACGGGCTTCCGGGTCGCGCTCGGGGGCGCCCAGGAGCTGTACGGCGTGACGCCCGACCTCACAACCTTGGCCAAGGGCTTGGGGGGCGGCTTTCCGGTGGCGGCGGTCGGGGGAAGCCGGGAGGTCATGGCCTGGATCGCCGATGGCCGCTACTCCCACTCTGGGACGTACAACGGCAACGTGATCGCCTGCGCCGCGGTCGTCGCCGCCATCGACGAGCTGAGCCGCCCCGGCACCTACGAGACGCTGCGGGCGCGCGGCCAGCGCCTCATGGCCGGGCTGCAGGCGGCGGCGGCGGCGGCCGGTGTGCCCGTCCAGGTCCAGGGGCTCGGACCGGTCTTCCAGGTGTGGTTCAGCCCCGAGCCGATCCGCAACTACCGCGACGCGGCCCGGCTCGCCGACTCGGCCCGATTCCACAGCTGGTGGCGGGCGATGCTCGAGCGCGGGGTCCTGCTCCACCCCAGCCAGGACGAGAACTGGTTCGTCTCGACCGCCCACAGCGACGCCGACATCGACCGCACTGTGGCCGCCGCCGAGGACGCCTTCGCAGCGGTGCGGCGGGAGCAGTGATCGGCGCGGGCGAGCTGCCGCCCGTGGCGCCCGCCGGCCGGATCCGGGGCCGCCGCGCCGGCGCCCCCCACCTCCGATACGAGCAGGTCATCGACCTCATCGAGCGGCTCATCGCCGAGGGGCCGCTGGCGCCCGGGAGCCTGCTCCCCAGCAATCGCGAGCTCGCCGAGATGGCCGGTGTCAGCCTGATCACCGTCCGCCGCGCCGTCGACGAGTGCGCCCGCGCCGGGCTCGTCGTCCGCCATCAGGGCGTGGGCACCTTCGTCGCCCCGGAGCGGCTGGTCAGCGAGCCGGCGCGAGCCGGCGGCCTGCGCAGCACGCTGGCCCCGAGCCGGGGCCGCCTCCAGGTCACCACCCGAGTGCTTGCCCTCGAGCGCGGCATCCCCAGCCAGACTGTCGCCCGGGCGCTGGAGATCAGCCCCCAGGAGCCGGTCTGGAAGGTCGAGCGGCTGCGGCTGATCCGCGGGCGCCCGATGATCCACGAGCAGGCCGTGATCCCGGTCCGGCTCGCGCCAGTGATCGATCCCGCCGTGCTCGCGGCCGGGGCCTCCCTGTATGCCTACCTCGCCGAGCACCACGGCCTCTCGGACGAGAACGAGGAGGCCTTCCTCGAGGTTCGCGAGCCCAGCCGGCGGGAGCGGCGGCTCCTGCAGGTGCCGGCCGGCGACCTGGTCGCCCGGGTCCGGGGGGTGAGCCGCGAGCGGGACGGGATTGCCTTCGACGCCTTCGAGCAGGTGTACGTCGCGCGCCACTTCGCCTTCTACCTCTCCGGCCAGACGACCCGCCGGCTCCTCCAGCCGACCGATGTCGGCGACTGGGAGGTTCACCCGCTCGGCCAGCTGCCGGAGGGACCGTGACGAGGGGGTGACGGCCTCGAGGCGTCTGCGCCAGGCCCCGGGAGCCAGCCGCGATCCGACCCCGGCCGCCGCACGCGCGCCGGGGGTGATCGGCCTCGACCTCGGCACCTCCGGCCTCAAGGGGGTCGCCGTCGGCGGCGACGGCACCTGCCTCGCAGCCGCTCGCTGCGCCTATCCCACCCACCGCACCGCTCCCGGCCGCGCCGAGCAGGATCCGACCGACTGGGTCGCCGCCGCCCGCCGGGTGGTGGCGACGCTGCGGGCGACGTGGCAGGGAACCCCGCTCGCCATCGGGCTGACGGGGATGATCCCGACGCTGGTCCCGCTCGACGGGTCGCATCGCCCGGTGGGGCCGGCGATCACCTGGGAGGACGGCCGGGCGGAGGCTGAGGGGCTCGCCCTCCGGGCCGAGGTGGGCGGCGACCGCCTGTACCGGATCACCGGCCAGTGGGTCGACGGGCGCTACCTCGCCCCGATGCACAGCTGGCTCGCCGCCCAGGAGCCGGCGCGCGCCGCCCGGATCCGCTGGCTCGCCTCGGCCCGCGACCACCTGTTCCGCTGGCTCACCGGGGTCCTCGCCACCGACCCGTCGACGGCGACCGGCTTCGGCACCTACGCCCTGGCCACGGGGGGCTGGGACCCCGAGCTCTGCGCCGCGGCCGGCGTCTCGGCGGCGGGGCCGGTCGGCGGGCGGCCTGGGCTGCCCGAGCTCCGGCCGGCACGTTGGCTGGCGCCGCTGCGGCCGGAGGCGGCCGGCGGGCTGGGGCTTGAGGCCGGCCTTCCGGTGGCGCTCGGGGGAGCGGACTCGGTCGTGGGCGCCCTCGGGCTCGGGGCGGCCCCGGGCGACATCGCCCATCTCGCCGGATCGAGCACGGTGATCCTTGGCCTTTCGGGCGAGCCACGCTTTGAGCCGGACCACCGCTGGCTGGTCACCCCGCTCGCCGGCCAGGCCGGTTGGGGGCTGGAGATGGACCTCCTCGCGACCGGAAGCGCGCTGGGCTGGCTGGGTGGACTCCTCGGCCTGCCAGACTCGACCGGAGCAGGGGCGGTCGCTTTGGCCGCGACCGCCGAGGCCGGCGCCGGCGGCACCGTGTTCCTCCCCCACCTCGGCGGCGGCGAGCAGGGGGCGCTGTGGGACCCCGACCTGCGGGGGGTGGTCGGTGGACTCACCCTCGCCACCGGTCGCGCCCAGCTCGCCCGCGCCCTGGTCGACGGCATCCTGGTGGAGACCCGGCGCTGCACCGAGCTCCTGTGCGCCGCGGGGCTGGCCGACGCCCCGATCCACGTCGGTGGATGGGGGGCCGACGACCCGACCGTCCTGCAGTGGGTAGCCGATGCGACCGGTCGGACCGTCGGCGCGCCGGCTCCGGGGTCGGTCGGCGGTGAGGCGCTCAGCGGTCTGGCCTCAGCGCTCGGCGCGGCGCGCCTGGCGGCTGCC
>DAHUZI010000092.1 GCA_027306595.1 Candidatus Dormiibacterota bacterium | reverse complement strand
CCCACATCCCTAGACATCCTCCGGGCCTCGAACGAGCGGCCGACGGTGCCGACGCCGATGCGCCGGATGCAAGTACAGGCCCGCCACCGGGCCATCCCCAGGGTCCACTAGGCTCAAGACGAGCTTTGCGTTCCCTTGGTGGTCACCACGGTGGCGTGGTGGACGAGCCGGTCGATCATCGCGGCCGCCACCGTGGCATCCCCGACGACGTCACCCCAGCGCGCGAAGGGCTGGTTGGAGGTAAGGCAGACGCTGGCCCGCTCATACCGCGACGCCACCAGCTGGAAGCAGAGGGTGGCGGCCTCGGCGTCGAACGGGACGTAGTCGACCTCGTCGCACACCAGCAGCGGGATCCGTCGCAGCCGCTGCCGCTCGTCGTGGAGCTGGCCGTGACGGTGGGCGGTGGCGAGCCGGTCGACCCACTCCGCCGCGGTGGCGAAGGCGACCCGCTGCCCGGCCTGGCACGCGCGGATCCCCAGGCTGATCGCCCGGTGCGATTTGCCGGTCCCCGGGGGCCCCAGGAAGATCACGTTCTCGCGCGCGGTCAGGAACGCCAGGGTGCCCAGGTGGAGCACCACCGCCCGCTGGACCTGGCGCTGGAACTTGAAGTCGAAGTCCTCGAGCGTCTTGCGGGCGGGGAACCGTGCGGCGCGCAGGCGCAGTTCGCCCCCGCTGGCGTGCCGGGCCGCCACCTCGCGCTCGAGGCCGGCGGCCAGGAACGCCTCGTGGGGCCAGCCGTCGGCCCGGGCGCGCTCGCCCAGGCGGGGGATTCGCCGCCGCCAGCGCGGGCGCCCTCAGGGCGCGACACACGGGCGCGAGCTCGGCGGCGGTCTGGCTCATGGGCGGGTCGCCACCCAGGTGTCATAGGCCGCCAGGTCGGGGGCCCACGGCACCTCCGCCGGGGCCGTCCGGTGGGCGGCCGCGCGCAGCGCGACCAGGGTGGCCGCGTGGCCGGGGACGGGGACGGGGCGCGCCCAGGCGCGCGGGTGGTCGGCCACTACCTCGCCTGCACACGTCACCGTCACCCGGTCCAGGTCTAGGCGGACCTCGACGCGGCGGCCGACGGCCCGGGGCTGGACTGAGTAGTCGTTGGTGGCCACCCGCACGTAGCGGTCGCGCGGCAACCGCAGGCTGGCGCGCCAGGCCGGATCCGGCGGCACCGGCGGCAGCGGCCCGAGCGCCGCAGCCTCGTCGGCGAAGCGGTCACAGGGCCGCTCCCGCCGGGTGGCATGGCGGCGGCCGTTGGCCCGCGGCAGCCACGCGCGCAGCTGGGCATTGAAGTCGGCCGGCTCGGTGAACTGCCGCCCCGGCAGAAACGAGGTCTTCCAGGTACCCGTTGCTCCGCTCCACCCGCCCCTTGGCCTCGGCATCGCCGCGGGCACACAGCACCGCCCCCATCCCCAGCACCCCCCGAAAAGCCTGGAACGCCTGCGTGAAGTGCGGCCGCCCGCCGCGCCACTGGCCGATCGCGGGCTCCTGGTCATACAGCCCGCACCGCGGGACCCCGCCAAAGGCCTGCAGCCCCACCCAGTGCCCGCCGAGGATGTCGTGCCCCATCCGCGACGGGATCATCTGCGCGGGCACCACCCGGGAATACCCGAGCGCGCCCACCAGGACGGGGGGACGCCCGACCTGGTCCCACCCCAGGGGGATGTCCACCGCCGGGAACCACAGGTCCCACTGCGCCAGCTCCCCCGGGGCAGATCCCGTCCGCTGGCACGGGACCGCCGGCCGATACCGCGGGCGCAGTTCCGCCACCCGCGCCTCGAGGATCGTCAAGCCGTGCGTCCAGCCGATCCGCTCCGCGATCACCGTCGCCGGCATCGTTGGCTCCGTGGCCAGCCACCGCCGCAGCTCCGGCTCCACCCGGTCCACCGCCGACCCCCGGGGCCGCCGGTGGTATCGCGGCGGCTCCGGGCCTCGCACCGCCGCCCGGACCGTGTTCCGGGCCACGTGAAGCCTCCGGGCGATTGTCTTGACTCCCAGCCCCTCCGCCCGGTGCAGCCGCCGCACCTCCGCCCACGTCTCCACGTCCAGCACCTCGACCCTCCCGATCCGCTCGCCAGGGACAGCACCAGGCTCGCCCAGCGCGGGCCACAGGAGGAGTCAGATTTCACCCGTCGTTCCGGGGTCAGTATTCACCCGTCGGCGACAACAGTGGCTCGTGGCGATCGCCCCGACGGGGCTCCATCGGCCAACGGTCGAGCGGGTATCAGCATCCACCTGGACTCGGATCGATCAGGGCCAGTCTGGATGCCGCGGAACTGACCCACCCCGGCTCGGAGGCGTCACTTGCCTTGGCCGGATGATGATCCGACAATCAAGTCCCGAGCCCGCCGGGCCACTCAATCCGCAGCGAGGAAGGCGATGCGAACGGAGGCGACCGGCGCGGCCTACCTCGCGATTCCCGATGGCCCGGGGCCCCACCCCGGGGTAGTCGTGGTCCACGAAGCATCCGGCCTCAACGACAACATCCGCGACGTGTGCCGTCGCCTCGCCGGCGAGGGCTACGCGGCCGTTGGCGTCGACCTCTTCGGCGGTCGCAACCGGGGCCTTTGCATGGCCCGCATGTTCTCAGGGGCGATGCGGGGGAACCTCGATCACTACGGAGTGCCCGCCCTCAGAGCCGCGCTTGCCCGCCTGGCCGACCGGCCCGAGGTGGACCATGAGCGGCTTGCTGCGATCGGGTTCTGCCTTGGGGGCTCGATCGTCCTCACCTGGGCATGCACGGAGCGCCGCCTCCGAGCGATCGCGCCCTTCTACGGGGCGGCGCCCAAGCCCAGGGCGGCGATCCGCCGGCTCTGCCCGGTGGTTGGCTCGTGGCCAGGGCGGGACTTCACCACCAAGGCGGCAGGCATCCTCGAGACCGAGCTGAGCGCGGCCGGCATCGCTCACGACCTGAAGGTGTATCCGGGGGCGAAGCACAGCTTCTTCAACGACCGGTGGCGCGCCTACGACGCCAGCGCCGCCGCCGACTCGTGGCAGCGGGTTCTCGCCTTCTTCGCCGAGCACGTGGGGGAGCGCCTAGCCCCCCGGTGAACCGGGAAGCCGGCCGCCCGACCGGCGGCGACGACCTCGGGGCGGCGCCGCCCCCCCGGGGCTACGCCGTGGGGGGGCGGCAGCCCGGGGTGGTGAGCTCGGGATTGGGCATGGGGGCGCTGACCAGCGTCCCCCCGTACCGCTTCACGTCGGGGTGGCCGTACTGCGAGTCCTGACCGAAGCTCCGCAGGGTCACGCCCGGGATGACGTTGCCGAAATCGAAGGTGCACGTCCCCTGGGGCTGGGTGGTGCTGATCGCCTGGGTCGACCGCCCCACAGTCCAGAAGGGGTAGAAGGCGGCCCCGACCGGCTTGGCGGTGCAGCCCGCCCCGCTCTTGGTGTTGCAGAAGGCCTCGGAGCCACCGACATCCGTCTCGAACTGTATCTGGGGATAGGGGTGGCCCTTGGAGAACGGCCCGAGATACTGGATCGAGGTGGGGTGGCTCGGGCTCCCGTTGGGCCAGTCGGCGACGTAGGAGCTGCCGTCGTAGTCGAGGTCCCCGTTCTGGAAGGCGTCTGACTGGCAGCCCGCGATGGGCCAGGCGACCCGCGAGAAGGCGCCGTTGGTCACGATCGGGCGCGGACCCTTGGGCATGCAGAGGGCGTCGGAGAACTCGCAGGGCACCCCCGAGGTGATGAAGTTGTGGAAGGGGCAGGCGGCCCCGGCCTCGGTGGTGGCGTTCTGGCAGTTGCCCGTGGTGGGGTTGCAGGGGCCCTCGCCGGGGCGGGCGGCCTCGAACCCGCCGGTGCACGTCTGGCCGACGGCGGTGTCCACGAACGTCTGACCGGTGGCGTAGGCGACGCTGTAGGGGAGGGGATTGGCCGTGCCCGAGCAGGGGGTGAAGTGGCCGAGCTCGTTGGCCATCGTCACGGTCCCGACCGCGGCCGCCCAGGGCACTCCGTTCTGCGGCGAGGCGGTGCTGAACTCGGCGTGGAACGTGAACGGCCGCCCCGCGCAGGACACGGGGTTGGAGTCCATGAAGCCGTTCGCGGCGCTAGCCGTCATGGTCCCCGATTGGCCGGTCGTGAGGTCGGTCACCGAGGCACGGAGCCCACCGGGCGTGTCCACGATCCCAACCTGCAGACGGTCCCCGGGATTCATCATCAGGGTCTCGCCGTTGGGGGTGAAGGAGGAGACGTCGGAGAGCTGCGGGCTGGGAGGCCCGGCCGGTACGCCGTTGCGCTGGAGGAAGGCGAAGTTGACCGGCTCGGTGCAGGCGCCGTTGCAGTACTTGAAGCCGTAGGAGCACTCCAGGCTGTCGATGGTGAGGGCGGCGCACCACTGGTGGGCGCTGCAGCTCGGCGAGTCGATGAACGGGGGGAACCCAGGCGGATAGAACTGCAGCTCCATGAACGCGGAGCCGGCCGCCAGGGGATCGTTGATGCTGCTGGAGTTGCCGTTGCTGTCCGACCGGCAGGGGTTCAGCGGGTAGGAGAGGGGATCGCACAGCGCCAGGCCGAACCAGATGGCGGGGCTGAGCTCGGCCCGGTCGGCGACGATGTTCAGCCCCTTGGTCGTGGAGGGCGCCGCCTTGGGGTCGGTGGAGAGTTGGACGAAGTAGCTGAGGTTGTTCGCGCTCCCCGGGGTGTTGCTGAGGAAGTTGACCGCGGGCTCGTCGTGCCCGACGTAGCGCCCGTTGTCGTAGAAGCGCCCGGTCCATCCGTTGTACGCCGCGATCGGGTCCGCGCAGAGCCCACCGAGGTCGACCTTCACCATGTGATAGGCGGGGCTGTCGCCGTTGCAGTCCATCATCCCGGTCGGATTGGGGGCGACCCCCGCCTGGCTCTGGCCGACCGCCTGCAGGGTGCCGACGACGCTGACAACGAGCCCGACGAACGCCGCCAGAGCGAGGGCGCGGGAGCGGACCGAGCGCATGCGGCTGTCTCCTTCAAAGAGGACGGGCCCGACGGGCATCTTCCCAGTGGCGGGAGGGCCCGTCAAGCCGCGCCCGGAGCGGTCGGCGCGGGTCGGGAGTGAGCTGTCGAGGATGCTGCCCTTGGCGCCGCGACGCCCAGGGCGCGCTCGACGAAGGCTAGCAGGTCCGCGCGAGCCGCGATCAGCTTGCGCGTGGGCGTGCCCAACCCGTGCCCTCCCGACGCCTCAACCCGCACCAGGATCGGCGCCGACCCCGCCTGCGCGGCCTGGAGCGCGGCCGCGAACTTGTAGGAGTGGGCCGGCACCACCCGGTCATCGTGGTCGCCAGTCATGAGCAGGGTCGCGGGGTAGCGGGTCCCGCTCACGACGCGGTGGAGCGGCGAGAGCTGTCGAATCCAGGGGAACTCTTGGGGGTCGTCGGGGTTACCGAAGTCGCTGGTCCAGGCCCAGCCGATCGTGAACCGGTGGAACCGCAGGAGATCGAGCACGCCGACCTCCGCGACCGCGGCGCCGATCAGATCGGGGCGCTGAGTGAGGCAGGCGCCGACCAAGAGCCCGCCGTTGGAGGCCCCGGTGATGGCGATCCGGTCCCGCTGCGACCAGCCCTCCTCGCCCAGCCATCGGGCGCAAGCGATGAAGTCGTCGACGACGTTTTGCTTGCGGTCTCGCCGCCCGGCATCGTGCCAGTGACGCCCGTACTCACCCCCGCCGCGGAGCACGGCCACCGCCAGCAGCCCACCCCGCTCGACGTGGACGGCGTGGGCGACGGAGAACGTCGGGGTGATCGGGACGCCGAAGCCGCCGTAACCGTAGAGGAGGACGGGCACCTCCCCGGTCGGCCGTACATCTCGGCGGTGAGTGAGGAACAGGGGGATTCGGGTGCCGTCGGCGGAGTTGACGACCACCTGCTCGGTGCACACGGCGTCGGCCTCCACGCGGGCCTGGCCCATAAGGATTCGGCGGGTGTCGGCGCGCGCGAGGTCGTGGACCCAGATCGAGCCGGAATCCGTGTGGGAGGTCGTGCCGAAGTGGAGGCAATCGTCCCCGGGGCGTCCCTCCACCGCGGTCACGGTGCTGGCCGGCGGGCAGGGGATCTCGTGCAGCAAGGCGCCACCGCGGTCGTAGACGCGCAGGGCGGCGCTGGCGTCCCGAAGGTACTCGCACACGAGCCGCCCCCCCAGGTGATGCACGGCCACGAGCATGTCACTGGACTCCGGAAGCAGCTCGCGCCAACGCTCTCGGCTCGGGTCCTGCAGGTTGACGCTGACCACTCGCTGGCGGCCGGCGCGGTCGTCGGTGAGCACGAGAAGGTCAGAGCCGATCGCCGTCACCACCTTGGCGGCCGCCCCGAAATCGTCGATGAGGGGCACGAGCGGATGGGCTTGATGGCGCAGGTCGCCGACGAGGACTCGGGTCTCCGGGGCCGTGCCACGGGAGATCGTGACGATCAGGAAGCGTCCGTCGTCGGTGACCGCGGCGTCGGGGAGCCACTCGGGTTGGTCGGGGGCGCTGAAGAGCAGCTCGTCCTTGCTCTGGTCCTCGCCCAGTCGGTGAAGGAGGACCCGGGGGCATCGGCTCGCGTCGGTGTGCTCGGCGCCCGGCCGCGGTGGGTCGAACCCGACATAGGTGAACCCAGACCCGTCGTGCAGCCACGCCACGGATCCGAACTTCGACCAGCGAAGCACGTCCGGGCGATCCTCTCCCGACGCCACCGCGCGGACCTTCCAGGTCTGCCAGTCGGACCCGTCCGAGCTGGTGGCATAGGCGAGCCAGGTGCCGTCCTCGCTGACCGATGCGGCCGTGACGGCCACCGTGCCATCCTCGGCGAGGCAATTGGGGTCGAGCAGCGGCCGGCCCTGCTCGTCGGGCCCATCCATGCAGTAGAGGATCGGCTGGTTGGCGAGTCCGGGGTTTCGGAACTGGAACCAGCGGCTCCCCCGCCGGAAGGGAACGCCGAAGCGGGGGTAGTCCCACAGCTCGGTGAGCCGGTTGCGGATCGCCTCCCGCGTCGGGACCTCCCGGAGCCAGGCTTCCGTTCTGGCATTCTGGGCGTCGACCCACGCCACGGTCTGGGGAGTGTCGGGGTCCTCGAGCCAGCGGTGAGGGTCCGGGATCAGCTCGCCGTGGAGCCATTCCGCACCGGGCTGGGCGGCTGCCGCCCCGAGGCCTGGGGGGGGCATGGGGGCGCCGAGGTCGGGCGATCCTCCAGCAGGCTCCACCCCCGTAGCCTAGCGGTGCCCACACCCGGATCGGGAACCGAGGCGGCGTCGCCGGCGTCCAAGGGCCGAAGGGCCCGCCGGACCTGATGGAGGACAGGGGTGAGTCGACTGAGGCGGCGTTCGATGTCGGCGGGGCTGACGGCGGGCGGGCTGGCGCTCGGGGGGGTCCTCCTGGCGGCATGTGGGGCGACGACGACGCAAGGCGGGACCGCTGCGAGTGCCGCGGCCACCTGCGGCCACAGCGCCCCACGGCTCGTGGTCCACGGAATGGGCCTGGCTAGCGGCACGCCCAACCTCCTCACGGTCCAGCTTCAGATCAGCGTGACACGGCCGAGCGCCGCGGCCGCGCTCCAAGCGGACAATTTGCGGACCGCAGCGGTGCTGGCGGCGCTCGCCGGCGGTGGAGTGGCCCACTCCGACATCCAGACCACCGGGCTCACGATCCAGCCCAACTACGTCTACCCGGCCTCCGGCGTTCCCCGCCTCACCGGTTACCAGGTCGACAACTCGATCACCGCCAAACTGCGGGACCTGGGCCGGGCCGGCACCACCGTCGATTCGGCGGCGCGCGCCGGAGGCAACGCCGGTCAGATCGAGGGGCTCACCTATACGGTGGCCGACGCGCGCAGCCTCGACACCGCCGCCCGAGTCGACGCGGTGCGCCAAGCGATGGCGCGGGCTCGAGCGATGGCGCGGGCGGCCGGGGATCGCCTCGGCGCGATCTGCACGCTCACCGACACGTCCCCCGCCCCTACACCGCCGGTGTTCGGACCGATCCCGGGCCCGTTGCGGGCGACGGCGGCGGCCCCGTCGCCGGTCCCCCTGGAGGCCGGGACTCAGCAGGTGGCGGCTACGGTGACCCTGGTGATCGGGCTCAGGGCCGGCTGATGGGGGAATCGGGGGCGGCCAGGGGAGCCTGGCCCCGATAACCGAAGGCCGCCCCCGCGCCGCCGTCCACGGTGAGAACGGCGCCATTGACATAGCTCGCTCCGGGGCCCGCGAGGAAGCCGATCACCGCAGCCACCTCGTCGGCCTCCGCATGCCGTCCCATTGGGGTGCGGGTCCAGCGGGCGGGATCGGTGGAGCTGCTCTCGGGGTCCGACGGTGGCCCCATGTGCCGCATGCCCGGCAGGGTGTCGCCGGGGCAGACGACGTTCACTCGGATGCCATCCGCGACCAGGTCGAGGGCGAGGAGCCGGCCCATCATGTTGACGGCGGCCTTCGTGACCGAGTAGGCGCCGAGCGGTACGTCCCCGCGAACCCCCGAGTCCGACGAGACCAGGACGACGGCGGCGGGGCGAGTTCGCGCGAGCAGCGACCGGGCCGCCTGCACGGCCACCAGAGGTCCGAGGACGTTGGTGCGCAGGAGCTGCTCCGCCAGCGCCGGCGGCGTGTCGATGAGCGGTGCCACCACCCCGACCGCGGCGCTGGCGACGAGGACGTCCAGCCGGCCGAACAGCGCGGCAACCCGCTCGACGGCGCTGGCGGTGGCTTTGGCATCGCGCGCCTCGGCCACCACGAAGTGCGCCCAAACCCCACCTGCCCTCAGCTCCGCTTCCGCCCGCCCCCCCCGCTCGGGGTCGCGCCCGGTGAGGACCAGACCGTAGCCGCGAGCGCCGAGCCATCGGGCGGTTGCGAGTCCGATCCCCGAGCTCCCACCGGTGATCAGCGCCGCCCGCCCGGGCTCTGGGGGGTCGCCGATCGGGGGGGATGGCACGGCGGGATCGTAGCTGGCTCGGCCCCCAAGGGGATACCGGCCGGTGGTCCCCGGCCACGGCCGTTGGGGTGGACGCGGCCGTGCCCGGCCAGGCAATCGGCGAGGCCGCCTTCGGCGACCGCCGGTTCGGACTGGACCGTACACTGCCCCGGGCCGACGGCTTCGCGTGGGAGGGCGCGGCGTGCGGAGTCGGATGAGGCGGGGCTCGCGGACGGGCGCGGTCGTCCTCGCAGCGCTGGCGGTGGTCGGCGGTCCCGTGGCCCAAGGCCGGCTCCCTCGGGCATACGGTCCGGCGCCGAGCGGGTTGTGCCACGGCCTCGTGCTGCACACGCCGACCCAGCCCGTGGAGTTCGGGGCGGCGCCAGTGCTCCGGGCGAGCCTTCACTGCCGAACCGGAGTGCGTGCACGCTTCGCGTTCTTCGCCCAGGCGGGGATGACGGGGCGCTTCAACCTCTTGCGCGGATGGGGCCGGGGAGCGATTCGGTGGTCGACCCAAGTGGCCTGGCCCGGACGGTGGGGGCTCGCGGTGTGGGCCCGCGCGGGGCCGACGACCTGGCGCGCCGCCGGGCAGGCGGTGGTGTCCGACGGCTGGCGCAGCCCGCCGCGTGGGGCTCGCGCGCTGCTCCCGCCCCACAACCCGGCGGCCAATGGCGAGCTCGGACCCGACTTTCGCGCGGTCTGCGCGGCAGCGGGCCGCGACTCCCGGCGCTGCTGGTCGGCCCAGATCGATGCCGTCGATCGGGCCCGGTCGGCGGAGGGGCTGGGCCCCCTGCAGATCCCCAGCACGGTTCGGCGCGTCACGCCGGCCGAGCTCCTGCTCGCCTGGACGGATGAGGAGCGCATCAGCCGGGGGCTCCCGCCGGTCCTGGGGCTCGTCCCCGCACTTGATGGGGCCGCCGTGGGGGCAGCGCGGCTCGGCCGCGATGCCACCGTCCCGTTCACGGCGAATGGAGACCGCGTTCTGGCGGGGGGCTCGAACTGGGCGACCGACATCGCCCCGCTGGCGACCGGCTACGACTGGCTCTACGAGGACGGCCCGGGATCCGTCAACCAATACTGTCCTGCCCCCGGGCCGGCCCCAGGGTGCTGGGCCCACCGCGACTCGATCCTGGCGCGGCTGCCCACAGGCCCGGCGACGTGGCGCGTGATGGGGGCGGCGGCGGTCCCGTGGCCACCCACCGGCGGCATCAGCGACGAGGAGATCCTCGCTTCGGTTCGGGGGACCCGGCCGCCGCTCCTCTTCACCTGGGCCGAGGCCGTCCGGCTCGGGTTCTGATCGGCCAGGGGCTGGGCACCTGCCCCTCCGGCCGGCCGGCGTTACCGGCGGCGGGGCTCGTCGACCACCCCTTGACGCACGCGTGTATCCATGTATATTTGCTCCGCCTATGAGGGACGGGGGGCGACCCGAGGGCGGCTCACGGATCGCGGATCTCGCCTGGCTAGCCGACGGCTGGGCGGGCCGGGTGGAGCGGACGTCGGTGGCCGATGCGGTGTACGAGTCGCTCCGGAGCGCAATCGTCGAGGGCCGGCTGGCGGCGGCGACGCGACTCGGCGAGAAGGAGCTGGCGCTCCAGTTCCGGGTGAGTCGGACCCCGGTGCGCGAGGCCCTGCGCCGGCTGGAGCAGCGCCGATTGGTCACGGCGCTGCCGACCGGCGGGTACCTGGTCGCCAGCTGGGACGCCGCCGACGTCCACGGCCTGTATCGGGTCCGCGCGGCGCTCGAGCGACTGGTGACCGGAGAGGCGGCGATCCGGGCCACCCGTGCCGATATCGAGCAGCTGGCGCGACTGGTCGACGCACCGGCGGTGCGGGTTCCGGGCGAGACGGTGGGTCGCCGCTTCCACCAGGCGGTCGCCCAGATCGCCGGGATTCGGCTCGCCGCCGACCTGCTCGACCAGGTCGCCGACCAGGAGGATCGCTTCCGCCCGGGCGGCTGCACCACCGATCGGCGGGAGCGAGCGGCCGCCGAGCATCGGCGGGTGCTGGAGCAGCTGCGGGCTGGCGACCGCCACGGGGCCGAGACCGCGATCGATGAGCATCTCCAGCAGGCCGAAGCCTCGCTTGCGATGGACCTGGGCGGGGCCTCCGGACACGAGAGGGCTGGCCGGGGGGGCGGTGGTGGCTAGCGCTCACCCGACGGCGACTCCGCTGGCGGGGGTGCGGGTCCTGGACCTGGCCACCATGATGGCGGCGCCGGCGACGGCCGCCTACCTCGGCGATTTCGGTGCCGACGTCATCAAGATCGAGAAGCCGAAGGAGGGGGATCCCCAGCGGGCTTGGGGCACGCGCAAGCAGGGACAGGCGCTCTACTGGAAGGCGATCGCGCGCAACAAGCGGTCGCTTACCCTCGATCTGCGCACCGGCGAGGGGGCCGACATCCTTCGGCGGCTGCTGCCGTCGACCGATGTCGTGATCGCCAACTTCCGCCCCGGAACGCTGGAGCGCTGGGGGCTGGGCTACGACGCCCTCGAGCAGGTGAATCCGCGAGTGGTGATGCTTGAGGTGTCCGGTTTCGGGCGCAACGGGCCGCTGGCCCACCGACCTGGCTTCGGAACCCTGGCCGAGGCCCGCTCGGGCTTCGCCCACCTCAACGGCCACCCGGATGGACCACCCACCCTCCCCAACATGGGGCTGGCCGACCATCTGGCGGGCATCATGGGCGCATTCGCGGTGATGGTGGCCCTCTACCACCGCGAGCGGGCCGATGGGCGGGGGCAGCGCATCGACCTCGCGCTCACCGATCCCATCCTGCGGCTGCTCGAGCCGTCGCTCCTGGATTGGGACCAGCTCCGAATGAGCGGCCAGCGCACCGGCAGCCGGAGCGTGCACGTCGCCCCCCGCAATGTGTACCGGTGTGGGGACGGCCGCTGGGTCGCCCTCTCCGCCAGCTCCCCGGCTATCGTCCGGCGGGTGTTCGCGGCCATCGGGCAGCCGGAGCTGGCGCTGGATGCGCGCTATGCGACCAATGAGGCGCGGCTTCGCAATGTCGAGGAGCTGGACGCGCTGCTTGGCCGGTGGATCGGCGGCCGGTCGGCCGACGAGGTGATCGCGACCATGGAGCGGGCCGAGGCCGCCGCGGGACCGGTCCAGGACATTCCCCAGGTGATGGACGATCCCAATACCGCCGCGCGCGGCTCCCTGGTGGAGGTCATGGATCCCGACTTTGGACTGATGCGGCTGGTGGGAGTCGTCGCCCACCTGAGCCGGACTCCCGGCGCCGTTCGCACCACCGGTCCCCGGCTCGGTGCCGACACCGACGCGATCCTCGCCGAGCTCGGCCTGGGGGACCGTGCCACCGCCCTCAGGGCGGCCGGGGTCGTGTGATGCCCCTCGAGGTCCGCTACCCGCCGCCGCAGAGGGGGAGCCCGCCGCCCCTGCTCCGCAGCCTCCTCTTCGCCCCGGCGATCCACGAGCGCCACAGCCGCAAGGCCCTGGCGTCGGCAGCCGATGCTGCGATCCTCGATCTGGAGGACGCCGTGGCCGAGGGGGACAAGCCGGCCGCCCGGTCCCGGGCGGCGGCGCTGCTTGCGGAACGGGCGGGGCCGGGTCCCCTGGCCCTGGTCCGAATCAATGGGGTGCTCGGCCCTCATGCCTACCCCGATCTGCTCGCGGTGGTGGGACCGGGCCTCGACATGGTGGTCGTGCCCAAGGCGCAGTCCGCCGAGGAGGTCCGCACGGTCGCTTGGGTGCTCGATCAGCTCGAGGGCGAGCGGGGGCTCGCGCCCGGGCGGATCGCGATCCTCCCGATCGTCGAGACCGCGAGGGGGCTCGCCCGGGCCGCCGACATCGCCGCGGCCTCGCCGCGGGTTTGGACGGTCAACTTCGGGGTTGGCGACTACGCGCTCGACACCGGCCTCACCCCGGGGCCCTGCCACCCAGGCATCGCCTTCGCCCGGGCGCAGCTCGTCATCGCCTGCCGGGTGGCCGGAGTCGACGCCCCGATCGACACCGCCCACCTCGCGCTCGATGACCCCGAGGGGCTTGAGATTGAAGCCCGAGAGGCGCGGCGGATGGGCTTTCAGGGCAAGGCCTGCATCCATCCCGAGCAGGTGGGGGTCGTCCACCGGGTCTTCGCTCCGACAGCGGACGAGGTCGCGTGGTCTCGGCGGATCGTCGAGGGCTTCGCCGCGGCCCGGGCCGCGGGTGCGGGGGCCGCCCGGGTGGGAGCCGACTTCGTGGACCAGCCCATCGTTGAGCGGGCCGAACGCACGCTGGCGCTGGCGCGCCGGCTGGGCCGCGAGGAGGGGGCGTCTTGACCATCTTCTGGCTCTCGGTGGGGTTCGGGTTCGTCACCGCGTCCGTCCTGGCGCTGGCGTCGGTGGGGCTCAGCCTGCAATTCGGGGTCACCAACTACGTCAACTTCGCCTACGGATCGTTCCTCACCCTCGGCGCCTACTTCTCGCTCTCCGCCCTCACCGGCGCCCACCTCCCGCTGTGGCTGGCGATCTGCATCGGATCGCTGGGGGTGGGCGTGGTAGCGGTCCTCGCTGACCGCTTCATATTTCGGGCTCTTGTGACGGATCCGTGGGTCATCCGCGGCCGGGGAGCGGGGGGCAGAGCCCGCCCAGGCTGAGCATGGCCAGGGCGATCAGGGCGTCGGGGGAACGGAACCCGAAGGCCAGGCGAGTCAGCAGGCGCAGCTTGGT